>JAZTZK010000246.1:0-4078 GCA_045637485.1 Clostridia bacterium
GGACGAGCCCGCCAGCACGGTTTGGATGTCGGGGTCGACCAGCTTCATGGCCTTCGATGCCTCGCGCGCCAGATGGCCGTAGGCCGCGCCGGTGTTCTGTCCCACCTGCCAGGGGCCGTCGATCTCGTTGGACAGGCACCAGTACTTGTAGCCGTGGGGCTTTTCGTAGCCGTGGCTGCGGCGCAGGTCGGACCAATAGGTGCCGCCCTCGAGGTTGCAGTACTCCACGCAGTCCATGGCCTCAAGAACGCCGCGGGTGGCCAGGTTCACGGTCATCATCACGTCTGAGCCGTTCAGCTTCGACCAGTCGGCAAACTCGTTGAGGCCGAATTCGTTGGTTTCTATGCACTGCCACGCCACCTCCGCGCGACGGGGACGCTTTTCCTTTGGCCCCACTGAGTCTTCCCAACGGAAGGTGGAGGTGAAGTTGCCGCCGGGAAAGCGGTTCATGGTCAGGTTGAGGGGCTTGATGAGGTCGAGCACGTCGCGTCGGAAGCCCCGCGCATCGGCGGCGGGATGGCCGGGCTCGTACAGACCGCCGTAGATGCAGCGGCCCAGGGGCTCCACAAAGGAACTGAACAGCTTTTCGTCCGTGCGAGCAATGGTATAGTCACGGTCGATGATCATGCGCGCGGCATTCATTGTATTCACTCCATTTCTCAGCGTGTGATATTCGTCCAGACACGCGGTCCTTCGGCCTTGGGCAGGCCCGTCTCCCCTTTGCCCATGGGATGCTCCGCATCAGGAAGACCATGCTGTGGGCCAGCACGCGCATCACCTGACGCCCTTCCTCGTCTACGCGGCCTTCGCCCGGCTCCCGGCCGTAGATGTTGTTCCATATGCCGCCTTCATCTCATTCAACGACGATGGCTGTATAAACGGGGACCTCTGGCAGCTTCACGATCAGCGCGTCGCCGTCGCGATGCGCCTCGAAGCGTACGTGTTCACCATCCAGGCAGTACGCGCATACGTGTTCGCCGGGAACGTCCCGCAGCGCGATCGCCACATCCTTCTCGGGAACGACGGCATCCCCTTCGGCATCGTAGGCGTAGTTTAAAACGTGTACGACGGTCCTGCCGTCCGCATCCCAGCGCTGAACGCCCAGGTTCGGATTGTCGCAGCGCAGGAAGCTGATTTGGTCGTACATCGCGTCGAACGCCGTCCGGAAATCGGGAAGCTGCGACCGGTCCGGCTCGCCCTTTCCGACAAAACGCGCGTTGTCCATGTCCCGCAGCGCTGCGGCGAGCCCGCCGGTTTCGTCCAGGCGTCCGTAGACCAGCACCATGCCGCCCCGTCTCGCGTAGTCCAGCACGATGTCCGCCTGGCTCTGCGTCAGCTTCCAGCAGTCCGGCAGTACGATCATCGGATAGCCCGCTATTTTGTCGGCCGTGAATTCATCGGCCCGCAGATCGCCGTCAGGGAGCATGACCACGTCGTACTGCGCGTTGCGGGCGCTCAGCGCGCGGATCACGTCCCAGAACGGCATTTCGAGGTCGCTGTTGCCCCAGTCGGTGGTGGTGACCGCAAGATGGGCAGCGTTCGAGGCCGCCGCGTCGCCGTTGGCGTCGCCGGAGCGGTGCGCGTCGCGCCAGTAGTTGCTGCCGTAGGCATACAGCACGGCGCAGCCCTTCACCGGCGTGCCCGGGAAGAGATCGTCGTGCTCATACAGGAAGTCCTGGATCTGGGTCGTTACCGAGCGCGGCGGCCAGAAGGCGTCCTTGATCGTGTTTCCCATCCATGAACCGTAAGGCACCGACATGTTGCAGCCGTACACCGAGGGCTCCAGCATGAACAGCCGGTACAGGTCATAGGCGCGCCCCCGGTCCAGCAGCCGCACCAGTTCGGGGATGATGCCGCCATAGGGGTTCTCCGCGATGATCACCGGCTTGCCTTCGGCAAAGCCCGCGCTGTAGCGGTAGAAGTAGGGTTGGCGGAACAGGTTGTGCTCCATCTCGGTGATGATGATGTCCGCCGCGGGCACGATGGGGTGATAAGCGGGCTGCAGGTTGTAGAAATTCCCGGAGACCAGCACTTCCCGGCCATACTTCTCATGCGCGTAGGCCTTCGCGTGCTCCGCCAGCTCGGTGAAATACCTGCGCACCTGGGTGACCTGGAACTCCCAGTAATCCTTGAAGAACGGCGCGCCCTTGGGAAAGTCGCAGCTCCGCTCAAGCAGATAATCCCGGTAGTTGAAGCCGTTGAGATCGATGCTGTCCCATTCCGCCGACAGCTTCCCCGCGGCTCTGCGCGCCTGCAGGTAAACAGTGAACTCCCGCACGCAGTCCTTGCAGAAGCAGCCGCCGGAGCCAATGGACGTCATCGGCAGCTCGCACTCGTCCAGCTGGATGCCCTGCACCCCTGCGTCGATCTGAATTTGGATGATCTTTTTGAGGTATCCCCGCCACACCGGATTGTTGCGGCACATCTGGTAGGCCTGCTGGGCGTGGCCCTTCACCTCCACCCACTCGGCGTGGATGGGCTCGCCCTTCAGATTTCGGGAGCAGCAATACGACCACAGGTCGTCCACCGGCGTACCGTCCACATCCCGGATGCCTTCGGGATAGTAGTCCTTCAGGCGCGTGGGAAAGGCGTTCGGGCGGCTGTCACGGCTGAACTCCCGCAAGCCGTACCAGTCGTGCGGGCCGTCCTCGGCGTGGAGGTTAAAGCGGACGATTCTGCCGTTTTCGTCGAAGACCGCGGGAAACTCCCAGCCCTGCACCTCGAACACGATGCCGAACAGCTTGATTCCCGCTTTTTCACACTCGGCGACGAATTCGCTGTCGTTCATGCCGCCATAGAAGCGCATCCGGGGATCGACCTCACCGAAGGCCTCGTGGGTCAGCCACGGGAGGCTGATGCTGCCGCCGCCCATGCCTGCCCATACCAGCGCGTCCGCGTGATAGCGCTTCAAATCCTCCAACATCTGGACGGTGCGCTGGGGCAGGCTCGGATGGTAGCAGTGGTTGTGCTTGAACCAGCTGTCGAAATATACACCTCTCAGCATCTGTATCCCTCCGGTTCTGCGCTTTCAGTCCTGATCCAGTCTTTCGCTTGCTTTCTTCAACAGATTGATGATCGGCAGGTGCTGGGGACAGACGCCCTCGCACTGTCCGCAGGCCACGCAGTCTGACGCGCGGCCATGACCGAGGCCGATGAGGCCCTGGTAGAAGCTCTTCGGTCGAAATGTCTCGTGATACAAATCCATGGTGTTGATCGCCTTGAACACGTCCGGAATGGCAATGTTCATCGGGCATCCGTCGGTGCAGTAGCGACAGGCGGTGCAGCCGATCTGGGGCACGTTCATCATGATTCCGCGCACCTCCTCGACCAGGGCCTTCTCGGCATCCGTCAGCGGTTCAAAGCGGGTGAAGGTCTTGAGGTTGTCCGCCATCTGTTCAAGGGTGGACATGCCGGAGAGGATGGTCATCACGCCGGGCAGGGAGCCCACAAACCTGAGCGCCCAGGACGCGATGGAGGCGTCGGGCCGCGCGGCCATGAACTTCGCCTCCAGCTCGGGTGTGAGTTTTGCCAGCGTGCCGCCCTTCACTGGCTCCATGATGACCATGGGGATGTTCCGGCTGCGAAGCTGCTCGTAGAGCCTGCCGGACTGCACCACCGGGTTTTCCCAGTCGGCGTAGTTCAGCTGGATCTGGACGAATTCCATCTCCGGATGCGCGTCCAGGATCTTCTCCAGGTACTCGGGGCTCCCGTGGAAGGAGAATCCGAAGTGCCGGGTCTTTCCCTCCGCCTTCTTCTCCAGCCCCCATTTGTAGCAGTCCAGCCGCTCGTAGGTGTCGCCGTTCCCGCCGTCCTCCACGGAATGCAACAGGTAAAAGTCAAAGTAGTCCAGCCCGCAGCGCTCCAGCTGCTCGTTGAAGATGCGGTCCCGGTCGGCCGCTTCCTTCATGCACCAGGCGGGCAGCTTGGTGGCGACGGTGAACGCCTCGCGGGGATAGCGGGCGACGATCGCCTCCTTGACGATCTTCTCGGAATTGCCGCCGTGATAGACGTAGGCTGTGTCAAAGTAGTTGAGACCCGCGTCCAGATAGGCGTCGACCATCCGACACACCTGCTCAAG
>JAZTZK010000247.1:0-7970 GCA_045637485.1 Clostridia bacterium
CCCCCTCCAGGGTAATGCTGAAGAGCAGCAGCGGGACAGACGCCGAACGCTCCGGCAATGCCAGCAGGGGCGCCTGAGAAAGGGCGAAACCACCCAGGGACAACAGCATGGGACGCTTCATCTTCACTCTGGCTACCGCAGGTACCACCGTAAAAATACATATCAGAAGCACCAGAGATTTGAACGTAGTATAGAGGGACACGTTTCCCTCTGTAACCCCGAGCTTCGTCGTGATGTAAAGGGCCCAGTAGTTGCCGTTCAGGGTGGTGATCAGCGTATAGGTAGCGATGATCGCCAGTGTCAGCACCATTCGCTTTTCCCGAATGATGGAAAGGTATACATCCTTGCACTCCCAGACCATTTGGAAAATGCTCTTGTTCCGGGTTACCTCCATACGGTGCTTCCCGATGGCGGTCTCCCTGGAAAGAAAGAACAGAATCAGGAATTTTGCGGTCATGAAGACCCCGGCCAGGGCGTAGAGCGCCCGCATGGTCAGGGTGACCCCAAAGGCGTCCACCGCCAGCTTGGAGAGAGGGGCAAAAAAGGCGGCAACGAGCCCCATCAAATGGGTCAGGGAAAACAGGGGTATAACCGTGTCGGGATCGGCGTCCTCCACCAACAGGAGCCCCCAGGAGTTTTCGGTGATCCGCCACATGCCGTTGAACAAAGCCGCCACAAGGAACCAGGTCATGTTTTGAGAACATGCCCAGAGCAGCTCGGGCACGCTCCAGCTCAGGCAATCAAAGATCAGCGTGCACCAGCGCCTTCCCAATTTGTCCGCCAGCACCCCGGAGAGTATCGCGGAAATCATCTGGGAGACCAGGGTCACGCTGGTGATCATGCCGATGTCAGCCGGGGTCATGCCAAGCCGGGTCATGAACAGCGTGACATAGGGAAGGTATAGATTATAGGGAATTCCCCATAACGGCTCCAGCCAAACGCAGTAGCGGGGATTCCCCTTGAGACCGACAAGGGTTCGGATCATGTAATTGGAGCGGAGTTTGAAAGCGATGGAGCGCATGTCTGTGTCTTCCCTCTTGTTTCACTTTTGAAGCATCCTGGATAATCCGTCGATGAAACGAATGTAAGTGATGATGTTGCCGCAGTGTGGGCATCTGTCATTTCATCCTTCATTTTCGTTCACCCGCCTTACGGCATAGGTTCGAATTTTAAATCCCTATTTGCCAGTCTCGTTATAGCATGATTGTCAGCGTGACCCCTTCGGGATCCCGCCGACCAGACCGACGGCCCTGCGGACCCGTCGCCTAATCATTATACCATATAACCGGGCCTGCGCATAGACCCAAAAAGCGCGACTGCGCATGGAAAACGACGCCGTCGCGCCCTTCAGCGTCTTCCCTGCCTTTCCGGTTGGCTCACATTTGATTTTGATTGACAGTTGCCACGAAAAGTGATAAACTAAAACCGATACTTCAACGTGAGGCGATAGATATGGATTTCAATTCGGTTTCATCCCTGTTCTTCCAGAATGTGGACGCAATACTTGTCGCGGATGCGGCGAGTGATTCGTACCATGCATATATAAGAAGGGGCATCTTTTCCACCATCATTGAAGAAACAGGCAAATATAAGGATCTGATTGAGATCCTCTGGTTCCATTTCAACAACACGCAGGACAAGATCACGGAGGATTACAAGGTTTTTCTCCCCTCCTACGGGCGATTCAAGGGAAAAACCAACATGCGGCTGAAGCTGTACCAGGATTCCAGACAGCATGTCATCCAGATGATGGTCTATCCGATCGGGGAGGACCGGTACCTCTACCTGATGGACGAACTGGACGAGAGCGAAGGAACAATCAGCCGGAAGGTCGAGTCGATCCAGAATACATTCCTGTTCTCGATGTATATCGACCTGGCTCAGGATTCAATCAGCAGCCTCAGCATCACCGAAGTCTCGGACGAAACGGTTCACGCAGCGCTGTCCTATTCCCAGTGGCGCATGATGATTGTCAACATGATCGGGGCGGACGATCAACCGCTGTTCCTGGAAAGGACGGACCCCGATTATCTCAAAAAGAACCTCGCCCCGCGGCGTACCGCCTCCTTTGACTGCCTGATGCAGAATCTGGAGGGAAAATACATCTGGGTGAAGCTCATCTTCAGCCGCGCCGAAACGATCAACGATGACGACTATCGTTATGTTTTCATGGTTCAGAATATCCATGAAGAATCTGTCCGTTTGTTCGATGCCCTGAAGAAGTACGAGAGTCTTGCCCTCAATGATTCGCTGACCGGCATCTACAACCACGGCAGAATAGAAACCGAAATAGCCAATGCCCTGGACAGCAGAAAGAAGCGCGACAGGAAAGCTTCAGTCGCCATGCTGGACATCGATTACTTCAAGCAGATCAACGATACCTTCGGTCACGCGGTGGGCGACGACACCCTCAAGCGCTTTGCCGCCGTGGTCAGGGATTGCCTGAAGGACGACAACGCCGTAATTGGCCGCTGGGGCGGAGAGGAATTTGTCGTCATTCTCTATGACCAGGACGTCGCGCAGGCTCTGACCTCGATGGAGCGCTGTAGAAGCAGGATTGAGCAGACCGATTTCCCGGGAACGAGCGGGGTAACCTGCAGCATCGGCGTCACTGAAATCGTGCCGGAGGATACCGCGAAAGGCGCCTTTGAGAGGATGGATTACGCCTTGTACTGCGCGAAAACCGAAGGACGCAACTGCATCCGGAAGGCGTGACGCGCTCTGCGCAGGTCTTGTGTCATCCGATCAGTCCACGGAAAGCCGAACGCCACGGAAAAGCCCGGGCGCCGTCGCGTCATTTGATTATAGGATAGAGGGAGCGCAACAGCCCTCCCCCATCCCGCTGTGCCGTGCATACCGGTCAGGCATACGACGCCACGTCGCAACACGGTTTCAAGTCCAGGTTTGTATGAATAAAGGCCGAATCACAGCGCCTCCTTCGATGAAGAGGCGCTGTGATTCAGCTTATGAACTCTTGTTGCGGATGTTTTCAATATTCTCCATGCTCCCGCCACCGACGTCATCGGGGTCGCGGAATTCACCCCTATCCACCAGCCGCAGGAAGGCCTCCACGACATCCTGCGCCAGTTGTGTGCCTGAGACCTCCTTGATGATGGCGACCACCTTGTCAAAGTTCATGCGTTTGCGGTAGGGACGATTGGAGTACATGGCGTCAAAGCAATCCGCCACAGCGATGATCTGGGCCACACGGGGTATTTCGCCCCCCTTCAGGTGGTTGGGATAGCCCCTCCCATCCGGGCGCTCGTGGTGCGCCTGGGCGCCGATGGCCAACTCCGGCATGATGGTGATCTGTTTGAGCGCCTCATAGCCCTGCGTGGTGTGGGATTTGATGATCTCAAACTCCTCGTCCGTCAGCTTGCCGGGCTTGTTTAACACCTCCTGGGGCACGCCCACCTTGCCGATGTCGTGCAGCAGCGCGATGCGGTAGTACTTCTCCACCGTCTCCTCGTCATACCCCAACTCCTTCGACAGCATGGCGGTGTACTTCGCCACACGGGAAGAATGGCCGTTGGTGTACTGGTCCTTCATATCGATGACCTTTGCGAAGGCCTCGGTGATGCCTCCAACCAGCGCCATGGTCTCCTTCTGTTTTTTCTCAAGGGCGCGGGTCTTCTTGCGAACATAGAACCGCACGCTCTCTTCCAGCATGACAAGCAGCAGCAGGCCAACCACGATGTAGAACCATGCCTGCTCATAGAATTTCTTTTCCTTGGTGATCTGTACGGAGACGACCTTGTTGCCCCGGCCCATGTTGTCCCGCAGCTGCATCACATAGTTATAGGTACCGCCCCGGAGGTTTGTGTAATCGATGGGCACCATATCCCTGCGCTCGGTGGTGGTGCTTTGACGCTCAAAGCCCTCCAGCTGGAAGCTCACCTGGGGGTTGCTCAGGGAATAGTTGAACACAAAGCTGGGAACAGTCAGCTTGTTCGTGCTCTCGGGAATGACAAACGCGCCGGTTTCGTCCGGGTAGATGCGCACACCGTCCGCCTCCACATACGGCACCCCGGCCTTCAGATCGTTGACATTCTCAAAGGGCTGATCGATGTTGACCTTGGCGATACCCGTGGTACCGGCGATGTACAGGTTGCCCTCCCCGTCCAGCTCGCTGTAGCTGTTTGCCGTAGCGATACATGGCAGCCCGTTGTCTCTGCCGTAGTATACGGGGTTGATATCGCCATTGGCCAACAGCTCCTGGACGGGCGTCACATAGATACCGTTGCTGCTCAGCACCCATATATCGCCCTTGCTGTTTTCATAGAGATCGAAGTTGTTGGAATAGGGAAACTTTCGCACAGTCGTCACGTTGTAGTCGGCGTCCATGTAGGCGATGGAATTGCTGGTGACAATCCAGAACAGTTCCCTCTCGGCGTCACGCTTGACGCGCATCACGACCTCCGAGGTCAGGCCCTCCTCCGTGCCGATGTGTCGCGTCCCGGCCGCGCCAACAATGTAAATGCCGCCGCCGTCGGAGCCCATGATGATGTCGCCGTTTGCGCCTTCAACCACGGTAAGGATCTCCGTATTGACGATGCCGACATCCTCGCCATAACTCTCCACCACAGCGTCGCCCTGAATGACGCTGACGCCGCCCGTATTGGCCGCCAGAATCCCGCCGTCCCGCCGCTCGCTGACCACGCGAACGCGATCTGAGAACATGCCGTCTGCCTGCGTGAATGCCGTCACCTCACCCTGGTCATAGCGCAGCAGTCCATACTTGCGCCAGGTGGCAATCCAGATTTTCCCGCTGCTGTCGCGGATGATCGAGCGGATCCGGCAGCCCTCCAACCATTCGATGAGGTCGGTCTCGCCGAGATCCTCTCCCGAGGCTGTCTCCGCCTTTGTCAGCGGCAAGCTGTCAACTATGCCCTCCGGTCCAATCACGGTCAGACCGGAATCCGTTCCCGCAAACAGCTGATCGCCGTACATGCAGGTGGAATTGACCACGGCGTCCGGGATTTCATAGCGGTCATAGATGTCGGAAAACTGGTTCGGCACGATCTTCATCACGCCCTGCCGGGTGGAGACAAACCAGAGGTTGCCCTCATAGTCCACCAGCATGCGCTGGATGGAGTTGTTCATGGGCAGGTTTTTCAGCAGATGAAATTCCTGCCCGTCGAACACGCCGATACCGTCGCCAGCGCAAATCCAGATTTTGCCGTCGACGTATTCATACCGCTCCACATAGGTCAACGGCGCAATGTCCTTGACGTCCATTTCGTCAAAATTGCGCTCCAGACTACCGTAGCATAGCTGGGAGCTCTCCGTGCCGACGTACAGATTCCCCGGACGAGCCGGGTCCGGTAAAAAGCTGATCACACCCTTGATGCGGATCGTATCGCTGCCCAGGTACTCTTCGATGACGCCGTCCTTCATGGAAAAGATGCACCCCTCCTGGGTGAGGCCGTACAAAACGCCCTCCGGCCCAAGCCGAAGATCGCGCATATAGGCATCGGCGATCCTGGGGTCGTCGATGCCGCGCAGGTTCATATCCCGATCGATGGCCACGATGCCGTCCGTGGTGGCGACGTAAATCGTCCCGGACTTGTCCTCCGCGATGGCGCGCACAGAGGCGGATTTCAGTCCCTCCGCCTTGCCCCACATGCGAAATTCGCCCCGCTCCATTACGGCGACGCCGGAATCGTTTGTACCGATCCAAAGCCGATCCGAGCTGTCCACAAACAGGCTCACGACGCTGGCGATGCCGGTAGTGGAGTCCACACGCTCAAACGTATTGCCATCGTATCGAATCAGACCGCTGTAGCTGCCTATCCATATGAAGCCCTCGGAAGTTTCGACGATGTCGTTCGCCTCTGATGTGGGAAGCCCGTTGGTGTTGTCATATAAAACCGCCGAAAACCCCTCGTCACGCCCGGTAGGATCGACGGATATGGTGCTTTTCTGTATGCCCGAAGGATCAGGATTCGATGCAGAGTCCTCACAGTATCCTGAAATCGGTGTCAATAAAGCAATTACACCGGCCAGAAACAAGACAAATACGTATTTGGACTTGTTATACCCGCCGCAAAAACTCATGATTTTGCGTTTGATGTTCATAAGCGTTTACCCTCCACCAACAAGCGCCTGTTTGTGATGCGATCTCATTACAGAAGATCGGCATTCCGTCCTTTAACCCGCGATTTACAAAAATCTCCTATTGATTTTATTATAGCACTTTCTGCCGATGATTGTCCACCTATAATATGTTATACTGTTTTCCATCCAAATCCCCATTCTGATTATACCTTCTCTTATTTCCGGTATCATACTATGTATTTCTCCCCACATCACAACGGAGGCGATCGAGTTCCAACTCAATCGCCTCCGTTTTTTCATCAATACTGCCACAACGGCACCAGCTCGGCGGGCGGCCATGCCTGTTTCAGTCTCAAGGCCCCATCCTCGTCCATGCAAAAGCATCCATTGCTTGTTATTCCTTCGTCATTGATCCCGGCAGGTCTCAATTGGAGAGCTCCACGCCTTTTTCCCATCCGCGTCAGTAATCTGAATCCGCACAAATCGCTCGTTGGGACGAATCCTATAGATCTCCCTTGTCAATCCCCGACCGCTCCTGCACCGATCATCGACCCAATAGAGGTTTGAGCAGAAGGAAATGCGCGACACGGGAGAGGTTTCCACGGTGATCAGCCCGTCTTCAATGCTTATGCTGTGGAATTCCGGGCCCTGGGTCGCGTAGAACCTGCCGGCGCGCAGCGCCTCAAGTATCGCTGGCACGGACAGCTCTGCTGCCTGGACCATGACATAGGAAACGCACTGTTCCCCGCGATAGGGGTGTGAATCATCCGCCGCGACCAGTCGGAAGTATTTCCCATTGGCGGCAGCGACATCCAACAGGCTCTCCGAATTGCCCCTCGGCCCGTTGAGGGGCTCATCCGACATCGTATTGTAGACCTCCGCGATCTCCACGCCATCCAGCGATTTCAAAAACTCCGGCGTGTTCAACGACCAGGCGGGGTGCGCCGCTATGGCAATGCCGCCTACCTCTTTCACATGCTCGATTACCCGCAGATGGGATATACCCCGTGAAATACCGTGGGCATCCCCGGCCCTTTGATACAGGCAAACCAGATGGAGCACCTGGGTCTGGAAGTCAAAGTCATACTCCACACCCGGAATCACGAGCATTCCTTTGTAGCGTTCCTCCTCCGCAACCTTCCAGTGATCAGTCAACGCAAGAAAATCATACCCTGCGGAACGGTATGTCTCAAAGACCTCCTCAGGAGAAAGCCGCCCATCGCTCCGGGTGCTGTGGGCATGGGTATTGCCTCTGTAGAATGGCATGTTCGAATCAAATAGCTTCATCATTTCTTCAGTTCTGTCCTCTGATGTGCGGTTTATTTCAGTTTCAGGCCGTCAGAGAAGGCCTTCCCGACGACCTCCCCGACCACGCGATAGGCATTGAAGGACGGGTCAAAGATGACGGGCCTGAGCTTGCCCAGGTCGACCCTGCCATCGGTGAGAATGGATTCATCCGCCTGGGAGGCCACGATCTCGCCGATCAGGTAGCCGGTTTCGGTGTCCCAGGACTTCACCCGGCACTCCAGCGTCAAGGGATATTCCTCGATGATCGGAGCATTGACATGCGCGCTCTTATGAACGTGGCAGCCCGCCTTCTCGATCTTGTTGACCTTCTCGCCGGTCTCCACGCCGAAGTAATCGGAAATGAGAACCGTATCCGCGTTGCCGAAGGCCACTGTAAACGCGCCTGTCTTCTCAAAATTATCGGTGGTCTTATGCTTGCCCAGCATCAGCGTGATCTCGCCCTCGTCGCTCTGCATGCCCCAGGCCGCGTTCATGGCGTTGGGCGTGCCGTTCTCATCATAGGTTCCGATGATGAAAACCCCTTCAGGTGTAATGATGGATTTCTTCCCGTTGAATTCCATGTTGTTTCCTCCTTGTTTGATTTGGCTTGCTTTGCGCTGCTTCTA
>JAZTZK010000248.1:0-21202 GCA_045637485.1 Clostridia bacterium
TGACGCTGAAGCGGGCCAAGGGCGAGAGCGTGGGCACATACGCCATCACCGTCGCAAAATATGAAGCTTCCGACAACTACGAGGTGGCCGTCAACGAGGCGGTGTTCACGATCGTGGCCCGCAAGGTCACCGTCACCGCCAGGGCCCAGACGATCACCGATGGCGACGCCATCGCGACCGGCGTCAAGCAGGCGAAGCTGTCCGGCCAGGTAAAGGGCCACGTGCTCAGCGCGGTGAAGCTCACCGCCAAGGGTGGCAAAATCACCCCCAGCGGCGCGAAGATCGCCAACGCGAAGGGCAAGGACGTGACGGGCAATTACACTGTCACCTATGCGACGGGCGAGCTGACCGTCAAGCCGAAGCCCGCCAAGCCTGACTTTACACTGCTGGTCACCATGGTTTCCTCCGGCAAGACGAGCCTGAAGCTGTCCTGGACGAAGGCGTCGGACGCCGACGGTTATGACATATTCCTCAGGGAGTGCGGCAATGGTGAATATCCGCGTGTCGGCTCCGTCAAGGCCAGCGCGTCGCGCAGCTACAAAGTCACGGGGCTGAAAAAGGGCATGAGCTACAAGGCCCATGTTAAGGCCTGGAAGAAGGTCAAGGGCAAGAAGAGCTACATCGGCGAGGCCAGCCCCACGGTCCACGCCACTGCCGGCGGATACACGAAAAAGGCTTGCGACGCGAAGTCCGTGAGCCTGAACAAGGCGAGCCTGACCCTGAAGGTGGGCAAGAGCGCCACGCTGAAGGCGACGGTCAAGGGCGTGAAGTCCGGCATGAAGCTGGTCGAGCACGTGCGGGCGGTGCGCTGGTACAGCACCAATGCCAACGTGGCGCGGGTGAGCAAGGACGGCAAGGTGAAGGCCGTGGGCAAGGGCAGCTGCACGATCTACGCCGTTGCCAACACCGGCGTACGGAGCAAGGCCAGTATAAAGGTACAGTAAAAACCAGATGATAGTAGGGCGTGTATCCACGGATACACGCCCTGAAATGCTGATAGGCGGGGTCGAAAGGGTTCCACGGTGTCGACGCTGAGCTGTAACCGCCTCCCCGACAAATCAGAATTAAAGGCTTAGGGACATCTTGACTGGAACGGCGAAATTATAGTATAATGATTGCAATATTTGGGTGACGGAATACACCATGCGTGTGCGGCTTTGCCTGAGCCATAGAGCAAATAAGGCAGGGATACAGCAAGAAAGGCACAGAGGCTTTGAGCATCTGCGAAACGGACATCGCATGGAATAGGCATAAATGAAATACCGCAAAATATGGTCGGCAGTCTGACGAGTGGTTTTAGGCTTTCGCAACTGGCAAAATACTGGATTACCCGCCTGGTAACCCAAGGTCTTTGCAAACCCCGGCTGACTATCGTTCACTTCGCCATCCTGCTGTCCGGACATGCGGTTATTCATATAATAAAGGAGGATATGAACATGGGTAGATTTACGGTAAAGAAGACGGATGCGGGATTCTCGTTCAATCTCGTGGCGGACAACAACGAGATCGTCGCTACCTCCGAGGTATACACGACGAAGGCCGCCTGCCTGAAGGGCATTGAGAGCGTGGAGAGCAACGCGCCGTTCGCGCCCATCGAGGATCAGACTGTTGCGGACTACGCGACTGAGGAGAACCCCAAGTTCGAGGTATTCAAGGACAAGGAAGGCCAGTTCCGCTTCCGCCTGAAGGCCGCCAACGGCCTGATCATCGCGGTCAGCGAGGGCTATAAGGCCAAGGACGGCTGCCTGAAGGGCATTGATTCGGTCAAGTACAATACGGTCTGGTCTGACATCGTTGAGATCTAAGCGCCGGTACCCGGCGCATTGACAGATCCTCTCATTGGCGCATGACCGTCAAGGCGTCAACATGAGTGGTTTGTAAAGGGGCGGGCATGCCGACTGCATGCCGCCCCTTTTGCGCGGTATTTCGATATTCTCCTTTACCACCCCAGATTGTCCACCAGGATATACCCCACCATGCCGTTGTAGGTGCAGCAGGCGAAGCGGTCGTTGACGTAGTAGCAGTTGGTGACCTTTGCGTTTTTGGGCACCTTGGCCAGCCGGTAGGACGAGGTGTCGGGCAGCTCGCGCAGGGAGGCCCAGGTGCAGTTGACGATCCACGCGTCGCCGATCCAGCTGCTGTCGTAGTCGGCGCTGCCGCCGCCGGACACCCAGGAAAGGTTCTTCGTCAGTATGTAGCCCTCCACGCCGTTGTATATGCAGTAGCAGAATTTGTCGTTGTGGTAGAAGACATTGGTCACGATCCCGCCCAGGGGCACCCGCACCAGCAGGTTGCCGCTGGTGCTAGGGTAATCCCGCAGCGAGGCGTAGGACACGCAGTTGACGATCTGCATGTTGCCCATGTAGCTGTCCTCGCTGTACTCATAGCCGATGGGCCCGTAGATGAAGGACAGGTTGCTGTTCAGTATGTAGCCGCCTATGCCGTTGTATTCGCAGTAGGTGAAGCGCTCGTCCTGGTAGTAGCAGTTGATCACCACCGCGCCCAGGGGCACCTTCGCCAGGCGGGCGCTGGAGGCGTCCGGGTAGCTGCGCAGGGAGGCCCAGGATGTGCAGTTGACGATCTCCATCGCGCCGATCAGGTTGTCGTAGCCGGCGCCGTAGTCGGCATAGGCCTGGGCCGCCTGGGCTGCGCCGGCGGTCAAAAGGGCCAATGCCAGCGCCAGCAGTATGATGATGCGCGCCTTTTTCATGGGATCAACCTCCTTGAAGCATTCATATGCGCTACATCTATATTAAATTAATATTGCGTGAAAGTCAATGCCCGACGCGCGGTTTTCCTTGTATTTTTCCCCGCAATCCGCTAAAATGGACGTATAAAAATCCGGACAGGAGGAAGGACCATGCGTTTTCGCAAGAGCATCAACATATTCAAGGACGTGCGGATGAACGTGTCAAAGTCCGGCGTCAGCTTCACCATGGGCCGCAAGGGTGTTTCGACAAACGTCGGCAGGGAGGGTGTGTTCCTGAATACCAGTCTGCCCGGCACGGGGCTGTATGACCGGAAGAAGCTGGTGGATTTTGACAATGGCGGAACGAAGCGGAGGACGCCGCCGGCCAACCGGACGGACCCGGCCCTGGAGGCGGAGCTGGCCCGGGCGGAGGCCCTTACCGACGCCTTTGTGAACATCGGGGCCCAGGCCTGCGACCTGCCCCGGGACTGGTCCGAGCAGGAACTGGCCCTGCCCCCGGCGGACGAGGCGGTGGAGGCGGCCATCGGGGATTGGCTGTCGCGGCTTTCCCTGCCCATCGACTTCAACGTCAGTTATGAGTACGAGGGCGGCGTGCTGCTGGTGGATATGGATCTGCCGGAGATCGAGCACCTGCCCGCCGTGAAGGCCCGGGAGCTGGTCTCGGGCGAGATCAGGGAGGCGGCCAAGAGCCAGAAGGAGCTGAAGGCAGAATACGCCCGATGCGTGTTCGGCCTGGGCATGTTCTGCGCCGGAAACTTCTTCTGCGTCACCCCCCACATGGCGAGGATACTGCTGTCGGCCTACACCCAGCGCCGCAACAGCAAGGGCGACGTGGAGGACAACTATATCTATTCCGTCATATTCGAAAGGGAGGCCTTTGAGAAGCCCGGCTACCAGCGGACCGATCCCGAGGCCTTTATCTGCTCATTCAGAAACCGCATGAACAAATCGGCCGACGGCACGCTGAAGCGGATCGAGCCCTTCACGCCGGACGCCCTCGAGGGATAAACGCATGTTTTATTTCCCGCTGGCGTAACCTCGCTTTAATGACGCGGTAGGGAACACGGTGATACAATAGCGGGGGAAACTCTCATACGACCATGATTGGGGAGGTACATTATGCAGCAGGATATGATCGTCATACTGGATCTCGGCAGCTCACAGAACACCCTGATCGCCCGGGATATCCGCGCGCTGGGCGTGTATACGGAGATTCATCCCCATGATATCACCGCCGAACAGCTGGCGGCGCTGCCCAATGTGAAGGGCATCATACTCAACGGCGGCGAGAACCGGGTGGTGGATGGCGTGGCCATCGACGCCTCCGGGGCGGTTTACGGCGCGGGCGTGCCGCTGCTGGCGGCGGATCACCGGGCGAAGAAAGCCGACGTGACCCTCGACCACTGGCCCGAGGGCGAAGCCCCCCGCAGGGAAGCGCTGCGCAGCTTCGTGTTCGACACCTGCGGGGCCCGGGCCAACTGGAACATGGAAAACTTCATCGCCGACCAGATCGAGCTGATCAAAAAGCAGGTGGGCGACAGGAAGGTGCTGCTGGCCCTGTCCGGCGGCGTGGATTCCTCGGTGGTGGCGGCGCTGCTGATCCGCGCCATCGGCGACCAGCTGACCTGCGTGCACGTGAACCACGGCCTGCTGCGCAAGGGCGAGCCCGAGCAGGTGGTGGAGGTGTTCCGCGACCAGCTGGGCGCGAACCTGATCTATGTGGACGCGGTGGATCGCTTCCTGGACAAGCTGGCGGGCGTCAGCGACCCCGAGCAGAAGCGCAAGATCATCGGCGCGGAGTTCATCCGCGTGTTCGAGGAGGAGGCCCGCAAGCTCGATGGCATCGAGTTCCTGGGCCAGGGCACGATCTATCCCGACATCGTGGAATCCGGCACCAGGACCGCCAAGATGGTCAAGAGCCACCACAACGTGGGCGGCCTGCCCGAGGATCTGCGGTTCGAGCTGGTCGAGCCGCTGAAGATGCTGTTCAAGGACGAGGTCCGCGCCTGCGGCGTGGCCCTGGGCCTGCCCGACAGCATGGTCTATCGCCAGCCCTTCCCCGGCCCGGGCCTGGGCGTGCGCTGCCTGGGCGCGATCACCCGCGACCGGCTGGAGGCGCTGCGCGAGGCCGATGCCATACTGCGCGAGGAGTTTGAGATCGCGGGACTGCGGGGCAAGGTGTGGCAGTACTTCACCGTCGTGCCCGACTTCCGCTCCACCGGCGTGCGCAACAACGCCCGCTGCTTCGAGTGGCCCGTCATCATCCGCGCCGTCAACACCGTGGACGCCATGACCGCCACCGTGGAACAGGTCCAGTGGCCCGTGCTGCTGAAGATCACCGACCGCATCCTCGCCGAGGTCAGGGGCGTCAACCGCGTCCTGTACGACCTCTCCCCGAAGCCCGTCGCCACCATCGAGTGGGAATAACAGTCGCAACGCCTGGAGGCCTTGAAAACATGGGGTTTTCAAGGCCTCCGGTGTCGCTTCACCATGCCCTGGCATCAAAAGCGCTCCTCCCCTCGCGGAATACAGGAAAGGATGGCACACCGGGATGAAACTCAAGAAGATCAACGCGGCCCTGGGCCTTCTGTCGATCGTCGCAATGCTTGTGCACATCGGGTACACCGTGTTTGCGTATCTGGCGTTCTACTACAACCCGACCCTCAAGCTGCTGACGGCCGTTCCCTTCATGGTGTTGGCGTGCCTGCACGCCGTTTGCGGCATGTTGACGGTATTTCTCCAGGCGGACGGGACGCGCCTGGATCTGTATCCGAAGCAGAACGCGCGCACGATCCTCCAGCGGGCCTCCGCCGCGCTGATGCTGCCGCTTCTGATACTGCACATCAATACCTATAATCTGCTTCGCTCCACCGCCGAGGCGGGACAGTGGCTCTGGTTTGCTCTGTTGATGTTCAGCCAGCCGCTGTTCTACGGCACGGTGCTGACCCATGTGGCGGTGTCCGTGACCCGCGGGCTGATCACGCTGGGGCTGCTGGCTTCCAGCGAACGGCAGAGGCGCGTCGACAGGGTCGTCTATGTGGTCTGCGCCGTGGCGTTCGCGGTGGCGACCTTCGTGGTATTGAGGACGGAGCTGGCCATGTTCCTGCCGGGAGGTGGGGCGACATGAAGCATGCGCTGGTGATCGGCAGCGGGATCTCCGGCATGGCCTGCGCGGTGCGGTGCGCGGAGCGGGGCGTTCGCGTGACGATGGTGTCCCCGTTTCCCTCGGAGCGCTCCCAGTCCGTGATGGCCGCGGGCGGCATCAACGCCGTGCTGCCCGGCAACGACGCGGGCGATTCCGTCGCAAGTCATATCGGGGATACCCTCAAAGGCGGGTGCGGACTGGGCGGCGAGCGGGCGGTGACCGGCCTGTGCGAGAGTGGCGGGGAGATCCTGCGCTGGCTGGAGAGCATCGGCACGGTGTTCTCGGTAGACGACCGGGGACGCCCCCTGCGCAGGGCGTTTGGCGGCCAGTCCCACAAACGGACGTATTACTGCGGGGCGTCCACGGGCAAGCAGATCGTGTCCGCGCTGGTGATGGAGGCGCGGCGCCTTGAGGCGCTGGGGCTGATCGAGCGCAGGCTGTGGTGCTGCTTTCACTCGGCACTGATCCGGGACGGCGCGTGCCACGGCGCGATGCTGTTCGACGAGGCCGGCGGCGGGCTGGAAGCGGTTACCGCCGACGCGGTGGTGATCGCCAGCGGCGGGCAGAACGCGCTGTTCGGAAAGACCACCGGCTCCACCCAGTGCGACGGCTATGCCGCGGGGAAGCTGTTCATGCAGGGCGCGGAGCTCAAAAACCTGGAGTTCATACAGTACCATCCCACCACGCTGGAGACACCGCAGAAGCGCATGCTGATCTCCGAGGCGGCGCGGGGCGAGGGGGGCAGGCTGTTTCTCAGGGAGGACGGCCGGAGTGTGTACTTTATGGAGGATAAGTACGGCCCGAACGGCAACCTGATGACCCGCGACGTCGTGTCCCGGGAAATCGACGCGAGGGGGGGCAGGGCCTGGCTGGACATCTCCTGCCTGGGCAAGGCGGTCATCGACCAGCGCCTGCCGGAGGTCCGGGATCTGTGCGCAAAGTACGGGGGCATCGACGTGACCCGGGAGCCGATCCCCGTGCAACCCTCCGTACACTTCTTCATGGGCGGCCTGGCGGTGCGTCTGAATCACGAGACGAATATCCGCAACCTGTTCGCCGTGGGCGAATGCGCGTCCATGTACCACGGTGCGAATCGGCTGGGCGGCAACTCCCTGCTGGCGGCCATCTACAGCGGTGGGGTGGCGGCGGAAGAAATCGCGGGCAGGGGCGAGCATGCGCCCGCCCGTCCGGATTTCAGCCGGGAGCTGGCGCGGGAGCGCGCGCTGCTGGATGGGCAGAGGGATACCCAGAGCCCGTTTCCCGTCATGTACGTTCGGGACATGCTGGCCGAGACGATGCAGAAGCGGCTGGGGATCGTGAGGGACGAAGCCAACCTCGGTAAGGGCCTGGAGGACGTGGACTATTACCTCTCGGTCGCCGAACGCATCCGCTACGATTCCAGCGTGATGCCCTATTTCAACTACAGCCTGACGGCGATCCTTACGCTGGCGCGGGCGACGATCACCTGCGCGCTGTCACGCCGGGAGAGCCGGGGGGCACATTATCGAAGCGATTTCCCGCAGGCGGACGTGGCGCGTCAATCCGCGACGATCATCGCCTATGACGGCGGGAATTACAGCGTGCGGCTGGATAAGGAGCGTGCCTATGAGAGTTAGTGTTTTGCGGCAACAGTCGCCCGACAGCGCGCCCTATTGGGAGGCCTTCGAGTACGACGGCCCCGCGGACAACTCCGTGGCCGGGGTGCTGGACTACATCAACTATCACGACGACATCGTCAATGTCGAGGGCGTGCGGACCACGCGCATCGGCTGGGAATGCTCATGCCTTCAGGGCATCTGCGGCGCATGCGCCATGGTGATCAACGGGCGTCCCGCCCTCGCCTGCGAGACTTTTGTAAGGGATTTGAAGGGGAAGCCCCTGGAGATACGGCCTCTGCAAAAGTTTCCCGTCATCCACGACCTGGCGGTGGATCGCTCCTCCATCCACGGGAATCTGAAGCAGGCCAACGTGTGCATCGGGGAATACCGGCCCGCGGCGGACGAGGACCACGCCCACCAGTACGCCGCGGCCAAATGCCTGAAATGCGGGCTCTGCCTGGAGGTCTGCCCGAACTATGTGAACGGGCATACCTTCTTTGGCGCGGCCTTCGCCAATGACTGCTATTTGGTGGTTTCGAGGAATCGGGCCGAGAGCGGGCGGATCAGGGCCCTCTACGGGGAGCACTTCGGGAAGACCTGCTCCAAATCCCTGTCCTGCATGGCGGTCTGCCCCATGAAGATACCGACCCTGGCCTCCATGGCCAGGCTGAACAGGATGAAACGCTGACCCGCGCTCTTCCCGGCGCTGATCCTGCGTATCCTGCGGGCGATTTCGGCTATCGGCCGGATCGGGCCGCTGTACCTGGCGTGGCGCTGGCGGCGCTGGCCCTGCCGCGGTGGTCGCGGCGCAGAAGGGCATAAATAATACCGCGAAACTATCCGGATATGGAGGAACGGAACTATGGCACGCATCTTCAGGATTGGATTGATCATGCTGGCGCTGTTGGCAATATTCTCCTGGGCGTCCGCGGAAACGGAAGGCCGTCTCGCGCCGGAGGCCTCGACGGACGACCGGGGCAGGGTGGTGATCCTCGCCACGGGCGGGACGATTGCGGGCGTCGGCGTACCCGGCAAAACCGAAGGATATAAACCCGGTACCCTGACCGTCGAGGAGCTGCTCTCAGCCGTACCGCAGCTCGAGGATGTGGCGCAGATCGAGGCGGTACAGGTGTGCAATGTCAATTCCGACGACATCACGGCGGAGGTCTGGCTCACCCTGGCGAAAACCATCAACGAGATGGCCGACGATCCGGCTGTGACGGGATTCGTGGTCACCCACGGGACGGACACGCTGGAGGAGACCGCCTACTTCCTGAATCTCACCGTGAAGACGGACAAGCCTGTCGTCATCACCGGCTCCATGCGGCCGTCCACGTCCATTTCCGCGGACGGCCCGATGAACCTGTATGAGGCGGTATGCCTGGCGGCCTCCGGGGAAGCGGTCGGACAGGGCGTGCTGGTGGTATTCTCCGACCGCATCTATTCCGCCCGGTTCGCGACCAAGGTGAACACCTACGACGTTATGGCGATTTCCGCCGGTGAAATGGGGGCCGCCGGCGTCATTCGGGACGGCGTGGTCTACCTGTATGAGACCTCCGGGAAGAGGCACACGACGATGACGGAATTCGACGTGAAGGACCTTACGGCGCTCCCCAGGGTTTCCATACTCTACTTTGCGGTGGACGCGGACCCGGCGCTGCTGCAATACGCAGCCGAACACTCCGACGGCCTGGTCATCGCAGGCGCGGGCGCGGGCGAATTCAGCAAGGCCTTCATAGAGGTGATCGAAGGGCTGTCGATCCCGGTGGTCATCAGCTCCAGGATCGACGACGGCATCATCACGAAGGACAACCTGCTGTGTGAAAATACCGTCGCCGCCGACAATCTGACGCCCCAGAAGGCGGCGATACTGCTGCGGCTGGCGCTGGCGGAGGGGGCCGATGCGCAACAGCTGGAGCGCATGTTCCTTGAGTATTGACACAAAATGCCATGTCGGCAATTCCGACATGGCATTTCCTTGAGCTTTTCCGCCTATACCCATTCCTTGTTGACGCGGATATAAACCATTTTCATCAGCTGGGCCAGCACGGTATAGACGGCCATCAGGATCACCAGCCAGATGGCGAAGGGGGACACCATGACCGGCAGGTCAAACAGCCCCGCTATTCTGGTGAACCCGATCAGCAGCGTCGCCAGCACCACCAACGCGGTGGAGAGCATCAGCTGCGGGGATGCCCGATCCTGTATGAACGGTATCTTCGGCGTGCGTATGGTGTGGATGACCATCGTCTGGGAAATGACGCCGAACATGAACCAGCCGCACTGGAAGAACCCGGCCATGGACGGGCTGTTGAACTTGAAGATGTGCCACATCACCAGGAAGCAGAGCACGTCCAGCACCGTGCTCAGCAGGCCGAAGTACACCATGAACTTGCGTATGCCGGGTATATCCCACTTCTTCGGCAGGCGGATGTACTCCTCCTCCACGTGGTCGAAGGGCATGCCCAGCTGGGCGAAGTCATTCAGTATGTTCTGCACCAGTATGTGCAGCGGCAGCAGCGGCAGGAAGGGCAGGAAGATGCTGGCGATCAGCACCGAGAACATGTTGCCGAAGTTGCCGCTGACGGACATCTTCAGGTACTTGGTCATGTTCGCGAAGGTCTTGCGGCCCTCGATGACGCCGGCGTCCAGCACGTTCAGGTCCTTCTCCAGCAGTATGATGTCGGCGACCTCCTTGGCGATGTCCACCGCCGTATCCACGGAGATGCCGACGTCCGCCTGCTTCAGCGGCAGGCTGTCGTTGATGCCGTCGCCCATGTAGCCCACGGTGTGCCCGTTGGACTGGAACGCCTTCACGACGCGCTGCTTCTGGTAGGGCGAGAGCTTCGAGAAGATGTGGCACTTCTCGCAGGCCTCCTTCAGCGCCGCGTCGTCCATGGCCTCCACCTGGACGCCCGTCAGCGTGTAGTCGGTGGGTATGCCCAGCCGTCCGCAGATGTTGATCGCCACGCCCTCCGTGTCGCCCGTGAGCACCACCGTGCGCACGCCGTTGCGGTTCAGCGCGCCGATGGCGGATTCCGCCGAGGGCTTGGGCGGATCGAGGAAACCCACAAAGCCGATGAGCACCATGTTGCTCTCGTCGTCCACGCCGAAGGTGTGCACGTCGTGCACGTCGTTCTTCTGCGCCACCGCGATCACGCGGATGCCCTCGAGGTTGTTCTCGGTTGCCAGTCTCTGGGCGTCGTCGACGAGCTGCTGCGTGATCGGCTTCACTTCGCCGTCAATTTCGATGAAGCCGCATATCGAGAGTATCTCCTCCACCGCGCCCTTGGTGATCAGCTGTCGCTTTCCCGACTTGTCCCGCAGGACCACGCTCATGCGCCGGCGGCTGAAGTCAAAGGGAATCTCGTCCTCCCGGACATAGGCCTCTTTTAGGAAGGACAGCTCCTCCTTCTCCGCCCGGTTGATGATGGCCACGTCCATCAGGTTCTTGAGCCCCGTCTGGAAATAGCTGTTCAGGAACGCATGGCGCAGTATGCGCTTGTCCTCCCTGCCCAGCACGTCCATGTACTTTTCCAGTACGATCTCGTCCTGGGTCAGCGTGCCGGTCTTGTCGGTGCAGAGCACGTCCATCTCGCCGAAGGTTTGTATCGATCCCAGGCGCTTGACGATGGTCTGCTTCTTCGACATGTTCACGGCGCCCTTGGCCAGCGAGGAGGTCATGATCACCGGCAGCATCTCCGGCATGATGCCCACGGCGATGGTGATGCCGAACATCAGCGATTCAAGCCAGTTGCCCTTGGTGATGAAGTTCGCGATGAATATGATGGGCACCATGACCACCATGAAGCGGATGAGCAGCTTGCTGATGGAATCGACGTTCTGCTCGTAGCTGCTCTTCTCCTGGAAGGTGTTCAGGCTCCTGGCCATGCTGCCGAAGTAGGTCTGGTTCCCCGTGGCGAGGATCACCGCCTTCGCGCTGCCGGAGACGATGTTGCTGCCCATGAAGCCGATGTTGTCCAGCTCGGCGATGGCGGAGCCCTCGTCGTCGATGCCGGCGAACTTCTCCACCGGGTTGCTCTCGCCGGTCAGCTGGGACTGGTCGATGAACAGGTCCTTCGTCTCGATGAAGCGCACGTCGCCGGGGATCATGTCGCCGGAGG
This sequence comes from Clostridia bacterium, assembly GCA_045637485.1. GTDB lineage: Bacteria > Bacillota > Clostridia > Christensenellales > Aristaeellaceae > UBA2862. Next base: position 11,578 of record JAZTZK010000248.1, read on the forward strand.
CCAGCTTCACGATGTCGCCGGGCACGGCCTCCTCGATGTCGATCTCGACCTCGCTCCCGTTGCGGATGACGTCTATCCGGTTGCTGATCATCCTTTGCAGCTTCTGCGCGGCGCTGTTGGATTTCTCCGACTGAACGAAGGATATCACGCCGGATACGATGATCACGAACACCAGCATCAGGAACGTCGCCCAGTTGGGATTCTCCGCGATGATGACGTCGGTGACGAGCGTCACGCCGGCCACACCCAGCAGCACGATGTTGAAGGGATTGATGACGGCCTCCTTCACCCGCTTCAGGAGGCTGTTCTGATTGCCCGTATCGATGATGTTCCGGCCGTATTTCTCCAGGCGCTCGCTGGCTTCCACCTGGTTCAGACCGTCTTCGCCCGTGCCGTACTGACTGAAGATGTCCTCGTCGGGCCGTCTGCTCAGTTCGATCAGCCTTTGCTCCACATTGACGGCCTGGTCAGCGGTCTTTTTTGCCATTTTTCCTCTCCCCTTTCCGGGTCAATGCCTCGCATCCATGCCGGTCGCCGCCTCAAGGCGACTGCGAGCGCTGCCATGACCCTGAACTTTTCCGCGGTTCCATGATAGCAGATAACAGCGATAATTTCAATAGTGAAGTTTTTTCTATGATTTGCCGGTTTTCAGCCCGTTACGGCAAAATAAGACTTGTGTGTCGATTGTTAAAATGGTATAATGATACTGATACTGTTTGTAATACGGACAGAACGGGGAGAGCGCAAGCCATGAGCGAACAATACGGCGTTGGGATCGATATCGGCTCCACATCCGCCAAGACCGTCATCGTCGATCGAAGCGGAAGCATCGTATGGCGCGACCTGAGGCCAACGGGCTGGAGCAGCCTGGACACCGCCCGGGCCATTCGGCAGGCCCTTTCGGAGGTGGTCGACGGTCAAACCAATATCGTGGCCACCGGCTACGGGCGCGTATCGGTGCCCTTTGCCGACAATCGCATGACGGAAATCAGCTGCCACGCCAAGGGCGCGGTGCGCCTGTTCGGCGCGTCCGATCTGAATGTCATCGACATCGGCGGGCAGGATACGAAGCTGATCGTCGTCTCCGGCGGGGCGGTTTCCGAATTCGTCATGAACGACAAGTGCTCCGCCGGCACGGGCCGCTTTTTGGAGGTGATGGCCAATACGCTGTCGGTCACTCCCGCCGAATTGTGCGAGATGGCGCGACGGGGCGGCGAAACCCGCATCAGCTCGCTATGCACGGTGTTCGCGGAATCAGAGGTCACCAACCTCATCGGCCGGGGGACCCCCAGGGAGAGCATCGCCTGGGGCGTTGTCGATTCCATCGCCCGGAAGGTCAGGGCGCAGGCCGGGCAGGTTCGCCTCGGTCCCGGACCGCTGTGCCTGACGGGCGGGCTTTGTGATTTTTCATTTGTTCGACAAAGGCTGGAAAAGGCGCTGGGGCGCGACGTATACACGGCCCCGGACGCCCGATTCGCCGGGGCGCTGGGAGCGGCGCTGTACGCATTACCGCAGGATTAATCAATTTAAGGAGGTTGTCATTATGGCGGACTACGTAAAGATGTGGAAGGATCTCGGAATGGACCTGGAAGCCCACGACATGCTGTGCCAGGTGTTGCCCACGGCGGTCGGCGACGTATTCCTGACTCAGGAAAACCGACCCAAGGCCATGGATTTTTGGGATCTTGTGATCTCCGAGGTACACGGCATACGGCCCGCGGAGCTGATCGAGGCGCAGAAGGCGGGGCGCAAGGTTTTCGGAACCTTCTGCGTCTTCGTGCCGGACGAGGTGATCGTCGCGGCCAACGGCATCGTCACGGGACTTTGCGGCGGCTCCCAATTCTGGGTGCCGGGCGGCGAGGCGGTGCTGCCCAAGAACACCTGTCCGCTGATCAAGGCCTCCGTGGGCGCACGCCTGGGCCGTACCTGCCCGTTCTTCAGGATCGCGGACGTGTACGTCGGCGAGACCACCTGCGACGGCAAGAAGAAGGCCTATGAGATACTGGGGCAGGACGTGCCCATGCTCATCATGGACGTTCCGCAGATGAAGCGCCCCAGGGACATCGTGAAGTGGAAGGAGGAGATCGCGGAATTCGCCGGGAAGGTCGAGGAGATCACCGGCAATGCTGTGACCGTCGAAAACCTGAAGGCCGCCATCCGCCTCATCAACGAAAAGCGGAAGGCCATGAAGCGCGTCTACGACGCGCGCAAGAGCCTGTGCCTGCCCATCTCGGGGCGGGACGCGCTGCTGATGACCCAGATCTCATTCTTCGACGATCCCGCCCGGTGCGCCCAGATGTGCAACCGCCTGGCTGACGAACTGGAGCAGCGCATCCGCGACGGCGTCAGCGTGGCGAAGAAGGGCGACAAGCGCATACTGATCACCGGAACGCCGCTGGCGGTGCCGAACTGGAAGCTGCACAACATCATCGAGACCAGCGGCGCGGTGGTGGTCTGCGAGGAGATGTGCACCGGCACGCGCTATTTCGAGAACCTCGTCGACGACAGCGGCGAGACCCTTGACGAGCTGTATATGGCCCTGTCCCAGCGCTACATGAAGAACAACTGCGCCTGCTTCACGCCCAACCCTGGCCGCATCGAGGACATCATTCGCCTGGCAAAGGAATACAAGGTCGACGGCGTGATCGATTGCAGCCTGAAGTTCTGCGGCCTCTACGACATCGAGAAGCGGTCCGTCTCGGAGGCGCTGAAGGCGCAGGGCATACCGGTGCTGTCCCTGGAGACCGACTACGAGGATTCCGACGCCGGACAGCTCCGCACCCGCATCGAGGCGTTCGTGGAAATGCTGAACGGATAATGCTGCGATATTTCATACTGTTTGACAACTACGAGCAGGGCCTTGCCCTTCACGACCTGCTGGACGAGGCCGGGGTGGCGAACCGCATCGCGCCGGCGCCCGCCGCGGCCCGCGGAAGGCTCTGCTGCGGCATGTCTCTGCTGGTCGGGGCCGACATGATCGATCGCGCCCGGGAGGTCATTCAAGGCCGGAACGCCGTCTATCACAGCATCGTGCCCCTCGAGGATCAGCTGCAATCAAGGCGGGATAGGTATTGCTGAATTCCAGGGGAATGCCGCATTATGGGACCGTCTTCCGGCGCGGGGGATCGTCGCCGGGTCAGCCTGTGAAAATGGCAGGCGCGGCAGATGGAGAATTCACTCGCCAGCCGACCGCCTTGATTGCGCTGTATTTCATTTAAGACCTGGCGCGGGTCACAGCTTCGCGCTTTCCCTCAGGGCCCCGGTTGGCAGTGTCACCAGCCGGGGCCTTTGTACAAAACATTTGTCCGTACACACCCCGATAACCCTTGTTGATTTAACCTGAATGTAGTATAAAAAAGGTAGAGCCAAATACGTATTGCACCGGGAGGGAAAATGGGGATGAAGCCCTATCTTGAGGAAAAAGAAGCCGTCTTGACTGAGACGGGCTCGTCGATGACGGGCCTGAGCGACGCCGAAGCGTCCGAACGACTGAAGCGGAACGGTCCGAACAAGCTGAAGGAGGGCAAGAAGGACAGCCTTCTCGTCAAATTCCTGGGAGAACTGAAGGATCCCATGACCATCGTGCTGATCGTGGCGGCGGTGGTCAGCGCCGTTACCGCGCTGTACGCGGGCGAGAGCCTGACGGACACGGTGATCATACTGGCCGTGGTGCTGATCAACGCCTGCCTGGGCGTCTACCAGGAGAGCAAGGCGGAGGCCGCCATAGAGGCGCTGCAGCAGATCGCCGCCGCCACGGCGAAGGTGGTCCGCGACGGCCACCAGAAGACGATTCGGGCCGACGAGGTGGTCGTGGGCGACCTGCTGATCCTCGAGGCCGGCGACGCCGTGCCCGCGGATGCCCGCATCGTGGAGTGTGCCTCCATGAAGACCCAGGAGTCCGCCCTGACGGGGGAATCCACCGATGTCCAGAAGCAGAGCGAAGCGCTGAAGGCCGCGGACAACGGCGAGGTTTCCCTGGGCGACCGGAAGAACATGGTGTACATGGGCTCCATCGTCACCTATGGCCGGGGCCACGCCGTGGTCACCGCCGCCGGCATGGATACGGAGATGGGAGCCATCGCGGATCAGCTGTCCAAGGCCGAGGACGAGGAGACGCCCCTGCAGCTCAAGCTGAACGAGTTGTCCCGCAAGCTCTCGGTCATGATACTGGTGATCTGCGCCTTCGTGTTCATCGTCAACCTCGTGCGAAGCGGGGGCAAGGCGGTGCTGGACACCTTCATGGTCGCTGTCTCGCTGGCTGTCGCGGCGATTCCCGAGGGCCTGAGCGCGGTGGTGACGATCCTGCTGTCCATCGGCGTGACAAAGATGAGCAAAAACCATGCCATCATCCGCAAGCTCACGGCGGTGGAAACGCTGGGCTGCACGCAGATCATATGCTCGGACAAGACCGGTACGCTGACCCAGAACAGGATGACGGTGGTCAAAAAGGTCACCGAAGACGAAGCGCTGCTCCTGAGCGCCATGGCGCTGTGCTCCGACGCCGAGCTGGAGAACGGGGAGGCCGTGGGCGAGGCCACGGAATGCGCGCTGGTCAACTGCGCCAACCAGTGCGGCCTGCCCAAGGAGAAGCTCAGCGAGGACCTGCCCCGCGTGGACGAAGCGCCCTTCGATTCCCTGCGCAAGATGATGTCCACGCTGCACAGGGCCAGGGCCGGGGAGGGCTTCATTCAGTTCACCAAGGGCGCGCCGGACGAGGTGCTGCGCCGCTGCGGCCATATCTGGAAGGATGGCAGGGCCGTTCCGCTGACCGAGGAACAGCGGCGTCAAATTTTGACGGAAAACAAGGCCATGGCCGACCAGGCGCTTCGGGTGCTGGCCGCCGCGCAGCGCATCTATGACGCGAGGCCGGATACCAACGCGCCGGAGGCCTGGGAGCGGGATATGACCTGGATCGGCATGTGCGGTATGATCGATCCCATTCGTCCCGAGGTAAAGGATGCCATCGAAAAGTGCCGCAGCGCAGGCATCCGCCCGATCATGATCACCGGGGATCACAAGGACACGGCCACCGCCATCGCCCGGGACCTGGGTATGCTGGAGCCCGGCCAGATGGCGATCACGGGCGCGGAGCTGGACGCCATTCCGGACGACGTGTTTGCCCAGGATGTGCGGCGCTATTCCGTCTACGCCCGCGTCCAGCCTGAAAACAAGGTGCGCATCGTGAACGCCTGGAAGGCCCTTGGCAAGGTCACCGCCATGACCGGCGACGGCGTCAACGACGCGCCATCCATCAAGAGCGCGGATATCGGCGTGGGCATGGGCATTACGGGAACCGACGTGACCAAGTCCGTGGCGGACATGATACTGACCGACGACAATTTTGCCACGATCGTCTCCGCGGTGGGCGAGGGCAGGCGCATCTACGACAACATTCGCAAGGCCATACAGTTCCTGCTCTCGGCAAACCTGGCCGAGGTGCTGGCGGTATTCGCCGCCACGCTGATGGGCTTCTCCATACTCAAGCCCGTGCACATCCTCTGGATCAACCTGATCACCGACACCTTCCCGGCCATCGCGCTGGGCATGGAGGACGCTGAGAAGGATGTCATGCAGCGCCCGCCCCGCGACAGGAAAGAGAGCATATTCAGCGGCGGCCTGGGGTTTGACATCGTCTTCCAGGGATTCGTCATCGCCGCTGTGACCGTGTTCAGCTTCTTCGTCGGTTGCAGGATGGAGAACGGCCGCTGGATGATCGCGGATTCCCGGGTGGGCATGACCATGGCCTTTCTGACGCTCAGCATGATCGAGATCTTCCACTCCTTCAACATGCGCTCCCGCACCGCCTCCCTGTTCTCCATGAAGAAGCAGAACGTCACGCTGTGGCTCACGCTGGCGTTTTCCCTGCTGATCACGGCGGCGGTCATATTCATCCCCGCCCTGAACCGGGCCTTCTCCTTCCAGCCCATCAGCTTTACGCAGTACCTGATCGCCATTGGCATGGCGCTGACGATCATACCGGTCGTTGAGATTGAAAAAGCCGTGCGCAGGTGGATGATGCGACCCCAGCCGTGACGGCCGTCCCATCCGCCTGAACCGGACGGGACACGGTGACGGCGTAGCGCAAAGAACCTGACGGGGCGCGTACTTTTATTGATTGGGGAATCGCAATATGCAGATGATCAGCATGATACTCTCCCTGCTGTGTGGCGTCGCGCTGTTCCTGTTCGGCATGTCGCTGATGGGAGACGGACTGAAGAGCGTAGCGGGGAACAAGCTGGAGTTATTCCTGTACAAGATGACCAACACGCCCCTGAAGGGCATTCTCCTGGGAATGGGCGTCACGTCGGTCATCCAGTCCTCCTCGGCCACCACGGTCATGGTCATCGGCTTTGTCAATTCGGGATTGATGAAGCTCCACCAGGCCATCGCCATCACCCTCGGCGCCAACATCGGCACGAGCATCACGGGATGGATACTGTGCCTGTCCTATATCGAAGGCTCGGCCGGCATCGCAAAGCTGCTGTCATCGTCGACCATCAGCGCCGTTGCCGCGATCGCGGGCATACTGTGCAGAATGCTCTCCAAGCGGAGCGTATACAGGAGCCTGGGCAACATCCTGCTGGGCTTTGCCGTCCTGATGGTGGGCATGCAGACGATGAGCGCGGCCGTCTCGCCGCTGAAGGACAGCAGCGTCTTCACCAGGACCATCACCATGTTCGCCAATCCGGTGCTGGGCATCCTGCTGGGCATCGTGATGACCGCCGTATTGCAGAGCGCTTCAGCGTCCATAGGTATCCTGCAGGCGCTGTCCGTGACGGGGGCGTTGACCTTCGCCACCGCGTTTCCGGTGATACTGGGCGTCGGCGTAGGCGCGTCCTGCCCGGTCATGCTCTCCGCCATCGGGGCCAACAAGAACGGCAAGCGCACGGCGGTCGCCTACCTGCTGGAAAACCTGTTTGGCATGGTCATCTGGCTGGTGGGATTCTATGGCCTGAACGCGGTCTTCAAATTTACATTTGTGGATATGACCGTCAATCCGGTGCTGATCGCGATGGTCAACTCCGTGGTGCGCATCGTTTCGGCCATATGCCTGTTCCCCTTTATTAAATCCATTGAAAAGCTGCTCATGCTGCTGGTCAAGGATTCGGCGGAGGACCTGGAGGATATCGCGGACAACGCGGACTTTGACCTGCTGGAGGAGCGCCTCCTGAACATGCCGGCGCTGGCCCTTGGACAGGCGGAGCGGGTGGTGAACGGCATGTCCAGGAAAGTCCGGAAGAACGTGGGGCGCTCGCTCAACCTGATACAGACTTTTTCCAAGGACAAGTTTGATAAGGTGCAGCGGAAGGAGGATCTGATCGACAAATACGAATCCAAGACAGGCGAGTATCTGATCCAGCTTACCAAGCAGCGGATGGATTCCAAGCAGACCCGGAGGGTCACCATGCTGCTGCGCGTGGTGGGTGATCTGGAGCGGATCGGCGACTATGCCTCCAATATTGCCCGCGTGACCAATAAGATCAACGATGAGAACATCACCTTTTCAGGGGACGCCCAGAGGGACCTGAACGTCGCCATACAGGCGGAGCGGGACCTGGTGAACGAGACCATGCGGTCTTTCCAGGAGAACGACCTGGAGACTGCCATGCGCATCAAGCCCCGGTCTTCCGCCCTGTCCTATCTCTGTGAGATACTGAAGGCCCGGCATATCGGCAGGCTTTCGCGCGGGGAATGCAACCTTATCCAGGGCACCGCCTACACGGAGCTTCTGAACAGCTTTGAGAGAATCGGGTCCCACTGCGTGGCCGTTTCGGGCGTGGTTCGCAGGGAACACCAGGCAAACCCGGATTACCACGTCCATTCGGCGAAGGCCTTCGAGCTCAGCGAGCAGCAGTATCAGCAGATCTATGAGGAATTTCTGGCGAAATACGATGTCCTGAGCAGTGAAGAGCGCCCCCTCAGCCTGGAGGATGAAGCCGTTCAATGAGCGCCGCGACGCAGCGCGCGGCGTGTACAATGCAACCATACTGACCCCGACAGAACCAAGACAGGAGTATGATATGATGAAGAAGATGAGATCGTGGCTGTGCGTCCTGCTTACGCTGGCGCTGCTGCTGGGCAGCGTCGGCAGCCTTGCCGGGATGGCGGAGACCGCCGCAACGCAGGCGGCCATGCCGGAGGGCCAGCTGACCCTCGTCGACATCGAGGCCAGGGGCGCGAAGGCTTACGCCCATGAGGGCCGCGTGACCTTCGTGGACGGCGCGTGCACCGGCGAGCCCGTGCGCGGCATGGAGGATGCGGCGGCGGTGGTGAAGGCCATGACCGCGCTGCTGGGCGGCGACGGCCGGACGCGGTTCGAGCCCTGGCGCGCCTTCGAGGACACGGCGGGCAACGTATATTACGTGTTCCAGCAGATGCATGCCGGCATCACGGTGCCCGGCGGCGCGGTCAAGGTCGTCGCCGACGATGGCGGCAATATGCTGGGACTCGTCGCCAGCCTGGAGGACAACCTGCCCGACGCCCAGGAGGCCGAGGGCATCAACGCCGGCCAGGCCGAAGCGCTGGTGCTGCAATACATGCAGGACAACTACCAGGCCGGGGCGGAGCTGATCGAGGGACGCACCGGTAAGGCCGTCCTGCCGGTCCATCCGGAGATCGACCCGGATGGGGAGGGCGTCGAACAGGCGCAGAAGCGCTTCGCCTGGGTGGTCTATACCAACAATCCCGATGGCAACGTGGAATCGGCCTCCGACCTGCCCTACTTGGCCCACTATGTGACCATGTCGGGCGAATACCTGTACAGCCTGCCCGCCGTCATGCCAGGCGACGCGGCGGCGAGCGCCGGCTTTAATGCGGCGTATGTGTTTGAATTCATGGAGCCGGCGCCGTACACCGGCACGGTGACCCTCTCCGACGGCACCGAAAAGGAGATCACCGTCGATCTGATGCGGGACAGCCGCACGGGCATGTACTACCTGGGCAACCTCCAGCGGCGGATCGCGGTGGCGGATTGCTATGAGTTCGTGTACAACCAGGGCCATGTGGTGCTGGAGGCGTCCCCGGACAACACCGGCTGGGACAACACCTGCCTGCTCTCGCTGTACAACTACTGCAAGGCATGGGACTACTACAAGGCCATCGGCTGGAACGGCGGGGACGGCGAGGGCACGCCCATACTGGTGCTGAAGGATTTCTGCAACAGCTTCCATGAGCCCGTCAACAACGCCGCCTACGCGGGGATGTTCTACGGCTGGCAGGCGTTCCTGTCCAGCGACATCAACGATTTTTCCCAGTGCCTGGACGTGCTGGCCCACGAGTTCACCCACTGCGTGACGGGCAGCATCATGACCTATAACGCCTACCTGAACGACTACGGCGCGATCAACGAGGCCGTGAGCGACATTCAGGGCAATATCTGCGACCATATGTATGTGGACGAGGGCGAGGCTGACGATGAGGACTGGCTGATCTGCGAGGACATCGGCAAAGCCATCCGCAGCATGAGCGACCCCCATCGCTACCAGCAGCCGGAGTACACCTGGGATCTGCATTACGCGCCCGAGGTGAGGGACCCCACCGAGCTGAATGACCGCGGCGGCGTACACGGCAATTCTTCGCTGCTGAATTCCCTGGCGTGGCAGCTGTGCGCAAAGGACGGCATGAC
>JAZTZK010000249.1:0-2498 GCA_045637485.1 Clostridia bacterium
CCAGCTTGAGAAGATGGAGGCCCGCAGGCAGGCTTAGTATCTATGAATCACATCACAAAAGGGAGCGCGGTTCGCGCTCCCTTTTGCGCTGCCAGCGGTTTACAGCGCCTGCACCCGCGCCAGCTGCCGGTTCTTGTAGGCCTCGTCGCCGGTGACCTCCCGCAGCACGGTGATCTCCGGGGGGATCGGGGCGTCCTGGCCGTACATGAACAGCACGGCCCTGTCGTCGCTGAACGGGTAGACGTCCAGCTCGAAGCGGCAATCCCCGTAGATGAAGCGGTATTTCACCTTGCGCACGCTGTGCAGCGCGTCGTCGCCCTCCATCAGGTGGCGTATGTACTGCTTTTCCGAGATGGGCTTCTCGGTGACCCACTTCGCGCCGTCGGGCATCACGTGCTTTTCGGTATAGAAGTACAGGTAGTCCTCGCCGTTCTCCTGCTGGCGGATGCGCCGCTCGACGCCGGGCTGGGTGACGCGCAGGTAGGTCTGCATCATCTCGATGGACAGCGCCCCGTAGGCCTTGCCGAGCAGGGCGACGTCGGGCAGCGCCACCAGGAACTTGCGCTTGTTCACCTCCGGCTCCGGCTCACCCAGCAGCCGGTAGATTTCCGCGATGGCCCGGTTGATCTTGTCCTCGAAGTTCATCGAGTTGTCGATGATGTGCAGGTTGGGGTGGCCCCGCCAGGCCCTCAGCGTGCGGTCGTCCATCTCCCGGGCGTACTCCAGCGACTCGGTGCGGGCGGCGTTGCCCAGGTTGTAGGCGAACTCGGCCCCCTTGGCGCAGGTGACCAGGTGGAGCACCGCGTCGTAATTCGCCAGCACGCTGGCCTCGGTGCGCCCGTCGAAGCGGGAGAGGACCTCCGCGAACTCCTCGTCGCTGATATAGGCCTTGTCGTCCATCAGCGCCCGGTCGTAGATGACCAGTATGTTGTCCTCGGGCACCACCTGGGCGGCGTCCAGTGCCAGCTTTTCCTTGTGGATCTGGTCGGCGATCACGAAATCCTGGAAGGCCAGCATGCTCATGCAGTCGCCGAAGGGCCGTATGCCGAAGCCGGAGATCAGTTCGGTGGCGGTCTCGGGGATGGTGATGACCCGCCAGCCGTCCTCCTGCTTGAATTCGTGGAGTATGCGGCTGATCAGCGTGGTCTTGCCCGCGGCGGGTCCGCCGGTGAGGACGATCTTGGTGATGCGCTTGGACATGGGGATGCCTCCTTTGATGTCTGCGGGTACGTCTTTTGTGGCGGCAGGTTGCCGCCGCTACGGGATGCGCGGTGTTGTGGCGGCGCCGTAGCGGCGACTATCAGTCGCCACCACAGGTCGACGGCGCTGCTTCCTCGAACAACCAGCTTCCAAATGCTTCGACGGTCTTGAAATAACAGTCGCAGTTTGCGCGCATGAAGCGCTCGATCTCGGGGATGTCGTTGGCCCAACCGGCGGCGGCAAAGCCGACCCCGCAGGCCCGGGCCATGTCGTGGCCGGGCTTCAGGTCGTCCAGCACCAGCACCTGTTCGGGGGCCAGCCGGTAATTTTCCATGATCCGCTCCACGGCCCAGGGGTTGGGCTTGCGCAGGTGGGGCGGGCATTCCCAGCCGAACACCGCGTCCGGCTCGGGCAGGCCGTTTTCCCGGTAGTCCCGGAGTATGTTGTCCCGATAGGAGTGGGAAATCACGCACAGCAGCCCGCCCCCCCGCTTCTGCCGCCACAGTATGTCCGCCATGCCGGGGTAGACCTCGGGCACGTGGTTCTGAACGTAGGCGTTCCAATAGGCCTGCTCGTGGGTCATCTCTTCTTCGCTCAGCCCCACCTCGTCCCGGAAGAAGGGCACCACGCCGGGGTCGAAGTTTCGCAGGAAGTAGTGCTCCAGCGTGCAGCGGTAGCCGGGCCGGTATTGGGCCACGTAGGTCTCGAAGCAGGGAAAGTGGACCGTGGCGGTGCTGTTGACGACGGTGTCGTCGTGATCGACGATCAGGCAGGGGTATTTCAGATGCATTGGCGCCTCCTCGTGTCGGGTGAATGTCTCCCCGCGCCCGCGCATATGCTGTGTCGAAAGCGGGGGAGGTGTGGAATGTGCAGATACCCTGGGAACTGGTGCTGTCCTTCGCCATCGGGCTGACGTTGCTGTGCCTGATCGGCTACCTGCTGCTGGTGCCGATGCGCTTCATGTGGCGGCTGGTGGCCGGCGGGGTTATGGGGGCCCTGGCGCTTGGGCTGGTGAACCTGCTGGGTAGCCTGGTGGGCTTCAGCGTGGAGATCAACCCCTTCACCGCCATGGCCGTAGGTTTCCTCGGCCTCCCCGGCGCGGTGCTGGTGGTGGCGCTGAGGCTGTTGATATAACTTCTGATTTGGCGGGGTGTTGCACGAGCCCAAAGCCTTCCCCAGGCAGCGAAGCTGCCGGTTCAGGGGAAGGTGGATTCGGCAAAAAATGCTTGCATTGTTTTGCCGAAGACGGAAGAGGTCGTTCTCCCGGGAGAAAATACGCAAACCGCCGATACCGCAGG
>JAZTZK010000250.1:0-1896 GCA_045637485.1 Clostridia bacterium
CACGAGGACGTGCAGGGGATGTGGACAGCGCTTCAGCTTTGAAGCGTCCGTCGGGAAATGGCCGAAATACTGTGAGCGCTGTCAAACGAAGCGGAAGGGATAACCCAGGGGAGATATACATGGAGGGGATGACGATGAAGCGGCCGTTCCTGATCGCATTCGCGGACGAAGCCAGTCCGGGGATGGATGAACAGATCGCCGCCATGCTGCGCAACGGCATGGATGGGATCGAGCTTCGCAATGTGGACGGGGAAAACGTGTCGGATATCCGCCTGGACAAGGCGCGGGAGATTCGCGGCAAGCTGGATGACGCCGGGCTGGTGGCCTGGTCCGTCGGCTCGCCCATAGGTAAGATCGACATCGTCGGGGACGACTTCGCCGCGCATCTGGACAAGCTGCGCCATACGGTGGATATCGCCCGCGTCCTCGGCGCCGGGAACATCCGCATGTTCTCCTTTTACTGCCCCGTCGGGGAGGATCCCGGGCGATACCGGGACGCGGTCATGGAGCGCCTGTGCCGCATGGCGGAGGCCTGCGAGGGCTCCGGCGTGACGCTGTGCCACGAAAACGAGAAGGGCATCTACGGCGACGTCGCCGCGCGCTGCCTGGACATCCACAGGAGCGTGCCGGCGCTGGCGGGCATATTCGACCCGGCCAACTTCGTGCAGTGCGGGCAGGATACCGCGGAGGCCTGGTCCCTGCTGAAGCCCTACATCAAATACATGCACATCAAGGACGCGCTTGCGGACGGAACGGTGGTGCCCGCCGGGCGGGGCATCGGAAATGTGGGGATGATCGTGAAGGATTTCCTGGCGGGTGGCGGCATGGCGCTGACGCTGGAGCCCCACCTGAGGGTGTTCAATGGTATGGAAGCGCTTGAGCGCGGGGACCAGGCGCGCGCAATGGATCCATATGCCTACGAAAGCGGCGACGCGGCGTTTGACGCCGCCGCGTCCGCGCTTCGGGCGCTGCTCGCTTAGTCGGGGCGCAGGGAGGGTTTGACATGGACAGGAAGATCTGCGTGGGTATCATCGGCATGGGCAACATGGGCGTCGGCCATGCCAGGAGCATTATCGAGGGAAAGTGCCCTGAATTGAAGCTGGTGGCTGTGGCGGATGCCGATCCCGGGCGCTTGGCGTGGGCAAGGGAGAACCTTTGCGGGGACGCGAAGGGCTTTGCCGACGCGCTGCGGATGCTGGACAGCGGCCTGATCGAAGCCTGCATCGTCTGTACGCCCCACTACGACCACCCCAGGTACGCCATCGCCTGCATGGAGCGCGGCATCCACGTGATGGTTGAAAAGCCCGCGGGGGTGTACACAAAGCAGGCGCGGCAGATGAACGCGGTGGCCGGGGCCCATCCCGACGTGGTGTTTGGCATGATGTTCAACCAGCGCACGAACTGCGTCTATCGCAGGCTGCGCCAGCTGGTGCGCTCCGGTGAATACGGGCGGCTGAGGCGGGCCAACTGGATCATCACCAGCTGGTACCGGCCCCAGTGCTACTACGACTCCGGCAGCTGGCGGGCCACCTGGGCGGGGGAGGGCGGCGGCGTGCTGCTGAACCAATGCCCCCACCAGCTGGACCTGTGGCAGTGGATGCTGGGCATGCCCGCGCGGCTTCAAAGCCACATGCGCTTCGGACAGTGGCACGATATCGAGGTGGAGGACGACGTGACCACCTGGATGGAGTACGAAAACGGCGCGACGGGCGTGTTCATCACCTCCACCGGCGATGCCCACGGCACCAACCGCCTCGAGGTGCAGCTGGATCGGGCAAGGCTGGTGGTGGAGAACGACAGGCTTTCCCTCCTGGAGTACGCGGTGAGCGAGCCGGAGTGGAGCCGGACGAACCGGCAGCCCTTCGCCGCCATGCCCGCCCGGGAGATCCCGGTGGA
>JAZTZK010000251.1:0-3985 GCA_045637485.1 Clostridia bacterium
GGAATGCCGATCCCAAAGCAACTGGCAATGAGCCAAAATATGAGGCTGTGACCTTTCTGTATACGAACATAGTTCGCACCGTCACGGGATGTTCTTGCCATTGCCTGCGCCTCCTCTTACTTTCCGAAATACCGCTTCAGCAGACCTGCGAACGCCTTGCCGTGCCTGGCTTCGTCGCGGGCCATCTCATGCACGGTGTCGTGGATGGCGTCGAGGTTCAGTGCCTTGGCGCGCTTGGCCAGGTCGGTCTTGCCGGCGGTGGCGCCGTTCTCGGCCTCCACGCGCATCTTCAGGTTCTTCTCGGTGCTGTCGGTCAGCACCTCGCCCAGCAGCTCGGCGAACTTCGCAGCGTGATCGGCCTCCTCAAAGGCGGCGGTCTTCCAGTATTCGCCGATCTCGGGATAGCCCTCGCGATAGGCGACGCGGCTCATGGCCAGGTACATGCCCACCTCGCTGCACTCGCCGGTGAAGTTGGCCCGCAGGTCGGCGATGATGTCTTCGGGCGCGCCCTTGGCGACGCCGACCACGTGCTCGGAGGCCCAGGTCATTTCCTCGGACTGCTCGATGAACTTGGAAGCGGGGGCCTTGCAGACGGGGCAGAATTCGGGCGCGGCATCACCCTCGTACACATAGCCGCAAACGGAACAGACGAACTTCTTCATAACAGTATCCTCCTTGATCGTGGTTGGTCGTGATCGCATTCATACGATAGCCTGTTACAGCCTATACTTATTATAACTTAAAACACGCTGTTTGTGAACCACTTGCGCCGATATTTTCTTGACATTTTTCCAGGCCTGTGATACCATTAATCAGTCGAATTGTGTCTATTGTGGGCTTCTGAAATCTCGCGCGTTGGCGCGGAGGGGACGTGTACGGTGATTGACGGCCTGGTTTCGATAATAACGCCCTGCTACAACGGGGGGCGCTTCCTCGCCGATACCATTGAATCGGTGCTGGGCCAGACCTATGCCCAATGGGAGATGATCATCGTGGACGACGGCTCTGCGGACGATACCCCACAGATTGCCGGGCGCTATGCCGCGAGGGACAGTCGGCTGCAGCTGATTCGCCAGCAGAACGCGGGCACGGCCCACGCCCGGAATACGGGCATGAAGAAGGCGAGGGGGCGCTATATCGCGCTGCTGGACGCCGATGACCTGTGGGAGCCCGATTTCCTTGAGAAGCAGCTGGCGTTCCTGCGCAATACCGGCGCCGTCTGCGTCTGCAGCGCCTATCGCCACATCGACGAGAGCGGACAGGAGATTCAGCATCCCACGGTGCCCCTTGACCGCATCACGCCGAAGGACATGCGGGTGATGAACCGCATCGGCTGCCTGACGGGGCTGTACGATTCTCGGAAGCATGGCAAGGTCTTCCTGCATGAGGAGCTGCGATCGATCCGCGACGACTACGCCTACTGGTATGACATCGTCTGCCTGGAGGGTGAGGCCCGGGGCAATCCGCAGATCCTGGCCCGCTACCGCGTTCAGACGGATAGCACCACAGGCAACAAGCTGAAGCTGGTGGCGAAGCAATACCACTTCTACAGGCAGTACCTGAAGCACGGCGTGCTGACCGCCTGCGTCAATACGGTGCGCTGGGGCGTTTCCGGCATCAGGAAGTTTTCGTGAAACGGGATGAGGGCATGACAAAGAGCGTCGCCGCGGTGGTGGTGACCTACAACAGAAGGGTGTTGCTGGCCCGCTGCATTAAAACCCTGCTGCGGCAGACCGCGACGGATATGGATATCTGGGTCATCGACAACGCCAGTACGGACGGCACGGGGGACATGCTCGCTGAGATGGTTCGAGACGACCGCGTCCACTATGCAAACACGGGCGGCAACCTGGGCGGCGCGGGAGGCTTTGAGTTCGGCCTTCGTCTGGCGGCGGAGTGGGGCTACGAATATGCCTGGATCATGGACGACGACGCCATGCCCGAGCCCACGGCGCTGGAGGCGCTGCTCCGCGCCGCGAATGAGATCGGTGATTTCGGCTTCCTCTCCGGCAAGACGCTGTGGACGGACGGCTCGATCTGTCGAATGAACGTGCAGCGGGATCTGAAGCTGGGCAACATCACCGATTTTACCCCGCGCCTGATTCCCTGCGGCGCGGCGACCTTTGTGTCGCTGCTGGTGCCTGTGTCCGTGGTACGCGAGGTGGGCCTGCCCATCGGCGAGTTTTTCATCTGGGCGGACGACCTGGAGTATACCCGCCGCATTTCGCGGAAATATCCCTGCTACGTGGTTACCGACAGCGTCACCGTGCACTGCTGCGAGACGAACAACGGCGGCAACATCGCCACAGACGCGCCCGGGCGTATCCAGCGCTATCGCTATGCCTACAGAAACGAGGTTTTTCTGTATCGGCGCGAGGGCCTGCGCGGCGTGGCGCGACTGCTGCTGCGCACGCCGCTGCACGTATTCCGGGTGCTGACCAGGTCTGACGGGCGAAAATGGGAGCGCATACGCGTTATATTCGGCGGTACGCTGGAGGGACTGTCCTTCCGCCCGCCGATACGTTATCCCGAATAATATCCCCCGGGGGCGTGACATGATGAAGGTACTGGAAGTCAATGTCGACGATGTGGGCCTGGGCGGCGTGTACGCGCTGGTGAACAGCGTCATTCGCAACAAGCCGGAGGGGCTGAAGCTGGATATCGCATGCATCGCCGAGTTTGAAAATCCAAACAACATAGAGCATTTGAGGCGCCTGGGAACGGACGTCTTTTACGTGGGCACGCGCGGCCCGCGATGGACGCGGCTCTCGGCCTATTTCAGGAACACATTGAAGCTGCTTCAGAACGGCGGCTATGACTGCGTTCACATTCACGGGGACGTGGCTTATTTATTGCTGATATTTGCGAAGGCCGCCCGGCGCGCGGGTGTCAAAAGGATCATACTGCACTCCCACGCCGCAGGCATCGACGGCGGATCGCGAAGGCTGAAGGCTGCGCTGCATCGGCTGTGCCGGGGCGCCCTGTTGCGCTGTGCCACAGATTTTGCGGCCTGTTCGGACAGGGCGGCGGAGTGGATGTATCCCGGACTGGATATCAGCCGGGTGAAGATGGTCAAGAACGGCGTGGAGCTGGAGCGATTTGCCTTTGATCCCTCCATGCGGGCCCGGGTTCGGGGCGAGCTGAAGCTGGCGGATGCCTTCGTGGTCGGCCACGTGGGCCGCTTTGCCTACCAAAAAAACCATGAATACCTGCTGGTCGCCTTCGCGGCCATGCGCAGGCGCGTCGAAAACGCCAGGCTGCTGCTGGTGGGCGAGGGCGTGCTGTTCGATGAGATCCGAGGGAAGGCGGCGCAGCTTGGCCTGGAGAGGGAGGTGATATTCTACGGCGCAAGTAATGGTGTGGGGAAGCTTATGCAGGCAATGGACCTGCTTGCGCTGCCCTCCCGGTTCGAGGGGCTGCCCGTGGTGGGTGTCGAAGCCCAGGCAGCGGGGCTGCCGGTGCTGTTCTCCGACCGCATCACACGCCAGGCGGAGCTGACGGCGCACGTTCGGTTCCTGCCCATCGACAGGGCTTCTATTGAGCGGTGGGGCGAGGCAGCCCGGGAAGTGGCGGAGGGTCCCGGCTGGGATCGAACCGGGGACTGCGAGAGGGTCCGACATGCGGGCTTTACCATACAGGCCACCGTTCGGGCGTTCCTGGCCCTTTACGGCGCGACCGACGCCGATGGAGAGGCGGGTGGCGCGACATGATCTACATCGTGACCCACAAGCGGGTCGACCTGCCGAAGCTGAAGGGCTATCGATCCATACAGGTTGGGGACGCCGCGGATGACTTTCCCGGCTGTCTGAGGGATGACACCGGCGACAACATCGCGGACAGGAACGCCTGCTACTGCGAGCTGACGGCGATGTACTGGGTTTGGAAGAATCCCGACGATCCGTTCAAGGGACTGGCCCACTATCGCCGCTACTTCGGCCGACGGGCCTTCAGCAGCCGGGTGAGGGACATCCTCGGCTATGAAGCG
>JAZTZK010000252.1:0-1939 GCA_045637485.1 Clostridia bacterium
GACGCGGCGCTTCTGGCCGCCTGACAGCTCAAAGGGAGATTTTTCAGATATCTCATCCGGGTTCAGGCCGACCTGGGTGAGGGCGAGCTCCACCCGTCTGTGGATTTCCCCGGCGTCGAGGCCCAGGTTGGACGGTCCAAATGCCACATCCTTCGCCACGGTCTCCTCGAACAGCTGGTATTCGGGGTACTGGAACACCAGTCCGACCACCCTGCGGATGGCAATCAGATCCGCGCCCTTCTCGCCCAGGTCCATGCCGTTGACGAATACCACGCCGGGCTCGGACCTTTCAAGGCCGTTGAGGTGGGAAATAAGGGTGCTCTTTCCGCTGCCGGTATGGCCGATGATGCCCACGAATTCGCCATCCTGAATGCTTAGGCTGACCGCATTCAGAGCCTTGGCCTCAAAGGGCGTTCCCGGCATGTAGACATGCGTCAGCTTCTTTACTTCAATCGGCATAGCTCCACCGCCATTTCATTGACCGTCATGATGTCGTCTGGCAGGGCAACGCCCTTTTGCCGAAGCATATGCGCCAGCTTCATCATCTCCGGTACATCCAGCCCAAGTTCAAGAACACGGTCTGTTTGTACGAAAACCGACCGAGGGTCGCCTTCCAGGGCGATCCTTCCGCCATCCATGACGACCAATCGGTCAGCCATGGCGGCCTCCTCCATGAAGTGGGTGATCCACACTATGGTGATGCCCTCTTCCACATTCAGCCGGCGGGCCAGCGCGAACACGTCCCGCCTGCCGATAGGATCCAGCATGGCAGTGGATTCGTCGAATACGATGATGCGCGGGCGCATGGCCAACACGCCGGCCACGGCCACCCGTTGCTTCTGTCCGCCGGAGAGCATGGAGGGGGAGGCCATTGCGTATTCCAACATGCCCACGCTGTGCAACGCTTCGTTCACGCGGGTCCGGATCTCCTCCGGCGGCGTGCCCAGGTTTTCAAGGCCGAAGGCGCAGTCCTCCTCCACGATGGTGGTGACGATCTGGTTGTCAGGATTCTGGAAGACCATGCCGCAGGACTTTCTGACCTCGTAGCAATCGTCCTCGTTGGCGGGCGTGATGCCGTTGACCTTCACGCTGCCGGCGGTCGGCAGCTGCAGGGCGTTCAACAGCTTGGCAAAGGTGGATTTTCCACTGCCGTTGCGGCCCAGTATCGCCAGGAACTCGCCCTCGACGACGTCAAGGGTGACGTGATCCACGGCCAGCGTGGTCGCTCCCTCGTATTTAAAGCACGCATCCCGCGCTTCGATGATCGTTTTCTTCATGGACAAGCCTCCAATTTGAAAAAGTATATCATACCATCGTTAAGAGTAATCCGCGCTATCCGCTGTTTTTATGTCGGAATGACACAATCAACGCAAATTTTATAGAGGCCAACTCGCGAAATACCCTTTATTTTTTTTCGCCGATGTGTTAGAATAAGTTCACAAATATGATTAAGGAGTGAACCGCTATGAATCTCAATAAGATGACCATTGAGGACGTTCAGGTCAAGGGCAAGAAGGTTCTCGTGCGCTGCGATTTCAACGTGCCGCTGGACGCGGACAAGAATATCACCGACGAGACCCGTATCAATGCCGCGCTGCCGACCATCAAATACCTGCTGGACAACGGCGCCGCTGTGATCCTGTGCTCCCACCTGGGCCGTCCCAAGGGCGAGTTCAACATGAAGTATTCCCTGGCGCCCGTGGCCAAGCGCCTGAGCGAGAAGCTGGGCTTTGAGGTCAAGTTGGCCAAGGACGTCATCGGCCCCGACGCCAAGAAGCTGGCCGCCGAGGTCAAGCCTGGCGAAGCCGTGCTGCTCGAGAACGTGCGCTTCCACGCGGAGGAGGAAAAGAACGATCCCGCCTTCGCCAAGGAGCTGGCCTCCATGGCCGAGCTGTACGTGTCCGACGCATTCGGCACCGTGCACCGCGCCCATGCCTCC
>JAZTZK010000253.1:0-6436 GCA_045637485.1 Clostridia bacterium
TACGATCCGACTTTCATCCGTGAATCAAAACCTCAAACCCGTCCGATGGTGTCAGCGCGGCTGCCGCGTCATCCCAGCGCAGGCGGGTGAGCGTGTAATCCCCCTGCTCGTAGCCGTAGCCGTCGCCGGCGTCGTCGTACAGGTCGAAGGCGCCGTCCGCACCGCGCCAGACGTGGATCTGCAGCGGGCCCTCCGGCTTCTGACCGGCGTATTGCAGGCCCTCGGCCATCGGTATGATCGCCCCGGCCCTCACGAACAGCGGGATGCGCTCCAGAGGCGCGTCCACGGTGACCTGCCTGCCGCCGGGGTAGCGCTCGCCGGTCCAGAAGTCGTACCAGTCGCAGCCCGCGGGCAGGTAGCAGGTTCGACGCTCCGGCTTGCTGAGCGGCGCGCTGCCCCTGCCGAAGCGCATCGGCTCGGTCACCGGGCACACCAGCAGCGACCGCCCCAGCAGGAACGCGTCGGCGGTGGCCGCGGCGCGCCTGTCGCCGGGGAAGTCGAACAGCAGCGGGCGCAGCATCATGCCGTTGTTCCGCCATACGCCGCCCGCCAGGGAATAGACGTAGGGCATCAGCCGGTAGCGCAGTTTGATCGTCGACTCGATGGCGTCGTAGAAGGGCTCGCCCTTCTTGCCGAAGTTCCATATCTCCCGGGGCGTGTCGGTGCCGTGGGGGCGGAACATGGGCAGGGAGCAGCCGAATTGCAGCCAGCGCACGTACAGCTCCCGGTAGCCCAGGTCGTCGACGCCCTGCTCATAGTCGCCCTGCCAGAACCACTTGGGCGCGGGGTCGCTGTCGCAGCCGCAGCCCCGGCCCTGCCAGTTCTCCCGCACCACGAAGAAGCCGCCGATGTCCAGCGTCCACCAGGGATAGCCGCTGGCGGCCATGCCCAGCGCCTCGGCGATCTGGGACCGCATCACGTCCCAGCGGGCGGAGATGTCACCGGACCACAGCATTGCGCCGTAGCGCTGGCTGCCCGCATAGCCGGAGCGGGTCAGGTTCAGCACCCGCCTGTCCGGGGTGTCCCTGCGCTGGTTCTCGTAGATGCCCCAGGCGTGAGCCAGCGCGTACAGGTTGGCCTGGGCCGGGTCGAGGAAGCGCTTGTGCTCGTCGCCCACCAGCCGGAAGCGCTCCCAGGGTTCCCGGCGCACCTCGCCGCCCCAGTCCGGGCCGGAGAAGGGCTCGGTGGAATCGCACCACCAGGCGTCGAAGCCCCCGTCGAACAGCTCGGCCTTCGCCTGCCGCCAGTACAGCGCCCGGGCCTCGGGGTTGAAGGCGTCGTAGGTGGACAGGTCGTTCAGCAGCCATCCCTTCTCGCTGAACTGCGCCCAGTCTGCGGTGCCGCTGTTCATGTTGGGCCAGACCGAGACCATGGCGTGGGCGTGCATGGCGTGGATCTCGTCCATGCGCTGACTGAGGTCGCCGTAGCGCGCCCTGTCCACCCGCTTCTCGCCCCAGCGGCCCTCGCGCCAGGTGAGCCAGTCCTGCACCACGCCGTCCAGCGGCACGCCCAATTCCCGGTAGCGGCGCACCACGTCGGCAAGCTCCTTCGCCGTGCGGTAGCGCTCCTTCGACTGGATGTAGCCGAAGGCCCACTTCGGCGGCAGCGCCGCGCGGCCCGTCAGCCGCCGCAGGCCGTCGATGACGGCGTCGAAGGGAGCTTCCGCGACGCTGTCGCCGGTGATGACATAGTAGTCCAGCTGGCCCACGGTGTCCAGGTAGAGGTAGCTGCCCTCGGCGTCGTCCTGGAAGGTCATCAGGCTGCCGCAGTCCACCAGCAGGCCGTAGCCCCTGTCCGACAGGAAGAAGGGCATGGGGATGCGCATGTTGTGCTGGTACAGGTAGCGGTTCTGGTGCCGGTTGTTCCACACGCCGTCCTCGCCCTGGCCCAGGCCGTAGATGCCCTCGTCCGGGGAGAAGTCGAAGCACAGCCGCGCCCACCAGGCCCGGCGGTCCACCGTGGGCTTGAGGTTCTTGATGAAGTTGCGCTCGCCGTCCACGGTCTTGACCCGCTCGATCACCGGGGCCTCGCCGCCGGTGGTGTAGCGGATCACGTCCTGGGCCGAGAGCACGTGCCCGGCCTCCCTCAGGAGGACCTCGCCGTCATCCGCCCTGCGCCAGGCCAGCCTGCCCGAGGCGCGGTCGTATTCCGCCCGGAGATTGCCCGAGCGCAGCCACACGCATTTTTCATCCTGCCCGCCGTCGGCAAACGCACCGACGCCTTCCGGCAGCTCCGGAGCCTGAAACAGCATTGAGGGTGGGGCGATATGATCCTCCTTCGTATGTACGACGCGAATCGCCCCCGGCAGCACGGCCTCCAGGCGGTAAAGCCCGTCAGGCGCTTTGAATTCGATCATCTGATTCATGATGTACCTCGCAAAAAGTCCCAGGCCGCAGAGGCAGTCCGGGACGGGTTGTTGGGGAATGAATGAACTGGAAAGGATTTATAGATCAGAACTATCCCTTCACCGCGCCCGCGGTGACGCCGCCGATGATGTAGCGCTGGCCGACGGCGTAGACCGCGATCACGGGGATGACGGTCAGCACGATGTCGGCGAACACGTAGTTCCAGTTGCTGCCCTCCTTGCCGAAGAACTGGTACACCGACATGGTCATCGGGTGCAGCTTGCTCTTGGAGGACAGGTACAGCGGGGTCAGGAAGTCGTTCCAGACGCCCATGAACTGGAGCACGAAGCAGGTCATCAGCGTGGGCTTCAGCAGCGGCAGTATCACCCGGAAGAACAGCATCACCGGGTTCGCGCCGTCGATCACCGCCGCCTCGTCCAGCTCCTTGGGGATGGTCTCCACGAAGCTGTAGATGGTGAACACGCAGAAGGGGATCATGGCGCTGGTGAACACCAGCACGATGCCCAGGCTTGTGTTGGTCAGGCTCATCCACTGGAACACCCGCACCAGGGTGATGTAGTTCACCGGGAAGAACAGGCCGCAGATGAAGAAGTAATAGATGAAGTTGTTCAGCCGGGTGCGCTTGCGGCTGAGCACATAGGCGGCCATGGCGCACAGCAGCACGCCCGCCGTGGTGGAGGCGAAGCTGTAGAGCATGCTGTTGCCAAAGCCGGTGAGCAGCTTGGCCTTCTTGAACACCTCGGGGTAGTTGGTGAACACCCACTGGGTGGGCAGGCTCAGATTCATGCGGGCGGCCTCGCTCTTGGTCTTGAAGGAGTTGATCAGCACCAGGTACAGCGGAGCCAGCACGATCAGCGAGAGAAACAGGCACAGCAGCTGCTTGAGCACCGTCTGGAGGGTCAGGGGCTTTCTGTTCGGGCTCTTCACGGTCAGGCCGCCCCCCTTCTGCTCATGCCGCGCACGATCAGTATGCCGGCGACCATCGTGATCAGCAACAGTATGGCGTTGAAGGCGGTGGCCAGGCCGTAGCTGCCCGCGCCGTACAGCTGGAAGGAGTAGGTGGTCATGACCTCTGTGGCGTGTCCGGGACCGCCGTTGGTCAGCACGTAGATGATGTCGAACACCTTCAGGCCGTAGGTGACGCCGAAGACCAGGTTGATCATGATCGCGCCGCGCATCATCGGCAGCGTCACGTTCCACAGCCGCTGCCAGAAGTTCGCGCCGTCCACCTTGGCGGCCTCGTAATAGCTCTTGTCGATGGTGGAAAGGCCGGTCATGAATATGGTCATGACGTAGCCGATGCCCCGCCAGGCGTCCACCATGTAGATGGATTTCCAGACCACGTTAAGGTCCGAAAGCCATTTTTGCTTCAGCGCCCCCAGGCCGATGGCCTCCAGCGCGCCGTTGAGCATGCCGTTTTTGAAGTTCAGCACCGAGGTGAATATGATGCCGATGATCACGAAGGGTATGATCGAGGGCAGGTAGAACACCGTGCGGTACACGCCCATGCCCCGGATGCCTTCAAAGAGTATGATGGCCAGGAACAGCGCCGGGATGATCTTCACGATGTTGGAAACCACGGTGAATTTCAGCGTGTTCCAGATGCCGTTGGAATAGTTTTTGCTGGAGGTGAATATATCGATGTAATTCTTGAGCCCCACGAAGTGCAGGCCGTTTTTCGGGGTGCTCCGCCCCCAGTCGGTGAACGAATAGAACACGCCCAGCAGGCTGGGAAACAGGAAAAACACGATGTACAGCAGCAGTGGCAGTATCAAAAACCACTGTGGATAGACCTTTTTCTTGTTCATTTCATCGCCGCCCTTTTACGGAAGATAGGGGCGGCTTTGCCGCCCCTATGGGTCAACTCGATTTCGCTTACTTCCAGGCCTCGTCGCCGACGTTCGCGGCGGCCTCGGCGCGGTAGCCGTCCATGCGGGCCAGCACCTCGTTGGCGTCGATGCCGCCCTGGACGAACTCGATCATATCCTGGCCGAACTGCATCCAGTAGTCGTTGGTGTACTTGGTGCCGTTCTGCAGCACGCAGCACTCCATCTTCTCCGGGGGAACGGTGGCGATGAAGGCCTCCTCCTCGGGCAGCCAGTGCTGCTCGATGTCCACGTTCACGTGCAGGTTGGTGTACTTGGGGCTGTTGTCCAGGATCTCCTGCAGGGATTCGGGCGTGCAGACGAACTGGAACCAGGCGCGCACCAGGTCCTCGTGCTCGGTGCCCTTGTAGCCGAACATGGTGGGGCCGGCGGGGCTGGTGGTGTACCAGGTGTTGTCGCCCAGGGGGCACAGGAACAGGCCGAACTCGTCGCTGGTGCCGGTGTCGTCCTTGATCTGCTTGATGGTGCCGGAGTTCTCGATGGTGAAGGCGACGGTGCGATCGCCGAACTCGTTGGACTGGTTGGTGGAGTCGGTGCCGATCCAGTCCTCGCCGAAGTAGCCCAGGTCGCTCAGCTCCTTGAACTGGTTCAGGACCTCCAGCATCTTCTCGTTTCCGGCGAAGGTGGCGGTGTTGTTGTTCAGCGCGTCGTACAGGCCGGGGGTCGCCTCCTCATAGACGCCGCCGATCTGGAAGAAGGCCAGCTGGTGCCGCCATCCATCCGCGCCCGCCATGAACCAGGGGGTGATGCCCGTCTCGGCGATCTTCGCGCAGACGTCCTTCAGCTCCGCGTAGGTGGTGGGAACGCTCAGGCCCAGCTCGTCGAACAGGGTCTTGTTGTACAGCATCACGTACTCGGGGCTGTTGTTCCAGACCTGCAGGCCGTACAGCTTGCCGCCGGAGATGCAGGCGCTCTGGCGGGATTCGGGCATCACGTTCTGCCAATCCGCGCCGGTGAAGTCGATGCAGCGGTTCTCGGGATCGCCGATCATGGATTCGATGGCGCCCACGGGGTTGGACTGGATCCAGAACACGTCGGCGCAGGTGCCGTTGGCCAGGCCGCTGGTCAGCACGTCGAAGTACTGGTCGGCGGGCAGGGTCTGCAGGTCCACGGTCACGCCGTAGGTTTCCTCGAAGCGGGCGATGGTCTCGTCATAGCGGTCGGCCATCCAGTCGGCGGAGACCAGTATGCTCAGCTCCTGTCCCTCGAACTGGCCCTCGTTGGGCACGGCTTCGACGACCACGTTCTCGGCGCTTGCAAAGGCCAGCAGGCTCATGGCCAGCATCAGGCAAAGCACAACACTCAACAATTTCTTCATGCTACTGTTCCTCCTGTCGTGTTTTGTGCTGCAAAAGCTGTGCTTAAGCAGCCTTTCGGTTTACATTTTATCAAATTAAAGCGATAATGAAAATGCACTATTTTACGTAAATTGTATATTTTTTTATGGAAGTTTCTTTTCAGAATGCGGCGGGTGTGGTATGATTTTAGGGGTTAGGGGTTAGGGGTTAGGGGTTAGGGGTTAGGGAGAGCGCATGAACGTACATCAGGACGGATTGACCCTGGACAGGGGTTTTCCCTTCCAGATCAACGAGGTGACGCTGGTCGCCGGGGACAATGCCGATGAGGCCTTTCACTGGCACAGCTTTCTGGAGATCACCTGCATACTGGAGGGCGCCGGCTGCTACTATGTCAGCGATCGGGCCTACGAGGTGTCGCCGGGGGACATCGTCATCTTCAACAGCGCCGAGCTGCACGGCTGGCAGGTGTTCCAGAGCGAGATGAGGGTGCTGGCGATGGTGTTTTCCGACAGCCTCGTGGCCAGCTACGGCGACCTGTTGGACCTGGAATACCTGCGCCCCTTTATTGGCCGGGGCAGCAATTTCCGCAATCGCATCGGCAGGGACGAGCCCTATGCCGCGCAGATCGCCGGCATGATGCAGGAGATACTGGGCGAATGGCGGCAGCGCAGCGACGGCTATCCGCTGATGATCAAGGCGGACGTGCTGCGGGTCCTGACGATGCTGGTGCGCCACTACCACGGCGACGCCCGCCCGGCGGAGCGGGGCGATCCCGGAAGGGCCCTTCGCCGCCTGCAGCCCGCCTTCGAGTACATCGATGCCAACTACTGCGCACGGATCACCCTGAAGCAGGCCGCGGACCAGGTGTTCATGAGTCCCAATTACT
>JAZTZK010000254.1:0-3016 GCA_045637485.1 Clostridia bacterium
GGAGTATAGTTTTGGGGGGGGGGGGGTGTGGGGGGTAGGGGGGTGATTAGGAAAGGAGAAAATCCTGACGGATTTCTTTGATTATAAGATTACGGGCAACCACAAGCTTCGTAATTTCAATAAAATCAAACAAATTCCGTAGGGTTTTCGACGCGAAGCTAACGCTTTAGGTCACCAACCCTAACCCCTATCCCCTAAACCCTAACCTCTTAATTCTGATTCATCGAGCAACAGCTCGATAAATCAGAATTATCCCTCCTCCGGCACCTCCGGGATCCCCGCCACGCTGGTCAGCAGGCTGAGGATGCCCGCCAGCACCGAGGACGACAGCACCAGCTTCCAGTTCACGTCACCCATGGCGGCGCTGGTGCCGATGGTGGCCGCGGCGGTCTGGGCCACCGTCTTGATGGCGCGCACGCCCGCGGCCTTGATCCATGCCTTCCAATCCCTCATGTATAACTCCTTTCCGGCGCTCACGCGCCCCTGACGATCACGGCGATGGCCGCGCCCACGGCGGCCATCACCACGGCCTTGACGATCTCCCATGTGATCCTCCGCCACTTGTCGGCGGGCTCCCGTTCCAGCTCCGCCACCCGCTTGTCCACGCCCTGCACGGCGGTCTTGACCTCGCCGATGCCACTGGCCAGGTTGTTGACCGCATTGGTCAGGTTGACAAGCTGGATCTGCGTCTGTTGGAGCTCCCTGATCGCCTCGTCGTGCTCGTGCAGCCTGCGGTTGTAGCTGGTGTGTTCCCGCTCGTTGGCCCGCAGCGCGCCAACGATTTCGGCGTACTGTTCATCGTTCATCGTTTCTCACCGCCTTTACGACATGTATCGCCAGCCATGCCAGCAGCAGCGACGCCGCCATCCGCTTCCACGGCAGCGCCAGCAGCCGGCACAGCAGGATATCCGCACGGGCTACGGCAATTTGGATAGGTTGTGTGATGTCCATGGCGCATGATCACGGCTCCTTTTGGAATTATGGTCCCTCGGAGGTGATATCCACCCCCGGGGCGTCGTAGTCGATCAGGTACGGGTCATAGCCCTCGAAGCCTCCCCACCGCCGCACCGCCACCAGGACAACAAAAAGCGCCCCGGTCAGCAGGACCACGGCGAGGGCGGCGCGAAGCGCCCGCCTCATTCGATCAGCCGGGCATACTTGCTGCTCACCCAGCCGTTGGTGTTGTTGAATATGACCAGATACCAGTCCCGCCCGTCGACGGGCTCAGCGAGGCCCTGGTAGATCAGTATGTCGTCCTTGTGCACCGTGCCGATGTCCCGGCTGGACGTGCCCGGGGCACTGCGCACGTTCACGCTGCCCCCGGTGATCTTCACATGCCCGCAGACGGCGGCCATCAGCGCCGCCTCGGTGGCCGCGTCATAGACGCCGGTCACCGCCAGCCCTTTCTCTTTCTGGAAGGCCTTCACGGCTTCCTCGGTCTCCTTCCCGAACTCCCCGTCCGCGCCGTACTCCGGCAGGCACTTTGGATCCCACTTCAAAAGTCGCGCCTGCATGGCCTTCACGTCCTCGCCGCTGTCGCCGCGCCTCAGGCCGTCCGCCACCGGGTCGGTCTTCCCCCGGTATTCCTCCAGGTGGTCGATCACGTCATGATAGGCGTAGCCGGACCTGACCTTCTTCCCGCAGGTGACATTCGTCGCCCCGTGGTGGTTGTCATACAGCAGGATATCCCCCGGCAGCAGGTAATCGCCGCTCTTCAGGTACTTGCTCTCCGTCAGCACCCGGAACCCCGCCGCCCTGAACAGGCTGCGCATGTTGCCGCTGCGCACGCCGGTCTCCGGGATCTTCTTCAGCACGGGGATGTCCAGCAGGTAGGCCGCGCAGTGCACCAGGCCGTTGACCCCGGCGGTGCAGTCCTCCTCGCAGGCGGTCCTGATCTTCGCGGGCAGGTAGCCCACCTTCCTGACCTCCTTCCAGAATGAATCCCGCTGGCCCTGGTCGTAGCCGATCCTGTCGTTCAGCGCCGCGTCGATGCCCAGCTGAGCGATCAGTGTTCCGACGATGATGTCCGGGAAGCGCAGCACGCAGGTCCAGGGACGCGAATACCACTTGCGCAAGTACCACTCCTTCTTCGACTGGTCCCCCGCCTTGCCCCCCTTGAGGTTGCCGTTCTCGTCGCTGCCACTGTTGCTGATGTAGTGGCTTCCTGCGGAGAGGATGTACTTCTTATAATCATTCGCCATCGTGTTTCACCCCCATCATTCCTCATTTATTTTCGTTCCTCCGTCCTCCCCCGCGTTACGTCTATCTGCCCTATCCTGACGCCGTTCTCCAGCCAATACGTGACAATGGCCTTGCCTTCATCGTCGGGATGAGGCTCAACCGTATAGATGACCTTCGCTACGCCCACGTTCTCGACCATAATTCAATCCTCCTGTCCCATTCAGGTTGTCTCGTCCGACTCCGGGTCGGGCAGCGGTTCCAGGTTCCCATACCGCGCGCATTCGACCTGCATGCCGTCGCTCATGCGCAGGATGCTTGCCGTTTGAAGTTCGCGGGTGTCGACCTTGCCCATCGCGCCCAGCGCGTCGTGCCAATCCGCGTAGGCCCGCTGCCGGGTCTTGTCCAGATCGTTGCCGTAATGCTTGCTGTCGAATGTCTTGGGATAGCCCGACAGGGCGTTGAACGTGCCGTTGGCATCCACGATGTAAGCGGTTACCACATAAATCTCTCGGTATAGCATATGCTTCTCCTCCCTTTCCGGTTAAATGGCGGCGCCCTGGAATTTATACCATCCGTACCATGTGCTGTTTTCCTTCTGGCGTATGTACATGCAATCCTGATTTCTGGTCGGGCAGAACGCGATCTGTGTGAGCCGGATCGAATTGCCAAACTGAATGACATTCCACCGCCAAGCCGCAGAGGTTTTCACAGGGGCGTTGGTGTCCGTCCCGGAATAATAGACGTTGTACAGGCCATCTTCTACGGGGATCGCCGAAAAAGAAGCCAGTGTTGTGCCATTGGCGGCATAGGGCGTTTTAAGGTTTGCCCGCGCCGC
>JAZTZK010000255.1:0-8939 GCA_045637485.1 Clostridia bacterium
CTCGGGGATCATCTGCGAAGAACTGAACGGCTCCGATTTCATCGCCGTGCCCTACGAAGCCGACACCAACAACCCCAACAGCATCATGGAGGTGGGCTACGTGGTGCGCGCCAACGCGGTACTGAGCCCGCTGGCGGAGCGTTATATCGCGGAAATAAGGCGATACCTGGGCATTGAGGAATAATAACAGAGGTCAAAGCAAAATACCATGTCGGTCCGGTGACATGGTATTTTTTGGGCTTCTATCGGCCAGCCTTCTTCCGCTTCTTTATCTCGTACATCCTCGCGTCCGCGTCCTGGACGCATTGGTCCAGCGTCGGGGTATCCGAGGCATTGACCTCCACTCGGCCGACGGTAAGGCTCAGGCGGCAGGGCAGGTCCTCCAGGGTGTTGGGCTCCAGCGTGCAGGTAAGGGCATCGGCAAGGCCGGTTTCCTTAATGGAGGCGATCACCAGGAATTCGTCTCCGCCATAGCGCATCAGGAAGTCCTCGGCGCGGCAGGTCTGCTTGATCAGCTCTGCGGCGGCGCGTATGGCCGCGTCGCCGATCTCATGGCCGTAGCGGTCATTGATGCCCTTCATGTCATCCATGTCAACGAACAGTATCTGCGCCCCGCCGTCCTGCCGCAGGAAGGCCTCATAGCTTTGCTGGGCGAAGCGCTCGTAGCCGAAGCGGTTGTACATGCCGGTCAGGGCATCGTGGACGTACAGGTTGTCCAGCACGTCGTTCAGCTGCCTCAGCAGCCCCTTCTTGCGCACGTTTTCAATGGCGATCTCCAGGAAGCTGAATATGCTCTCGTGCAGGTTCAGCTTCGCCGCCTGGCTGATGCCGTTCATCACCATGTAGCCGATGGAATAGGTGTTGTAGTGCAGCGGATAGAAGATCAGGAAGCGCTGCTCGTCCATGATGCTGCCGGGCAGCAAGTAGCGGGTGGGGAAGCGGGCGTAGATGTGGCCTTCGTCCGGCGATGCGTCTGTCCCTCCGCAGGCGGCCAGTATCATCTCCTTGCCGAAGCGCTCGGAATCGCTGCGCCACAGCTTCTTGTCATAGTTGTCGTAGTAGTAATCGTTGATGCACAGGTAGATGCTGTCGCAGCCGAAGATGGCCTGGTTGCGCTCAACGATGTCCATCAGCCCCACCAGGTCCGAGGCGTCGAACAGCTCCTCGGCGATCTGCTCCTGCTGGATGAAGAAGGCCTTCAGCGTTCGGGTCTGATGGAAGTATTTGTCGCGGAAGTAGTCCGGGCGCGCGCCCTCCTCGCAACCACAGGATTCGGAACAGATGACATCGTAATCAAAGGGGATGAAGGCGCGTTTTTCGACGCCCTTGATCTTGTTGATCAGGCATTCCATGGCGCAGTAATTCATCCTGGAGTAATCGCGGTTCACGGTGGACAGCCGGGGCCGGGACAGCTCGGCGCTGGTGATGTTGTCGAAGCCGATCACCAGCACGTCATCGGGCACGCTGCATCCGTTCTTTTGCAGGCCCTCGATCAGGCCGAGGGCCATTTCATCATTGCCGCATACGAAGGCGTCGGGCAGGGCCAGTCCCTCTCTGAACCAGCGCTCCGCAATGCGCAGGCCGTCGCTGGTGCGCCAGGTGCAGGGGAAGACTTCGATGTCGGCCGGGTCCAGGTTGGCCTCCCGGCAGGCATCGTGGAAGCCGTCCAGGCGCTGGCGCGCCTCGGGCGAGCCGTTTTCCAGTATGCCGGTCAGGTAGACCAGGCGGCGGGCGCCGTGTTCATCGATGACATGGCGCACGATGTCGTACTGGGCCTGGCGGTTGTCGATGCCCAGCACCGCACAGCCTTCGATGGGGCAGTCGATGCTCACCGCGGGAATGCCGGACTGGGCTACGCGCCTTGCAAGGGTGTCGCGCACCGGCTTGAGCACGATCTGATTGCCCTGTATGAGCAGGCCGTCAAACTGGTCCAGGTCCACCAGGTCGTATATGCTGTATTCGCTGCGATCACGGGCGTTGTCGAGATCCTTGCCGAAGCAGTCGAATATGCAAAGGCTCACATCCTCATGGTCGTCCACGTACTGCCTCAGGCCGTGCAGCGTGCTTTCCACGAGATCGTAATTCCAATCCACTGTGAAAAACGCGATTTTATATCTGTCCATGGTAATGCTCCCGTTCGCAAAATGCGCATATCTATCTACATACTATAATAATACATTATCGGCGGATAATCAAGGGGGAAAACAAAATATTCCGGAGTGTCACTTCAATCCTTGTTACAGCGCAGCGTCCTGATTATACGGAACCCCTCCGCCTCGCTTCGCTCGGCACCTCCCCTTTCAGGGGAGGCTGTTGGAGGTTGCCTCCCCTGAAAGTCCTAAAGGACTCGCTTCGCGTCGGGGAGGTGGCCCCGCTACAGGCGGGGTCGGAGGGGTTCCACCGTGTCGACCCTGAGCTGTAACCAATCCTTGTCACTTCAATTGCCCCAGTGCCGCCGTTCAACCTATGTCTTGCAAAACGGGGCCATTCATGATAGAATTGTAATAGAACATACAGGGGGGGACGGGCATGGAACATACCGAGAACGCCTACGCGGCGATGCTGTTGACCATGGCGCTGTCGCCCGACAGGGAGGAGTACGCCAGACCCCTGAGCACCCCGGAATTCCGGCGCGTGGAGGCGCTGGCCAGGGGCTCGGGCTTCGGCAGTATCGGGGCGCTGCTGGATGTGGATATCAGCGGGCTGGTGATGCTGCTGGGCCTGACCGAGGAAGAGGCCTATCGGGTGTACACACTGCTGCACCGGGACGTGCAGCTGACCTACGCGCTGGGGGGCTTCATGGAGGACCGGATCGAGGTCGTTACCCAGTACGACGCCGAATACCCCCGCCGGCTGACCCGGACGCTGAAGGAGGCCGCGCCCCCGTTCCTGTACCGCTGTGGCGACGGCGCGCTGACGGAAAAGCCGGCCATCGCCGTGCTGGGCATCAGCGGCGTCAGGACCACGCCCGAGGCCCGAAGGCAGATCGAGGTCCTCGTCGACGGGGCGACCCGGCAGGGCTATGCCCTGCTCACGGGAGGCGAGCTGGGCGTTTCGCGCCTCGCGGCGGGACTGGCGGCGCAGCGCGGCGGCCAGGTGGTGGATATACTGGGCGGCGGCCTTCGGGAGCACCTGAAAAACGACGCCATCGGGGCCATGCTGTCAGAAGGCCGCGCTTCGGTGCTGTCCATGGAGCACCCGGACGCGCTGTTCACCGTCAACCATGCCGTCGCCCGGAACAGGCTGCTGTTCGCGCTGGCCGACGCCGCTTTCATATTCAATACCGACGGCCGCCGCGGCGAGTCGGATGCCCTTGCCAGACGCGCCTGCGACTGGATCTACGCCTGGCAGGACTATGCCGGCAACCGGGCGTTGCTCAGCCGCGGGGCTCGCCCCTTCCGCGAGCTCCGGGACGGCGATTTCGAAGAGATGAGCCGCCACTGGGCCAGCTCCCAGGCCCAGCAGATGGATATGTTTGATCTGCTGGGGTGACCTAATCGATAAGCCCCACCCGCTTCAGCGCCCTGCGCAGCCGCTCCTCCCTTTCCGCGTCCAGCGGGCAGAGGGGCAGTCGCAGGGTGTTTTCGATTTTGCCCATCAGCGCCAGGGCGGCCTTGACGGGGATCGGGTTCACCTCATCGAACAGCAGGCGGATCAGCGGCAGGTATTCCAGCTGGGCCTCCAGGCACTTCTTCGGCTCGCCCCGCAGCCAGTCGGACACCATGTCGCCCATCACCCCGGGGATGAGGTTGGCGGCCACCGAGATCACGCCCCGGGCGCCGAGGGCCATGGCGGCGGGCACCTGGTCGTCGTTGCCGCAGTAGATCGCGACGCCGCCTGCGCAGGCCCGGGCCAGGTCCGTCATCTGCCGAAGGCTGCCGGAGGCCTCTTTGACGGCGCACAGGTTCGGGTGCCTGGCCAGCTCCGCCACGGTGTCAGCGTCCAGGTTGACGCCGGTGCGGGCGGGCACGTTGTACATGATGATGGGAATGTCCACGCTGTCGGCCACGGCGTTGTAGTGGCCGATCAACCCGGCGC
Source organism: Clostridia bacterium (assembly GCA_045637485.1). Lineage (GTDB taxonomy): Bacteria > Bacillota > Clostridia > Christensenellales > Aristaeellaceae > UBA2862. Next base: position 4,039 of record JAZTZK010000255.1, read on the forward strand.
GGCTGGCTTTGTTGTAGTAGGGCGTCACTACCAGCAGCGCGTCCGCCCCCAGCCGCCGGGCTTCGATGGATTGTGCGACGGCCTTTCGGGTGTCGTTGCTGCCGGCGCCCACCACCAGCGGCGCGCGGCGCAGGCAGCGGGCGGCGGCGCATTCGATGATGGCGCTGCGCTCGCTCTCGGTGACGGTGGCCGGCTCCCCGGTGGTGCCCAGCACGACAATGGCGTCCGCGCCGCAGTCCAGCTGCCAGTCGATCAGGCTTTCCAGCGCGTCGAAGTCGATGCGGTTCCCCTTGAAGGGCGTCACAAGCGCCGTGCCGCAGCCGTAGAAAAGGTTTCCGTGCATGTCCATGCCTCCTTCCCGTGATGCTTCATGGTATTGCGGGAGGCAGGGAAACAGAACCGAAAAAGACGGTATCCGAATCGTGTTTCGGATACCGTCGTCATTTCAAAGGGCTCATTCCGTCACCGATACGTCCACATCCGACGCGATGGTGATTCTGTAGTCGGGGTAGGCCCGGCGCAGCTCCTCGTAGAGGGTGTTCAGGCCCTCCTTCGGCGGGATGTCGAAGCTCATCACCACGTCGAATTGCATCTCCTTGGCCTCGGTGTCCACGTAGAAGCCGTGGAACTGCACGGCCCATTCGTGGGCCAGCACCCGGTCGCGCACGTCGTTCTGCAGCCGTGCGGCCGCGTCATCGAGGGTGTTGAAGGCGTACAGCCCCACGCCGGTGAGTATGACGCCGGTCTCCCGGTACACCTTCGCCTCCAGCTTTCGCGTCAGCCGATCCACCTCCCGGACGGTCATGGTGTCCCGCAGCTCCAGGTGGACGGAGGCCAGGTTCCTGTCCGGGCCGTAGTTGTGCAGGATCAGGTCGTAGGCCCCCCGCACCTCCGGTTCTGCAGTCAGGATGGCCTTGATCCTGTCGGTGACCGCCTTGTCCGCCCGCGTTCCCAGGATCTGATCCAGGGTCTCCCGCATCATCTCGATGCCGGCTTTGATGATGAATATGGAGATGACCAGGCCGACGAAGGGCTCAAGGGAGAGGCCGGTGAATTTGAAGATGATGGCGGAGGCCAGCACAGACGCGGAGAGTATGGCGTCGTTCATGGCGTCGGAGCCGGACGCCACCAGCGAGCCGGAGTTCACCTTTTCGCCCTTGGATTTCACATATTTGCCCAGGAAGATCTTCACCACCACGGCCACCGCGATGATCAACAGTGAAACCGGGCTGTAATTCGGCTTTTCCGGGTGGATGATCTTCTTCACCGATTCCATCGCGGAGGTGAGGCCCGCGTAAAGCACGATGCCGGACACGATCATGGCGCTGAGGTATTCGATGCGACCGTAGCCCAGAGGATGCTTCTTGTCCGGAAGCTTGGTCGACAGCTTCGTGCCCACGATGGTGATAACCGAGGACAGGGCGTCGGACAGGTTGTTCACGGCGTCCAGTATCACGGCGATGGAGTTGGACATGATGCCCACGGTGGCCTTGAAGGCCACCAGGAACAGGTTGGTCAATATCCCGACGACGCTGGTGCGGATGATGACCTGATCCCGATTCATATCCGCGTTTTGGTTGTTGCTCATGTCGTTCGCCTCTTTGCAAATGTCGGTATGGGTTTACTATTGGGCGTCCGCCGGGTTGATGTCCACCCCGGGGTAGCGCATCAGCAGATGCGTCTGCCTGAAGCCCACCTTCTCCATCATCTTCAGTACATGGGGGATGCGGGCGCGGACGTTGGCCTGGGCGCAGAACAGCCGCGCGCGCTCGAATTCCTCGCAGGCCAGGCCCAGCATACAGGTGCCCACGCCCAGCCGCCGCCAGCGCTTGCTGGTCTGTATGTAGCCGATGACCCCGGCGTAGCCCTCCCGCCAGATCAGTATCTCCCCGGCCATGCCGGTAGGGGAGACCGTCAGTATGCGCATGAAGCCATCCCGGTCGATGTAGCTGTGCAGTCAGTCGAAGTCGTGGGCGGTGTTGTACAGCGCGTTGTAGCGCTCCAGGAAGAATTTCTGCTCCATCGGGTCGCCGAGGTCGTCCTTTACCACCACGCAGCCCGCGGGCAGCCTGTAGTCGTATTCCAGCGGCAGGCGCAGCTCCAGCTGCACCAGGCCGTCGTTGTCCTTGAAGCCCATCGGGGCCAGGGCGTCCAGCATCTGTGTGTCGTCCGGGTCGCAGCGGGTGTACAGTCGGCAGAATTTCCCCGAGGCGGTGCACAGCTCCCGCCCCCGGGCCACCGCCGCGCCCAGCAGCGCGTCGGGCAGGGGATTGCCCTCCAGCTGCAGGCGCACCTGCACAGGTCGGGCAGGGTACAGCGCCGGGTTTTCGTCGCAAAATATGGTGCAGGCGCCCAGCTGGCTGCCCGTATGCTCGTCCACGGCCAGGAAGGTGTTTTCGATGGGCTGGCCGTCCACGGGTTCTCTGGAATGCTTCAGCATCATGGTGAGGGTCCTCGCTTGTAAAGTGGGTTTTTCAGCGCCTGGGGTCGTAGGGCTTGGGCGGGCGATGGTCCACGATATCGATCTTGCGCAGCACCTGTTCGGTGATGTCGATGCCCAGCGTGCGGGCCAGCTGCAGGCCGTACATCATCACGTCGGCAAATTCCTCGGCGATCAGGGCCACCCGCGCCGGATCCTTGCCTTCCATAAGCGCGTTGACATCGTCGGGGTTCAGCCACTGGAAGTGCTCCAGCAGCTCGCTCATCTCCACCGTCATCGCCATGGCCACCTGCTGGGGGTTCTGCACCCCGTCCACGCCCCAGCCCTTTCGCAGGCAGAGCCGGTGCACCTGTTCCTTCAGTTCGTTCAGCGTGGTGTTGCCGTCGTTCATCGTCATATCCCTATACCCCATATTACATTCATATACGTATAGTTTAAAGCGCGGCGGCGCGCTTGTCAAGGGAAAACGCAGATTTGCGATGGTTCCTTAGCACCTCAAAAACAGCAAAAAGGTCCTCCGCGCCGTTCAGCATGACGAAAAAGCTCAAATGCGTCATTCAGAACGGTGTGAAGGACCTTATGCTGTGCGGATTATTTTATCACAGCCTCGATGGTCTGCCCATTGGCCGCCAGGTGGAAGCCCGCTTCCCTCGTCCCGTCGGACAGGGCGTACGTTCCCTTGTACCCGGTGACCTCGGCGCAGCCGTTGTCGTCGGTGACGACCTCGCCCTCGCTGTGCCATTCCCCGTGGATCAGCTTATCCAGCGTCGAGTAGGCGGGCTTTATCCGGTTCTCCGCGGTCAGCAGGCCGCTGGGAGCGCCGAGCCAGCAGCCGTCGGTGAAGTCCCAGCCGGTGACGGCTTCGACCATGGGATGGTCGAACAGGAAGCGGTACATCTCCTCCCATTCCCTGGCCTGGCGCGCCTCGCCCTCGGGGGTGGTGGGCCATTCGGGTATCTGGTAGTCGTTCAGGTCCACGATGTGCGGCGGCATCAGATGGCCGGACACCAGCGTATTCTCGGTGAAGTGCAGCGGCAGGCCGAAGCCCTCGAAGCGGCGCAACACCTCGTCCAGCTTCTCCGTGCCCATGTAGCCCTGGTGCTGGTGGGTCTGCAGGCCGATGGCCCCGATGGGCACGCCCGCGTCCAGGCAGTCGCGGATCAGGTTGGCGTAGCGGTCCGAGAGGTTGAAGTCGTTGATCAGCAGCAGCGCCTTCGGGTTGGCGGCCTTCGCGGCCTCGAACACCTCTTTCACCAGCGGCACCCGGCCGTAGCGCTTGCAGATGCGGGTGATGGCGTTGTCGTAGCGATCGAACTCGGGCATGATGACCACCTCGTTGATCACGTCCCATATGTCGATCACCCCGGCGAAGCCGGAGACGTCCCGGTGGATGCGCGCCAGCTGCTTGTCGAGGATGGTCTTGTCGTCATACTGCATCAGCCAGTCGGCGCATACCGTGTGCCAGCACAGCGGATGGCCCTTGACCCGAACCCCGTTTTCCACCAGGAAACGGGCGGCGTTCATGCGGCTGTCAAATTCGGGCTTGCCCTCCTCGGGCTCGTAGCGGCCCCAGTAGAAGGGGAGGGTGCCGTAGTTGAACAGGCGCAGCCACTTTTCCATGCGATCCCGGAAGAAGGGGTCGTCCTTTTTTTCGTTGGTGTAGGTGATGGCGTCGAAGGCCCCGCAGCCGAAGCCGAAGTCGTGGGCTTTCTGGTCGAGATGCATGCGTGCGTTGGCGACGGGTTGGCCCTGCGCGTCGAGTACGCGAAGGGTGACATGGGCTTTGCGGTGGTCGTAAGCCATGAAGAGTCCTCCTTTTTGGGAATGTGGGAGAAAATTTTTGATTTGCCTACCCCTTCACGCTGCCCAGCACCATGCCGGTGACGAAGTACTTTTGCAGGAAGGGATAAACCACCAGGATCGGCACCGTGGAGACCACCGTGATGGCACAGCGGATGGTGACGGGCGTGGTCTTCGCGGCAGCGGAGCTGGCAAGGGCCTCGGCGGAGGACTGGGCCGCATTGGCGCTGGCCTGGGTGGTGGCCAGCTTCATCTTCAGCAGGTACTGCAGGCTGTGCAGGTTGACCTTGCTGGCGTTGTACAGGTGGGTGTCGAACCAGCTGTTCCAGCTGCCCACGGCCACGAACAGGGCCACGGTGGCCAGAACGGGCTTGCACAGCGGGAAGATGATCTGCCAGAAGATGCGGATGTCGCCCGCGCCGTCGATGCGGGCGGATTCCACCAGCGCCTCGGGCAGGCCGGCGATGTAGGTGCGCAGTACCACCATGTTGAAGCAGCTGAACATCGTGGGGATGATGTACACCCAATAGCTCTTTTGCAGGTGCAGCGTCTTGGTGATCAGCAGGTAGTTGGGGATCAGGCCGGCGTTGACATACATCGTGAGCACCAGCATCGTGGTGATGACCTTGCGCAGCACGGACTCCCTGCGCGTCAGCGTATA
>JAZTZK010000256.1:0-4394 GCA_045637485.1 Clostridia bacterium
TCCGCTTTCCCGTTTCGTCATGGCGTTTTACTCATAGAATTCTGACTGTTCGTCTCGCTTCCTCGCTCCTGCCTCTCGGCTATCCTCGCAAGTCCGCAAGACCTGTACTCGTTTCCTCTGTATCGTTTTCAAGGTTCGCTCGCTGTCGGTCGCCGGGTTTTTGAGCCCCTCGCTCCCTGACAGCTTGGTTATTATAGCAAATAGTGTCACGATTTGTCAATACTTTTTTGACGAAAATCAAAGAGATAACGTAAGCCCCCTTTTTGCCGCAAAACGCCGAAAAAAGGCGAATCTTAGGGGTTGTCACCGCGCTACATACGCCCAAAAACCCGAACATTTGACGCTATATTTGAGACATCGTTTGATTGTCCGTTAACACATCTGCAACAGATAAAAAATGGGCACAAATTACCCGAAATCCATTGACAAAACCATCCCCGCTGATTTAAAATCAAAGTGGTTGTAATTCCACTTTAAAATTCAAGTATAGGAGGGTGAAGCGAATGGACGCTGGCGGTAGTAGCTATGGCACAAGCGCAGATCACATACGGCGGCCTTCCCACCGGCGTTCGCTTCTCCTTTATAAGCCTCATCTTTTATAAACAGGAAGCGGCGCCCTGCGGTGCTGTCCTGATCCAATCTGCTGTGTCCTGCTCCTGTCAGAGGAGCGGCGTTTTGTCATGCATGCGCCGTTCCATCATCAAACAATGATTGGAGGAGTGACCTTGAAGGAAAGAACCGAAATTCTGGAAGAGACCTTTCGCAAGCTGGCGGAAGAGAAGAAATACGCATCCCTGCGGGACCTGATGCAGACGCTGTATCCCGCGGACATCGCCTCGATCCTCAGCGACATGCCCGAGAAGCTGATGCCAGCCATCTTCCGGCTGCTGCCCAAGGACCTGGCCGCCGAGACCTTTGTCGAGATGGAGAGCGACGTGAAGGAGACGCTGATCCGCAGCTTCTCCGATACCGAGCTGAAGGCCGTCATCGACGAGATGTACATGGACGACGCCGTCGACCTGATCGAGGAGATGCCCGCCAACATGGTTCGGCGCATACTGACCCAGGCCGACCCCGATACCCGCAAGCAGATCAACGAGATCCTGAAGTACAATGACGATACCGCCGGGTCGGTGATGACCACCGAGTTCGTGGCCCTGACCCCGCAGATGACCGCCGCGGACGCCATCAACCACATCCGCGTCACCGGCGTGGACAAGGAGACCATCAACACCTGCTACGTGCTGGACGACAAGTACCACCTGCTGGGCACGGTGACGATCCGCTCGCTGATACTGGCCAACCCGGACGACACCTGTGAAAGCCTGATGACCGCCAACGCCATCAGCGTGAGCACCCAGGACGACCAGGAGACCGCCGTGCAGACCATGTCGAAGTACGACTTCACATCTCTGCCCGTGGTGGACGCCGAAAACCGCATGGTCGGCATCATCACCGTCGACGACGCCCTGGACATCATGGAAGAGGAGGCCAGCGAGGACATCGCGAAGATGGCCGCTATCACCCCCTCCGACAAGCCCTACCTGAAGACGGGCGTCTTCGAGATCTGGAAGAACCGCATCCCCTGGCTGCTGCTGTTGATGATCTCCGGAACCTTCACCGGCATCGTCATCTCCCGGTTCGAGAACGCGCTGGCGCTGATCCCGGTGCTGACCGCCTACATCCCGATGATGATGGACACCGGCGGCAATTCCGGCAGCCAGGCGTCGGTCACCATCATCCGCGGCCTCTCACTGAACGAGCTGGAGCTGAAGGACGTCTTCAGGGTGATGTGGAAGGAATTCCGGGTGTCCATGCTCTGCGGCGCGGCGCTGTCCCTGGCAAACTTCGTGAAGCTGATGTTCTTTGACCGCCGCTTCATCAACCCCGACATCACCATGCCCGTGGCCGCCACCATCTGCATGGCCATGTTCTGCACCGTGGTCATCGCCAAGCTGGTGGGCTGCACGCTTCCGATGCTGGCCAAGCGCGCCCACCTGGACCCCGCCGTGATGGCCAGCCCGTTCATCACCACCATCGTGGACGTACTCTCGCTGCTGGTGCTGTTTTCGCTGGCGTCATCGATTTTGAGGATCTACGCCTGACAAGCCTGTAAAACAGGGCTCCGAGCAATCGGCTCGGAGCCCTGTTTACAGTTGGTATCACCGGCAGAACAACACGAAATTGCTCTTGGTGGGGTAGACCTGCACATGCTGGTAATAGACGCCTCCCCCAGCCGGCCTGAAAGGATAGTCATCTCCCACATCCGAGATGTACTGGTACAGCTCGTCCAGCGTGGCCTGCCCGTTGTTGTTGGCGTCTGCGGGCATGGAACCGTCTGTCTGCGTGGATTCGGAGGTGCCGATCCCCTGAGTCAGCCACCGCGTAAAGTAGTTGTAGGCATAATAGGGATCCTCGACCTCCTTGCCCCAGCTCAGCTCCTGATAGCGGGAAGCCGTCAGCACATAGAACTTGTTTTCCACGCGGAACTCGCCGGTATTTGCCCGGATATCGCCGAAATCCGATGCGTCATGCCACACCCTGACGCCCGTATCCGCATTGGCAAAAGCGCTGATCGCCGCCGCGTCAAAGGCCTTGGAACGCTTTTTGATCGCCTCGTACAGCGCCTTTTTATTGCTCTCGCCACTGTTGTCGGCATATATTGCGGCGCCCGCCCCGCAGGATTCCAGTATGACGATCACCTTTCCGGGCACCGCCTTGAGGGCGTCGGCGAGATCCTTCAACAGCAGGTCACCATTGGGCGTCATCGCCAGCATGCCGGCGCCTTCGCCGGACAGCTCCACATCGCCGTGGGTGGCGATGAAGAACAGAGAGACGTCGTTCTCATCCGCGTCGGCAAAGGTGGTTCTGATGGCTCTCAGAACCTGCGCGGCCGACAGATCGTATTTCTTGGTGACCGAATAGCGACCGCCATAGAGTCCCTTGACATAGCGGAGCATATCCGCCATGAGATACACGTCGCCCCGGTTGCGTCTGCAGACGCTATAGTTGAAGTTTTCCTGGCCGATCAGCAGCGCGCGATAGTCCACCGTCTCGGTATCGGGCTTCACCGTCACCACGCAGGCAGCCGTGCGCCCATTGTAGGTTGCGGCTGTGATCGTGGCCGTGCCGATGGCCACCGCAGTCACCTTTCCGGAGGCGCTGACCTTGGCGATCTTCCTGTCACTGCTCGTCCAGGTGATCGGAGAATATGTATTCGCCGGCAGCGTGGCCTTCAGCCGGAGGGTGCCATTCACCTGGAGGGACGCAGTGATCCTGTCCAGCGTCACCTTGCCCGGAGCCTTTTTCACCGTTACCTTCACACTGGCCTTCTTGCCGTTCTGGGTCTTGACCGTGACGGTGGTCGTGCCCACCTTTTTGCCGGAGATCTGGCCCTCCTGCGACACGGCGGCGATGGTCGCGTCCTTTGAGGACCAGGTGAAGGCGGCATGGGTGCCATTGGGAATCGAGGGCGTCAGCGTGACGCCCTGCTTCACCCCCAGGCTGAGGGTGGACGCGCTCAACGTGACCTTTTCCGGCGCAGGGAGGACCTGCACCGCATACACCGCGACCGTCTTTCCCCCGACCGTACAGGTGATCTTCGCCCTGCCCTTCTTCACGCCCTTTATGACGCCCTTCGACGTGACCGTGGCAACCGCCGTCTTCGAGGATTTGAACTTTACCTTCTTGCCTCCGCCGATGGTCTGGACATCCAGGGCATACTTTTCCTTTACGCCCAACACGAGCTGGGTCGTCTCAGCGTTGGATGTCGCCGAAATATCGATCGCGGGCACATCGTCGGCAGCGGGGAGACCGTCCAGCGCCTCCGACAAATCGATGTCAATGCCGACGTCGGGCAGCTCCAAATCCACGTCGTCCATGGTGAGGCCCAGGTCATTATCCGACAATTCCTCCCCGGCCACTTCGATCTCCGCCAGCGCCGTCCCCGCCAGCAGCAGCGCCAGCAGCAGCGCGAGTAATTTTGTTATTCTGTTGCGCTTCATTTCATCAGCTCCTTTTGTGGGAATGCGCGGCGCGCAGCCGTAGCCGCGCGATATCAAGAGACACACTTCACCAATTTACTGATCTTATATTACACGATATGTCACAAAATTGCAATAAAAAGAGTGTGGCAAATCTTCTGACAATTTATGAACAGATGGAAATGAGACAGTTTGCCTGATAGACAAACCGTCCCATTGCTATCTCCTTCATCAATCGATTCCGTATTCCTCAAACAGTCGGTTTCGGAAATCCTCGTCGCTGGCGGCCCTCTCCGCGTCGGCGCTCTTACCCAGGGAAAAGAGCTTTGACATTAGCCGAGCCAGGCGCGCCATGCCCAGGGCAAAGCCCTGTTCGCGACCCTCGGCGCGACCCTCGGCGCGACCCTCGGC
>JAZTZK010000257.1:0-10534 GCA_045637485.1 Clostridia bacterium
GTGCTGGGCTCCATCGCCACGCTGCTTGCGGCGCTCTGCACCCGCAAATTCCGCACCAGGCCTCCCGTAGCCGCCATCTTCCCCACGATCTTCAACGGCCTGATCGTCAGCCCCGTGGTCTACTTCGCATACGTCCGCGCCCCCGGCGACCCGGTGAGCGTCCCCACCCTGCTGTTCAACATGCTCACCGTCGCCTTCGGCGAGCTGGTGGTGTGCTACGCGCTGGGCCTGCCGATACTCTACGCTCTGAAGAAGCTGCCACCGAAGCTGTTTGACAGATAGACCCGAGCTATGCCGGAAGAGAACACCTACGGCATATTTATATTTTCCCGTGCATTGACACCGCCGCCTCTTCATGGTATTCTATTGCCAATAACAGAGAAGACCAAGCTGAACGAGATTCCGAATATCCTTGCTATCATTGTTTTTAACACTTGCGATCGACAAATTATCGTCATCACAAAGGAGAAGTTCACCTTGAAGCCTTTTATTGCGAGCTTGCTCATCCTGTCGCTCATGTTGGCGATTATGACGCCTATGGTCGCCATGACCGAAGAACTGGAAGTTGAACAGATCACGACGAGCGAGGAAGGCATTGATTTGCCGGAGGCTGTCGGCATCGATCTGGTCCTCGATGAAGCGATCGTACTCGACGGCCTGCTGCCATTGCAGGAGGGCCAGGGGGAATTCAGCAGAAAGCCCGGGGAGGATGACCTGGCGGAAGAGATTGCTTCCGAATCGGAGTACGACAGCAGCAACGCCACGAAATACGGCGTGCCTGCCACCCTGACCCTGGGTGTCAAGGAGACCTATACCATCAAGTGCACCAAGTCCGGCAAGCTGACCTACAAAACCTCCAACAAGAAAATCGCTACGGTCAGCAGCAAGGGCGTCGTCACCGGCAAGAAGAAGGGCAGCGCCACCATCACCGTCTACCGGAAGGGAAAGAAGCTGACCACCTGCAAGGTAAAGGTTGCGGCCGCGCCCAAGAAGGTAACCCTGAACAAAACCAACCTGTCCCTGAAGGTCAAGCGCACCTTCCAGCTCGTGGCCAAGGTCAACAGCGGCAGCCATGCCCGGTACATCTGGTCCAGCTCCAACAAGAGCGTGGCCACGGTCAGCGCCAAGGGCCTGGTGACCGCCAAAAAAGCCGGCACCGCCACCATCACCGTCAAAACTCACAACGGCAAAAAGGCTACCTGCAAGGTGAAGGTCACGAAAAACGCCAGCTCCACGCTGCGCATCTCGCCTGCCAGCATGACGCTGCGGGAGGGCGAAAGCCGGGACGTCACCGTCACCTACACCGTCAGCGACACGGTATACTATGAAATCGGCGACAACAGTATCGTTACCTGTGCGCAGACCTCCGACTGGTACGGCGACGATACCACGCTGACCATCTATGCCCATAGCGCCGGCAGCACCACCATCACCTTCACCAACACCGCCAATAATGACACCGCCACCCTTTACATCACCGTTGAATCCAAGCCGGTGGATGAGGATTACGGAGACAGAATCCTGAGCATCAATCCCACCAGCCTCACCATGAACCCCAACGAGAGTTACGACGCCATTGTCACCTTCACGCTCCAGGAAGGCACGGTCTACTATGATACCAGCGACGAGAGCGTCGCTACCTGCGCATGGACCTCCAACTGGAATGGTGACGATACCACGCTGACCGTCTACGCCCACAGCGCAGGCAGTGCCACCATCACCGTCACCAACAGTGTAAACAGCGATGCGGCCTACCTTTACATCACCGTCAAGGCGTCCGACACGCCACAGCCCAAGCCTCAGCCGGAGGACGAAGGCGGCGACAGCGGCGTGACCTACCGCGCGCTTCTGATCGGCGAGGAGTACTTTCCCAACGACACCTGCACCCGCAACCGGGGCGACGTTACGCTGATGAACAATATGCTCGGCAGCGTCAGGGGTCCCGCCGGCGGCAGCTACAGCATCACATGCAGGTACGACCTGAACCACACCGGCGTCATAAACGCCATCCGCAGCGCCTTCTCCGGCGCCGACAACGACGACGTTTCCCTGTTCTTCATCGCCACCCACGGCGATTCCGAGTCCATCGGCAGCGACGCCGGCGCCCTGTCCCTGATCGGCTCCAGCTATGAAGAGCAGTGGCTGGTCATCAACGACCTGGCCAATGCCCTCAAGGAAGTGCCCGGCAAGGTCATCGTAATCATCGAATCCTGCGGCTCCGGCGCGGCCATCTATGCTCAGGGCGTTACCGAAAACGGTGGCAACCGGCTTCGCAAAGCCTGCATAGCCCATGACGACGCCATCATCAGCGCCTTCTCCGCGGCCGATCCCGGCATCAGGGTTCGCGAACCCGGCTCGGCCAGGGGCATCACCAAAGGCGCGCTCGCGCCAAACACCGGCGAGCTGCGGGTGGAGAACAAGTTTTACGTGCTCACTGCCTCCCGCTATCACGAGAACAGCTGGGGCACCGAATACGGCCCCTACAACTACTTCACCAAATGGCTCACCGATGGCATCGGCACCAGCGGCAGCATGCCCGCCGACGCCAACGCCAACCGGGAAACCACCCTCTCCGAGCTGTTCAACTACATCTCCCGGGTGGGTGACAGTTTCGCCTTCCCGGACGGTGGCGTCGACTATTACCAGCACGTACAGGTCTATCCGAAGAACTCCGCCTACGGCCTGTTCAGGCGGTAACGGAGCGCGAAAAAGCAGGGAAATACCGCCGTGTCATAGGGCCATCGAGCAGGAGAGGGCGATTAGCCCATATCCTCTCACCGCATTATAAGTACCGTTCAGTGTACGACCTGTCCGACACAAGCAGATTGAATAGACTCGTAGGCAAGGGAGAGATCAAAGAATCCTGCGCATACGAGTCTTTCGTCTGAGACAGCCCGTTTTAAGGCTCCGGTTTCCACGGTGAATCAGTATACGCGCCTGCTCATCACCGCCATCCTCCATACCTCCTATCACCTTGGCGTTTCCCCCTTTATATCACCGTCTTTCATTCCGTGCAATAATACTCTACATTTTTAAATTCTTTCTGTACCCGCCCCTGACCCCTGTCCCCTAAAAAACTAAACCTGAATTCTGATTCGTCGAGCAGAGTTCGATAAATCAGAATATTGTGGCATCTCCCCTCAACATGTGCTATAATACCTTCATACAAAACCCTTCCATCGACACGAAGGAGGCAGCGCCCATGAAAGTGGTATTGCAGAACCTGACGAAGCAGTTTCCCAGCCGGAACAAGAAATCGAGCGACGTGGTGACGGCGGTCAATAACTTCAATTTTGAGATCCCCGACGGCAAGCTGATCGGCCTGCTGGGACCCTCGGGCTGCGGCAAGAGCACGGCGCTGAACCTGATCAGCGGCCTGCTCACCCCCACCAGCGGCCGGATCTTCTTCGGCGACGACGACGTCACCGACCTGCCGCCGGAGAACCGGGGCGTGGGGCTGGTGTTCCAGAGCTACGCGCTTTACCCCCATCTCACCGTGCGGGAGAACATCATGTTCCCGCTGCAAAACCTGAAGGGCGACAATCGGCCCTCCAAAGAGGAGATGGAGCGTCGCGTGCTGGACGCGGCGCGGCTTGTGCAGATCGACGGGCTCATGGATCGCAAGCCCGGCGAGATGTCCGGCGGCCAGCAGCAGCGCGTGGCCATCGCCCGGGCCGTGGTAAAGATGCCGAAGGTGCTGCTGCTGGACGAGCCCCTCTCCAACCTGGACGCCCGGCTGCGGCTGCAGACCCGTGAGGAGATCCGCCGCATCCAGCGGGATACCGGCATCACCACCGTGTTCGTCACCCACGACCAGGAGGAGGCCATGTCCATCTCCGACATGATCGTGGTGATGAAGGACGGCGTGGTGCAACAGATCGGCAAGCCCCAGGCGGTCTACGACGACCCGGTGAACCTGTTCGTGTCGAAATTCCTGGGCACGCCGCCCATCAACGTATTCGAAGGCCGGGTGAAGGGCGGCAGGCTGTTCATCGGCGACGAGGACGTGATGGGCGTGCCCGGCGCGCCCGACGGCGACGTCTGGGCGGGCATCCGCCCGGAGGGCTTCATCCCCGATGAAGACGGCCCCTTCACCTGCCTGCTCAGGGGCGTGGAGGTCATGGGCCGGGACATCAGCGTGGTCTGCGCCCACGACAAACACCAGGCCCCCCAGATCCGGGCCATCATCAGCGCGGAAAACGCGGTCGACGAGGGCAGCGAGACCATTCGTTTCTCATTGAAGCCCTACAAGGTGCACCTGTTCGACCGCGCCACCGAGGCGAGGGTATGCTTCGGTTCGGGCGAAAGGGGGGCGGCGCAGCATGGCCGGTAACAAGCGCGAAAACAACCTGAAGGGCTGGCTGTACCTGCTGCCGGCGCTGCTGTTCCTGGGCGCCTTCATGGTCTACCCGCTGGTGGACGTGTTCATCTACTCCTTCGAGGAGGGCTACAACTCCGCCAGCCAGACCTTCATGGGCGTGGGCCTGTACAACTATTCCCGCGTCCTGCACGACCCCTACTTCCTCCAGGCGCTGAAGAACACCTTCATACTGGTGATCATCACGGTGCCCCTTTCGACGATCATCGCGCTGCTGATCTCGCTGGGGCTAAACAGCATCACGACGCTGAAGAAGTTCTTCCAGACGGTCTACTTCCTGCCCTACGTGACCAACACGCTGGCGGTGGGTCTGGTGTTCATGATACTGTTCAAGAAGACGGCCTACACCGACGGCCTGGCCAACCTGGTGCTGGCCTGGTTCGGCAAGGGCCCGGTGGACTTCATCGACGGCCCCTACTGGGCCAAGATGTTCGTGCTGTGCTTCTACACGATATGGGTGGTCATGCCCTTCAAGGTGCTGATCCTCACCAGCGCGCTGGCCAGCGTGAACCAGGACTATTACAACGCCGCAAAGGTGGACGGCACCTCCTCCTTCCGCATCTTTCATAAGATCACGCTGCCGATGATCTCCCCGATGATCTTCTACCTGGTCATCACCGGCTTCATCGGCGCCTTCAAGGCCTACAGCGACGCGGTGGCCCTGTTCGGCACGAACCTGAACGCCGCACAGATGAACACCATCGTGGGCTACGTCTACGACAAGCTGTACGGCGACGGCGGCGGCTATCCCTCCTATGCATCGGCGGCGGCGATCATACTTTTCGCGGTGGTGTTCACCATCACGATGATCAACCTGTCGATCAGTAAGAAGAACGTCCACTATTAAGGGGGTGGGTGCATGAGCAACAATTACGAGCAAATCAGCCGCGCTGCCCGCACCCGCAGGGCCCTGGCCAAGGCCATCACCTATGCCCTGCTGATCCTGTGGGCGCTGATGGTGCTGTTTCCCTATTACTGGATGCTGCTGACCTCGGTCAAGAGCTACAGCAGCTACAACGCCGAATACGTGCCGACCTTCTTTACGCTGACCCCCACGCTGGAAAACTACGTCAGCGCCTTTACCCAGGTGCCCCTGGCCCGCTACTTTATGAACTCCATCATATTCACCGTCGTCACCACGGCGCTGATGATGCTGGTGATCATACCGGCGGCCTTTGCCTTCGCCCGCCTGCAGTTCAAGGGCCGCGACCTGGTGTTCTCGCTGTTCCTGGCCCTGATGATGATTCCCAACGAGCTGGTGATCATCACCAACTTCCAGACCATCACCAACCTGGGCCTGCGCAACAGCTTTCCCGGCCTGATCCTGCCGTCGGTGACCAGCATCTTTTACATCTACCTGCTCAGGGAGAACTTCGCCCAGATCCCCGACGAGCTGTACAACGCCGCCAAGGTGGACGGCACCGGCGACTTCAAGTACCTGACGCGGGTGATGATTCCGATCTGCAAGCCCACGATCATCACGATACTGATACTGAAGGTCATCGAATGCTGGAACAGCTACGTCTGGCCCCGGCTGGTGACGGACGATCCCGCCTACTTCCTGGTGTCCAACGGTATACAGGAGATCCGGGAGAACGGCTTCGGGCGCGAAAACGTGCCCGCCATGATGGCCGCCGTGGTGGTCATCTCCATCCCCCTGATCGTGCTGTTCCTGATATTCCGCAACAAGATCATGGAGGGCGTCTCGAGGGGAGGGATCAAGGGATGATTTGGAAAAATGAGGAATTGGGAATGAGGAATGAGGAATCGAAATGGCGCGGTCGGGCAACCATATTCTCTTCTCCTCTTCCTGGAAAACGATCTCTTTCTTCAAATACATCTTCCACTGACGGGGAGGGCGATCCGTTGACGCGCCATCTCCAAAAGCCTTCCCCTTTAGGGGAAGGTGACCTCGCGAAGCGAGGTCGGAAGAGGTCGTTCCCCATTCACTGTGCGGTACTTGTGCTGCTCCTCTGCCTCCTCGCCCTCTCCCTCACCGCCTGCCACGGCAGCCGGGGGCGGGCGGACTTCGCGGTGCCCCAGGCCTTCGACACCTCGCGCCAGTTCGAGATCACCTTCTGGGCCAAGAACGACACCAACAAGACCCAGACCGAGATCTACAAGAAGGCCATCTCCGACTTCCAGGCGCTGTATCCGAACATCACCGTCAGCATGAAGCTGTACACCGACTACGGCCGCATCTACAACGACGTGATCACCAACATCGCCACCGACACCACGCCCAACGTGTGCATCACCTATCCCGACCACATCGCCACCTACCTGACGGGCAGCAACGTGGTGGTGCCTCTGGACGCCCTGATGGACGACGCGACCTACGGCCTGGGCGGCAGCGCGCTGGCCTACGACGGTCCCACGAAGGACGAGATCATCCCCCAGTTCCTCAGCGAGTGCGCCTTTGCCGGCGGGGTATACGCCCTACCCTACATGCGCTCCACCGAAGCCCTGTACATCAACAGGGATTTCGTGGAAGCCCTGGGCTATGAGGTGCCGGACGTGCCGACCTGGGATTTCATCTGGGAGGTCTCCGAGGCGGCCACGAAGAAGAACGCCGACGGAACCTTCGCCGTGAACGGCCAGAAGGTGATGATCCCCTTCATCTACAAGAGCACCGACAACATGATGATCCAGATGCTCCGCCAGCTGGACGCGGGCTACGCCACCGAGGCGGGCGAGATCCAGCTGATGAACGACACCACGAAGTCGCTGCTGCTGGAAATCTCCGGCCATGCCAAGAGCGGCGCGTTCTCCACCTTCAAGATCTCCAGCTACCCGGCCAACTTCCTGAACGCGGGCCAGTGCGTCTTCGCGGTGGACAGCACCGCCGGGGCCACCTGGATGGGCAGCGACGCACCGCTGCTGGACATCAGCGAGGACGCGCTGGTCAGGTTCGAGACCGCCGTGCGCATGGTGCCCCAGTTCGACCCGTCGCGCCCGCGGATGATCTCCCAGGGCCCCAGCGTGTGCCTGTTCAACAAGAAGGATCCCCAGGAGGTACTGGCGAGCTGGCTGTTCATGCAGTTCCTGCTGACCAACGACGTGCAAATCGTCTACGCCCAGACCGAGGGCTACGCCCCCGTCACGTCCAAGGCCCAGGGCGACGCCACTTACCGGGACTACCTGAACAGCGACGCCGGCGACGCGCTGCACTACCCGGTGAAGCTGGAGGCCTCCCGGCTGCTGCTGGAGAACACCGGCAACACCTTCACCACCCCGGTGTTCAACGGGTCCACGAGCCTGCGCGACGCCGCCGGCCAGCTGGTGGAGGACGTCTCCAAGGCCGTGCGCCGCAAAAAGACCGTTGACGACGCCTACATCGACAATCTGTTTCAGTCCGTCACCGACATGTACGAGCTGAACCAGCCCAAGGGCGGCGAGGACACCCCCAGGGACCTCGGCCCCCTGCCGACGGGATCGAAGGTGCTGCTGGGAAGTTTGCTGGCCGTGTGGGTGATACTGGGGGCTTACGCGATTGCGGGGAGGGGGAAGAAGGAGGAGTGATGAAATTGCAGCGGCTCCGCGATATGCGGGGCCGCTGTATTAACTGTGATAACGGTAGCTGTTCCGTCCAGTGCCACAGATAGTGCCATCTTCAATCAATCGAAACTGTCCTTCATAAGGTCGCGCGTGCGGTCTGGCGTCGCCAACGCCAAGGCCAAGGGCAAGCAGATAGGCCGCAAGCCCACCACAAAAGACGATATTCCCGCGGTCTTCTATAAGCACTTCCCCGCATATCAGGCAGGGCATATGAATGTCAGTGAGTTTGCCTGCATATGTGGGCTGTCGCGGACAACTGTGTATAAATATTTGAAGCTGCTGGAATAGGACTTACCTCGCTGTATTCTTTGGCGAGGTAAACCTATTCTACTATCTCTTAACTATAAATGGTATTCAGTTTTAACCCAACTATCGAAACTGGCTATCAGAGAAAGAATCTGAGTTATCTCATTATTTGCATCATCTGGTGTTGAACACTGCTGTGCTCTTGTAGCATGTGCTATTCTTCCACGCTCAGCTCCAAAGTTGTCAAGAGCAATAAGCAAATTGTTGTCAATACTATCAATTTCTATACCAATAGGAAGAAATAAAGCGAAAATATATCTTTCTTTAATTCCATGATCAATAATCATAATACAATCATTTTACCTGATGAATCGCTTCTATGCAAGGGTAAAGTGGCAAAGAAAACACTATTTATCACATTAATGTTAAATCCCAATTGTTGCATTGAAATATCGTCCATTCTATGTATAATTGAATTGTCCTTATTTCAAGCGGGCGCTGCCCGCCTATCTACAACAAGGAGGAAATAACTATGAAGAAGATCCTGGTTGTCGTTCTGGCGCTTGCTCTGGCTGTTTCGATGGTAGCGCTGGCCGTGGCTGAAGGCGCCGCTGTGATGAGCTATGCCGACTATGCCGCCGCCGCGGTGGACGACGAAGTGACCATCGAGGCCTGTGTACAGGCCCATCAGGACTGGTGGGACGGCAAGGTGACCATCTATGCCGCCGACCCAGACGGGGCTTACTTCCTGTATGAGGTGCCCATGAGCGAAGAGGACGTCGCCAAGCTGGTGCCCGGCGCGAGGTTCCGCGCCACCGGCTTCAAGAGCGAGTGGTCCGGCGAGGTGGAGATCGTGGACGTGTCCAGCTTCGAGTTCATCGAGGGCGACGCCTACATCGCCGAGCCCGTGGACGCGACCGACCTGCTGGGCACCGACGCGCTGATCGAGAAGATGAACCAGCTGGTGACCTTCAAAGGCATGACCGTCGAGGCCTATGACGAGAGCGGCGCGGCCTTTGCCTACAAGAACGCCGAGGAGAAGACCGACGATTTGTACTTCAAGGTCAGCAAGAACGGCCAGATCTTCGAGTTCACCGTTGAATTCTACCTCTGCGGCAAGGACACCGACGTCTACAAGGCCGTCGAGGCCCTGAACGTGGGCGACGTGGTCGACCTGCAGGGCTTCCTGTACTGGTACAACGGCGCCAACCCCCACATCACCGCCGTGGCCAAGGCTGAATAAGCCCCCGCATAAAACAGGGACCGGTTCAAAATACATGCATTTTGAACCGGTCCCTGTTTGTTTGCTATTACCAGTCCGAACCCCAATCGGTGTCGTTGGAATCCCAGCCGCTGTAATCGCTGGAGGAGGTGCGGTTCTCCTCCTGGATCTGCGCCCAGGCCTTGGAATCCTCGAAGTCGCTGTGCCCCCAGCTTCTGTCGTAGGTGTCGCCGATGAAATAGTCGGACCGATCGTCGTAATTGTTGTAGGGGCCGTCGTCCACCCGCACCCAGTCGCTATCATTGTTGTAATACCAGTCGTCGCCGTAGCAGTAATAGATGCCCGGGCCGCTGAAGCGGTAATAGCCGTCGTTGGCGTGCTTCTTCGCCGCGATCCGCGAAAACACGAAGCCCAGCGTTCCCATCAGCAGCACGCCCACCACCGCGATCGCCAACAGCCGACGCTTCTCCGCCTTCCGGCGCTTCTCCAGGTCCGCGGGCTTGCCATCCGGCCAGATGTCGCGCCTGTGGCACTCGTCCAGCAGCTTGTCGTACAGCTCGCCCACCGCGTAGGCCTCGTCGGGGCCGTCGTAGCGCACGACCCGGCTGCCGTCAGACCTGTTTTTGTAGACCACAAACCGGCCGCTGTCCCCGTAGATGCCGAAGGCCCGGGCCTCCCTGTAGTCCTCGCCTACGAAGAAGCGCATCTTCTCCAGGGGCATTTCGTTGTAGGCGCAGAAGTCCTGAAGCTGCCCGATGGTGCGGGGCCGCGTCCCCGGCTGCCAGCCGGAGGACCTGCCATCCCCCGTATTCACCCGGGGCAATACCTCCCCATTTTCATTTGAGGGATTTGCGTCGCCCGTCAGCGGCCTGCCGCACTGGCTGCAAAACTTTTCATCCGGCAACACCAGCGCCCCGCAAAAGGGGCACCTGTCCTGATTCTCCATGGCAATTCCTCCTTCCGGCCCGGCGCGGGTGGGGCAATGATTCGCAATCGATTATACCATCTTTTGCTCTCCTATGCAATGCCCCCGCGCTGGTTCGGCGCGAGGGCGCTTATTGCACGTTACCATTCACCCTTCAAGCAGATCGGCACATATCCGTAGCGGCGAGCATTGCTCGCCATACATG
>JAZTZK010000258.1:0-11454 GCA_045637485.1 Clostridia bacterium
CGCAGATTGCGCAGGTCAATTCCTCCTCCCGTGATAGGTAATGCAATTCCTCCCCGCAGATGAGACAGCCGGTCTTTCTCATTTTCCGCCTTCCAGCATCATCGCCTTGGCAGCTTCCTGGGCTTCAATCAGCCGGTCGCACCATTCATCGTAGGCGGGATCTTCCGTCTGGCATTCCGGATGGGCAAGGATGTATTCCACCGTCCGTCTGGCACCTTCCGCAAAGCCGATCGTGGGATGATATTCCGGCACCACGCGCTGGATCTTTGTGATATCAAAGATCACGCAGTTGGCCTTGTCGCCCCAGAGATCATCCCCGTAGGGAGAGGTCTCGGCGATGAAGGAGGAGGAGACATAATAGGGCTTGTAGGGTACGCCCAACGCATTGGCAATGTGGGTGTAGATCTGGTTCCAGGTCAGGGTTTCGGCAGAAGTCACACCGAAGACCTCACCGATGGCTTCCGGTTTGCCCATCAGGCCCACAAAACCCACAGCCACATCGGCTGCATGGGTCATGGTCCAAAGGGAGGTACCGTCGCCCTGTATGATCACCGGCTTGCCCTCCAGCATGCGCTTGATGACCTGCCAGGAGCCCTTCTTGCCGTGCACGCCCAGGGGCACGCTGCGCTCGTCGTAGGTGTGGCTGGGGCGCACGATGGTCACCGGGAAGCCCTCCTCGCGATAGACCTTCATCAGGAATTCCTCGCAGGCGATCTTGTTCCGGGAGTATTCCCAGTGGGGGTTGGCCAGCGTCGTGCCTTCGGTGACGATATAGCTTGCCGCCGGCTTGTGGTAGGCCGAGGCGGAGCTGGTGTAGATGTACTGGCGGGTACGGCCCCTGAACAGGCGATAGTCCCGCTCCACCTGGTCGCGGGTGAAGCCGATGAATTCACAGACGCAGTCAAAGGTCATGTCGCCCAGCTTCGCCAGCACGGCGGCCTCGTCGTTAATATCCGCAACGATGGAATGGGCGCCCTCGGGCACGGCCTCGGGGCGGTTGCCCCGGTTCAGCAGCCAGACCTGCCAGCCCAGCTCGTTCACCAGCCTGCGGACGATGGCGGCGCTGATGGTGCCCGTGCCGCCGATAAACAATGCTTTCTTCATACTCGATGTCCTCCCAGATCTGTTCCTTCAAGCCATTCGGCCAGCTCATCGGCCTGGGGATTGCCAAGACCGCGCAGGGCGGCCCCCAGGGCCACGTTCTCATAGCGGACTCCCGCCAATGCCGGGGCGAGGGTCGCGATCATGGCCTCGTCCATGGCGTCAGAGTACACCCGCGCCGATTCGACGACGCCCCCCTTCAGGCTCAGCTCCAGCGTCACGCCGCCCCAGTCGAAGCGATGCTGCAGCGTGGCGTCGAAGGGCAGTGCCTTGCCCAGGCGGAAATCCCACGAGGCAAATTCCTGCTCCAGCGCTTCGAGTCGGCGGGCGTCCAGCGCGTCCATGGACAGCGCCTCGGTCGGGCCGTATTCCTCGGCAAAGGCGTCCTCCAACGCCCGCGTCAGGGCCGGAATCGTGATTTCCGGGCTGATTTGGGAAAGGTTTGCCACACGGGCGCGGACGCTGTCGATGCCCTTCGCCCGCAGCTTGCCGTCATCCGGGGCCAGGTAACGGCCCAGGCGGTCCATTGCCACGTCCACCATGATGGTGCCGTGGTGCAGGGCGGTATTCCCGGAAAAGCGGAAGGCGTTGCCGGAGAACTTCGATCCGCTGTCCTCGATCACCAGGTCGTTACGGCCCGTAAACCGCGCCCGTATGCCAAAGCGGGCCACCGCCCGGCGCACCACTTCAAGCTGGCGACGCACGTCGTATTCCGATCTGGGCAGTACGAAGCTGAAATTCAGGTTGCCCATGTCGTGGAACACCGCGCCGCCGCCGCTGCTGCGACGGGCCAGGCGGCCGCCTTCATCCTCCAGCAGCTTCACCCGGCATTCCTTCCAGGCATTCTGGTGCCGACCGATGACCACGGTGTTCCGGTTCTGCCACAGGTACAACA
Organism: Clostridia bacterium; assembly: GCA_045637485.1. Lineage (GTDB taxonomy): Bacteria > Bacillota > Clostridia > Christensenellales > Aristaeellaceae > UBA2862. Next base: position 1,997 of record JAZTZK010000258.1, read on the forward strand.
CCCTCGCGCCCGCGCCCAGCCCTTCAAACAGCAGCGCCTCCACCGCCAGGTTGTGCCAGGCGTTGTCCGAATCGCCCATGAGAACGAAATTGCGCACACGATCACCCCGCGGAGAATTATATCACATTGTGCCGATGAAAGCCAACAAAAGGCGGGCGCTTGCGCGTCCGCCCTTGATGCGGCTGTTTACCAGCGGGCCCACTTCAGATAGCCGAGGGAAGCCCAGCCCTTCTGCCTGCCTTTCCAGCTCACATAGGCCCAGTTGCCGTTGATCTTGTAAGCAGTAACGCCGCGGGTTCCGTGAGGAATGGTGTAATAGATCCTGTAATTGGTGCCGCGGCCCGACCGCACTCTCAGTCCGTCCTTCTTGGTAGCGATATCCACGCGGGCGTTTGACTTGACATAGCTGTCGGCCACCCAGCCCTTCATGCCGTTCATGGTCTTGACATTGATCCACTTATAGCCATCTTTCCTGATGGTTTTGCTGCTGACCTTTACCAGAGCCGTGCCATTGGACAGGCTGGAAATAATGGCGGCCCGGGTGCCCGCCTCTCTGCGCAGATGCAGAGTGCTTCCCCTGGTCTGTACGTGATAGACGTAGGTATCGCCATTGCTGACAGCGCCTTCGGCGAGGGACGTTGCGGGAACGACTGCAATCAGCAGCATCACCGCGAGAAGAACTGCGAGAATCCTCTTCATGGATTTCCCCTCCTTGTAATGATTTGCCTTTTCCGCGGATTGCCGGGCGACACCGTATCGGGGCCAGGCCCACAACCCTGTGCCATATATGCACATTTTTTCCGGAATATGGCTGGTGCAAACATTATACATCAAATACTGGGAATCAGATATTACAAGTTTATCACATTTTTGGGGTAAGAATAGGGCATGAATATGCTATAATATTGGTTGATTCAACCTTAATCGAGGGGGTACCGCCATGCGCGTCTACACCGGCCGCAGCCGGCTGATGGAGCCGGCCATGATCGACATTCTGCGCCAGAGCATGGCCGGGAGCGACCGGGACCACATCGTCGTGGTTCCCAAGCAGCTGACGCTGCAAACCGAGCGCATGCTGCTGGCAGCGCTTTCGCTGAAGGGTTCCTTCCGCCTGCAGGTGCTGAGCCCCGAGCGGCTGTGCGGCCGAATATTCGAGGCCGCGGGACAACCCGAAGGCGTGCGGGTGGACGAGCGGGGCCGGGTCATGCTGGTGCGCGCCGCCGTACACAGCGTGGACGGGCGATTAAAGCTGTACCACGGCGCGGCGCGGCGAAGGGGCTTTGCGGAGCGCTGCGCCCGCCAGCTGGAGCTGATTCGCCAGGCCGGGCTGACCCCGGATCGGCTGTTTGCCTGCGCCGAACAGGCCGACGGGCTGCTGCGCATGAAGCTGGACGAACTGGGGATCATACTGGAAGCCTACGAGGACCTGCTGGAAGGCCGCTTTCAGGATGGGGAATCGGAATTTTCTGAGGCCGTGGACCGCGCCCCCGAGGCCGGGTTCCTGAAGGAGGCCTGCGTGCTCTTCTATGGCTTTGACCTGACCCCTCCCACACTGCACCGGCTGATCGGCGCGGTGGGCGCGGCCTGTCCGGAAACCCATGTGTTCCTGCCGCTGGCCAACGATGAAAACGCCCGGGATTTCGACGCCTTCCTGCCGCTGAAGGGCTGCCTGGAGCGCATGACCGTTGCCGCCCGTCGCGCGCGCGCCTGGCCCGAGCGCATACCTGTGGAATCCGAAGGCGTCTGCGACGCCAACCGGCTGGCGGTGGACGCCGGCGGCCAGGCGGCGGAGCTGGCCCTCCTGTCCGGCGAGCTGTTCGCCTTTCCCGTCTCCGCCTCGGATGACCGGCGTCCGCCAAGGCGGATCCAGGCCGTCACGCTGCGGGACCCCATGGAGGAATGCCGCTTTGCGGCGGCGCTCTGCCGCAGGCTGGCCATGAAAAACGGCTGGCGCTGGAACGACATGCTGATCCTGTGCCGGGACATCGATGGCTATCGCCAGCCCCTGAAGGAGGCCTTTCGGGCCTACGGCGTGCCGCTGTTCCTCTCCTCGAGCCGCGCGGCATCCCGCCATCCCCTGGCGGAGAGCATGGTCGACGCGCTGCGACTGGTCGAAGAAGCGCCCCGCACCGAGGATGCCCTGGCGCTGTTACACGCCGGTTACATGCCCCTGGAGGCGGACGAGGTGAACCGGCTGGCCAATTATATAGAAAAATACGCTCTGAAGCCCTGGGCGCTACTGCGTCCGCTGAAGCGGGGCAGCGCGGCGGAACGGGAGGCACTGGAGCCCGTGCGCGCTCGCTTTGCCGCGCCCATCGGCGAGCTGAAGCGCCGCCTGAAGCGATCACAGCGCCTGAAGGATCAGCTGACGGCAGTCTATGGCTTCATGGAGGACATCGGCGCGGCGGAACAGCTGCGCCAGAGGCTGAACGCACTGACCGAAGACGGGCTTCGGGAGCAGGTCAGCGAGGAGGGCCAGGTATGGAACCGCATCGTCGGAGCGCTGGATCAGATGGCCGAGCTGATGGGCGAAATGCCCCTGCCCGTCTCCGAACTGCGCCAGACCCTGACGGAATCGCTGGACGCCGCCATCATCAAGCCCCTGCCCCAGTCCGGGGACGCTGTGTACGCTCAAACCACGGATCGCATCATCGCCCAGAGGGCGAAGGCCCTATTGATACTGGGCGAAACCGACAGGGCGATCACGGACACCGACGGGCTGTTGAACCCCCCACAGCTGCAGGCCTTTTCCCGCCTCGCCCGGACCTGGCTGGGATCGGACGGCATGGAGCTTTCCCGCATGCGGCGCTTCTACCTGAAGGCCTCGGTGGAGATGACCGAAGAATACCTGTGCGTCAGCGCCCCCCTCAGCGGGCTGGACGGCGGCGCACAGCGCCCCGGCGCGCTGCTGACGCTGCTGAAGGGCATATTCCCGGCGCTGACAGTGCGCGGCGGCGTCTCGGACGACGATGGCGTGCAGTGGATGCTGCGCGGCGCGCCCGAGGCGGCCTCCGCCTGCGCAGCCAGATCCCTGTCGGGGATCTCCGGGAGGGAATCCGTCCGGCCCTGGGATACCGCCGCATTGGCGGGCCTCAGGCAGATCGGAAGGGGATTGAAAGGCGACGGCGCGAGCCGTTCCCTGCGTCAGATCGGCGCGGCCCTGAGCCGTGGAGAGAGCGCAGACGCGCTGAACCCCGATACGGCTGTCGCGCTGTATGGCGCTCTGCGCCGCCAGAGCATATCCCGGATAGAGCTTTACGCCAGGTGTCCCTTTGCCTACTTCACCCGCTACGGCCTGCGCCCTGAGCGCGTCGAGCCCTTCCAGCTGAGCGTACAGGATGAGGGCACCTTCTTTCACAGGGCCGTGCATGAATTCCTTCTGGCCAGCATGGAGGATCTGAACCGATTGAACGACGACGAAGCCGGACGGCGCATGGACGGCATCGCCGACAGGCTGCTGGAGACGATGGCCAGCGAGGGTCCCCTGGGGGACAGCGCCGTGGCCCTCGCCGAGCGTCGACGACTGAAGGCAACGGCGCGGACCTGCGCCGCCGTGCTGGCCGAACACATGCGGGGCAGCCGCTTTACCACCGCCGCGCTGGAGACGGACTTTGGCGTCGAGGACGGCGTTGCCCGGCTTACCGTCAACGCAGTGAGCGGAGCGTGCACGCTGGAAGGGCGGATCGACCGCATCGACGAATGGGCCGAGGGTGGCTATCTGCGGGTGATCGACTACAAACGCGGCGGAAAGCCCCTGGCACTGGACGAGGCCTGGCACGGACTGAGCCTCCAGCTGCCCGTCTACCTGGCCGCGGCCACCAGAAAGCGCCGCGAACAGAGCGCCGGCGTATATTATTTTCCCCTGGACGAGGGCATCATGGCCACGCAGAGCACCGATCCCGTCGATGTGGAAAAGGCGCGCCTGGACAAATTTCGTATGAACGGTCTGGCCCCGGACGACATGGACCTGCTGGAGGCCCAGTCTCCAAACTTTACTCAGGTGCTGAACGTGAAGGTCAACGCCGACGGCGGATTGCGAAAGGGCACTTTGGTCACCGACTCCAGCGGCTTTGAAGCACTGATGAGAAAGACCCTCGAGAAGGCCGGAGAGCATTTGGATGCCATTCGCTCGGGCCTTGCGCAGGCGGCTCCGGCGATTCTTCGCCAACAGAACGCCTGCCAGTACTGCGACTGTCGGTCCGTTTGCCTGTTCGACGACCGCCTCGACGGACGACGCGCCCGCCGGTTCGAGACCATCAGGGCGGAAGAGGTGCTGAAAAGATTGAAGCTGAGTCGCTGAAAATGTAAGCATGCGCAAATCACGGATATTTGCGCATGCTTTCATATTTATAGGGTATTATCCTCCGTAGGTCTCCCGCAGGCTGCCCCCGGCCGCGGTGGCTCTGAAGCTGTCCATCCTGTTGTTTACACGCATACTGTAGATCTCCTCGCCGTTCACCAGCAGACAGTCCACCAGGTCGAGCTCTGCGGCGCACAGCACCGAGGCGATGGCGTTCAGGCGCGCGGCCTCGATGTCGCTCATTCCCTGCGAAGGCCTGTCCCTCCAGAGCACCATATAAACATAGCGGGCGTCGTGGCCGATGGCGTCCATCACGATCCGTCGGGCGTTTTCCGCCTCCCACCAGAGGCCGGTTTCATTCAAATCCGTGATGGTGATCAGGTTGAAGTTGAAGTCGGAATAGATCACCCACAGGCCGGTTCGCTGCTTCTCGGGCAGCAGGGGCTTCAGAAATGCCATCACCCGCTGGCAGCAGTCCAGGCGGATGTCGCTGACATTGTGCATCTGACGATAAGCCAGCACCAGCGCGCCGGTCAGGTTGATCCACTCCGCCATGCCGGAGGATACGCCCGGAACGGAGAGCAGCTCCTCCCGGGAGGCTCGAAACACCCCGCCCACGGAACCGAACCGATCCACCAACAGCCGTGAAACCGGCGACATATCCTGGCGGGGCATCGCGTAGCAGAGCACGATTTCCACCATTTCATAGGGCTTCAGGGCATTCCATCCATCCCGCTCCAGCCTGAGCCGCAGCCGGTTTCGGTGTCCCTCCCACAGGGGCTTTCCCGCCTTGTCCTTTAAACCGTCAATCTTCAATGCTGGTCTTCTCCCGTCCGAAAACATCATAGGCCTGTTCGATGATCGTTCTGGCCGTCTTGGAAACGCTTTTAGCCTGGACATCGCTGCCCTCTATATTCATGGCGATGCCCACCGGCTGACCGAATGCGCTCGTAAGCGCTTCCTGTATCATGTCGCGCTTGCGCTCCAGCAGCATTTTATCCATCATGTTCTTCTTTGCGAACTCCACCACGACCTGGTTGCCGTCGAAGCGTATGAAGCGCATGGCCTGCAAAGGCTTTCGAATGGAGGGATTTTCCGCCTGTAAACCGGCGATGGCGTCCAGCCAGGCCTGGGGCGGTTCCCCGGCGGGCATGGGCTTTGGCGTGGGCGCCTTCCTTTCCCCTTCCTTCTTTTCCTCCGGCTTCGGCGTGGCGGCGCGAGGCTTCGCTCTCGGCGGGGCCGCGCCCTGCTCCACCAGCTTTTCCACGCGGTCCAGACGCTCCCAGACCGTAGCGTCCGCCTCCTTTTCGGGGTGACAGGCCCTCACGGCGGCCAGCTCCAGTATCGTTCTGGGGCGAGAGGCCCACTTGGTATCCGGCTCCGCCTGCATAAACAGGCCGAGCAACCGGTCCAGCGCGTCGGGATGGATGCGGCGGGCCTGCGCCCCGAAGCGCTCCGCGTCCTCCGGCGTGATCTCCAGCAGCCCTGCCAGTCCTTCCTTCACCGCGCCCGCCAGCATGACGCCCCGCAGGTGGGCGACGGTATCCCGTATGAACACCTGGGGGTCGCTGCCCTGGCGCATCACCTGATCGATCTGCGTCAACGCGAGTCCCGCGTCGCCGTCGATCAGCGCGTTCACGAATTCAAACATCGCCGAACGGCCCGCCGTGCCCAACACATCCCGGGCCAGCTGGCCGGAAACCTCGCCGTCCGTATAGGACAGGCACACGTCCAACAGGCTGAGGGCGTCGCGCATCGCGCCCTCCGCAGCCCTGGCGATCTCTGCGAGGGCCTCCTCCGATGCGCTGCGACCGATGCCCGCGAGCACCACCTTCAGCCGGTCGATGATCACTTCCATGGATATCCTGTGGAAGTCAAAGCGCTGGCAGCGGGAGAGTATCGTGGCGGGCAGACGCTGGGGCTCGGTTGTCGCCAGTATGAACACGGCATGCTTCGGCGGCTCCTCCAGCGTCTTGAGCAGGGCATTGAAGGCCCCTGTGGAGAGCATGTGCACCTCGTCGATGATGTAGACCTTGTAGCGGGTCAGCGTCGGGGGATACTTGATCTTCTCCCTCAGGTCGCGGATCTCATCCACGCCGTTGTTGCTGGCGGCGTCGATTTCCATCACGTCCATGCAGCTCTCCTGCTTTAAGGCCCGACAGATCTCACATTCTCCGCAGGGATCGCCGTCCAGGGGCGACAGGCAGTTGATGGCCCTGGACAGCACCTTTGCCGCCGTGGTCTTGCCCGTCCCACGAGTGCCGCAAAACAGATAGGCGTGGGCGATGCGACCCGTCATCACCTGGCGCTTCAGCGTGCGGGTGATGGCCTCCTGACCGCAGATTTCAGAAAACGTCTCCGGTCGCCACGCGCGGTACAATGCCTGATAGCTCATCGAAAAAACCTCCGGGAGGATATACCTGTCTGCGTTTCTATTGTACCTGATTTCTCTGAAAAGCGAAAGGGGCAGGAGGAAAAAAAGTATGGAAACAATGAAATTGTTCGGGTAATTTCTTTACCCCATTTTTTAACAGCGAGGTAAAGGCGATTACATGTGCGACCGCTATAATGCATATTAGCGAGGGTTTCCTCTTATAATTATGCATCCTGAATAAGGGGGAACGAATATTGAAAAAGATCGTTCTCACCGGCGGCGGAACCGCCGGGCATGTTACGCCGAACCTGGCGCTGATTCCGCGCCTGAAGGCCGACGGATGGGATATACACTATATCGGCGCGGCCAACAGCGCCGAGGAAGAGCTGATCTCCCAGGTGGAGGGCGTCTCCTTCCACACCGTATCGGTGGGCAAGCTGCGCCGTTACTTTGACCCAAAGAACTTTTCCGATCCCTTTCGCGTGATCAAAGGCGTTCGGCAGGCGTATGGACTGATTCACGCCATCAGGCCCAGCGTGGTGTTCTCCAAGGGCGGCTTCGTCTCGGTGCCCGTGGTTTACGGGGCGAGGCTGAACGGCGTGCCTGTGGTCAGCCATGAATCGGACATGACCCCCGGCCTGGCCAATAAGCTGTGCCTGCCCTTTACCGAGGCTCAGTGCTGCACCTTTCCGGAGGCTGTGAAGTATGCCAAGGGCAAGGGCGTACACACCGGTTCACCCATCAGGCCCGAGATACTGCGCGGCAGCAAGGAAGGCGGCCTCAAGCGCTTCGGCCTGAATCACAACCGACCGGTTTTGATGGTGATGGGCGGCTCCAGCGGCGCCCAGGCCATCAACCAGGCGGTGTGGCAGTGCCTGCCAAAGCTGACGGAAAGCTTCCAGGTGCTGCATCTGTGCGGCAAGGGCAACCTTTCGCCCGTTTTAGAGGGAACGGACAACTATATCCAGGTGGAGTATCTGACCGAGGAACAGGAAATGGCCGATGCATACGCCTGCGCCGACATACTTGTCTCCCGGGCGGGCAGTAATTCACTGTGCGAGATACTGGCGGTGCGCAAGCCGGCGCTGCTTATTCCCTATCCCAAGGGCGCCAGCCGGGGCGACCAGATCCTCAATGCCGAATCCTTCCGGGCCCAGGGCTTCAGCTATGTGCTGCAGCAGGAGGATATGACGCCGGAAAGCCTTGTCAAGAACATCGAGCGCCTCTACCATGACCGCGGCGCGCTCTATGAGGTCATGGCCACTGAGCCCACCGCCAACGGCATCGACAATGTACTCGAACAAATCTATAAATACGCCAGATAGAAAGCGCCTGAGCGCTTTTTATTTGGCGTATCCACACCCGTACGTACAGTTCCTGTGGATGCTCATTTTTGACAAAACCCGAGAAAAAAACGCGCTTTCTGTAGCCTTTTATAGACTTTTCAATGCCGTGATGCTACAATGAAGATGGTATGTTATCCACAAGCTGTGTATTAATCCGCCTGTGTTATCCACACCGCGGACGGAGGAAGATTACGCCATGAATTACACGCCTGAAGACAAGGCGAAATGGGAAAAGGTCATCCAGATGATGGAGGAGACGCTGACCAAGTCCGGCCAGCGCCCCTTCTTCGATACTTTTATCAGACCCCTGAAGCTCTATGCCATCGCATCGGACACGATGTACGTCAGCGGCGACAACGCATTCAACATTCGCCACGTGCAGAATCGCTTCGCCACGATGATCTACAGCACCGTACCCCTCGTTTTCGGCCGTCGCTACGAGCTGGAATACTACACCGAGGCGGAAATCGCCCGGGTGGTGGGCCAGATTCGTCAGAATACGCTGAACCCGATGTACACCTTTGATAACTTCATCATCGGCGCTTCAAACAACTTTGCCTTCGCGGCGTCGCTGGCCGTGGCCCAGACCCCCGGCGAAGTCTACAATCCTCTGTTCATCTACGGCGGGGTCGGCCTGGGCAAGACCCACCTGATGAACGCCATCGGCAACTATATTTCCACCCAGGACAACCACCTGAACGTGCTGCTGATGACCAGCGAAACCATGACCAACGAGCTGATCGAGGGCATCGCCAGAAAAAAAACCTCGGAGCTGCGCAACCGACTTCGAAACGTGGACGTATTGATGGTGGACGATATACAGTTCCTCTCCCGCACGAAGGCGACCCAGGAGGAGTTTTTCCATACCTTCAACAGCCTTCATGACAATAAGAAGCAGATCATCATCGCCTCGGACCGCCCGCCCAAGGAGCTTCCCGAGATCGAAGAGCGCCTGCGTTCCCGCTTCGAATGGGGCCTGATCGTGGATATACAAAAGCCCGACTACGAAACCCGCGTGGCAATATTGATGCAAAAGTCCAACGAGATGGCCATAGACGTGCCCTATGATGTGGTGGAATACATCGCCCAGAACGTCAATTCCAACATCCGCGAGCTGGAGGGCTGCCTGAACAGCCTGAACGCCCGCGCCGAGCTGATGCAAACACCCATATCCCTGGAGATGGCCAGGAATACGCTGTCGGGCCGAATCGGCTCTCAGGCCACCCGGGCCGTGACGCCGGAGCTGATCATCGACATGGTCGCAAGGCAGTACGACACCACCGCCCAGGACATCACCGGAAAAAACCGCAGCCAGCAGATCGCGCTGCCCCGGCAGGTGGCCATGTACATATGTCGGCGAATGAGCACGCTGTCCACCACCAGCATCGGAAAGGCCTTCGGCGGGCGGGACCATACCACCGTCATGCACGGCTGTGAC
>JAZTZK010000259.1:0-4789 GCA_045637485.1 Clostridia bacterium
TGCCGATATACTCGGGGCTGAGGATGTCCACCAGCTGCTGGAAGTAATCGAAATCCTCCGCCTCCACCACCACGTCGGCCAGCCTTTCCCGCTGGGCGTCGTTGGCGCAGTGGGTGGCGATCTGGGTGGCCAGCACCCGCGCCTCGGCCCTGTAGGCGGCGATGGCGATCTCGTCGGCGCAGTTTTCCAGCGATATCTGCTCGGCGTAGGTGGCCAGCCACTGCCAGTTCTCCTGCTTCGCGGCGGCCAGGGCGATCTTCTCCTGCAGGTCATCCTCGAATTGCCAGGCGTGATCGCCCAGCCAGCCCCAGTTGCCGGCTTCGATGGCGGCATCGATGGTGCGAGTGTCGGCGTAGCCGTTCAGGTGCTCCAGCACCCAGTCGTGCATGCCCAGGCCGTTGGCCTTCTGGGCGATCTGGCGCAGCAGCTCTTCATCCTTGATGTCGCCCACGTGCTCCGCCAGCCACTCCCAGTTCTCGTCCTGCAGGGCGCGCTCGCAGGCCGCCTTGCGCAGCGCTTCGGCGCGGCTCTGCCTTTCCTTGACGCTCTCGACCATGCCGTTGAAGGCCGAGGTCACCTCTTCCATCACCTCGCCGCCCAGCTTGCTGGCCCTGCGCAGCGCCTTCTCCACGCCTTCGCCGATCTTCTGGCCCACGTCCTGCATGGTCCGGCCCAGCTCCTCGGTATTGATGCCGGATTGGTTCATCGCCCGCCTGACGGTGCGCCTGCCCTTGGCCGCGGTGCGGGCCAGGTTGTCCACCATCTCCCGCCTCAGGAACGGGGCGACCTTGCGCAGCACATCCCAGTCCAGCTGCGCGTCGTTGGTCTGGATCAGCTTCTCCAGGCACTCCTGGCTGGCATAGGGCGCAAAGCGGGCGATGTCTGCCGGCGTCAGCTTCTCGCGGTTCTCCAACAGCAGCTCGTCCACCGCCGCCTTACTCATGAACGGGGCCATCTGGTACAGCGTCTGCACGTCAAAGGGCTCGGACTCCTCCCCGGTCTCTCCCGCCTCGGTGGCTTCGGGCGCTTCGGCGCTTGCCTCGTCCCCGGGCTGATCCGGCTTCTCGGCGGCGGCATCCTCTGCGCCGTCGTCCTCGGCGTCCTTCCTGTCGGTTCGGAAGATGCCGTTGACGATGCTGTTGACAAAGTTACCTATATTTTGTATCGGCTCGTCAAAGGGAGAAGCCGGCTTCGGGGGCTCCACGCGATCCTCCAGCACCTCGCCCTCCAGCAGCTGCTCGATGGTGATGCCGAACAGCCGGGTCAGCGCCACCAGCGTCTGCACGTCGGGCAGGGCCGCGCCGGTCTCCCACTTGGAAACAGCCTGATGCGACACACTCAGCGCCGCGGCCAGCTGCTGCTGGGTCATGTTCTTGTTCTGCCTCAGCTTTGCGATCGTCTTTCCTACTTGAATGTTGTCAATCATCTGCTCCGCCTCCATTTCCGTATGGATGTCATTCTTTTGTTGGCTCTCGCCTGTTTACAAAATAGCACATTCAACCAACATTTGCAAGCAACCGTCAGTTGAATTTGCTGTATTTTTGGTTGCGTAACACAGATTTATCAGCACTCTACGCCATTGAGTGCTAAAAATCCCTTGACAACCCGACGATTCAGATTATAATTAAGCGTGTGAACACAGTTTAAACAGCCGCCTTCATCATGGAAAAGGCGGCTTGAACGGAATTCGGAGGTAAGAATATGACAAAGGGAACCGTTTCGATAAATGCCGAGAACATCATGCCGGTCATCAAGCAGTGGCTGTATTCTGACAAGGACATCTTTGTGCGCGAGCTGGTCGCCAACGGCTGCGACGCCATTCGCAAGTTCCGCTGGCTGGTGAACAACGGCCAGGCCGAGGGTGACGAGGCCCCGGACCGGATCGACGTCATCACCGACAAGGAGAAGGGCACGCTGACCTTCATCGACAACGGCATCGGCATGACCGAGGAGGAGATCGTCAAGTACATCGCCCAGGTGGCCTTCTCCGGCGCGACCGACTTCATCACCAAATACACCGAGGAGAGCAAGGGCGAGGGTGCGGGCATCATCGGCCACTTCGGCCTGGGCTTCTACAGCGCCTTCATGGTCTCCGACAAGGTGGTCATCGACTCCAGGAGCTATACCGACGCCCCCGCCGTGCGCTGGACGAGCGAGGACGGCATGGAGTACGAGATCGAGCCCTCGAACCGCGCCGAGCGGGGCACGGCCATCACGCTTTACATCGACGAGGCGGACAAGGACTTTTTGAACCTGTGGACGCTGCGCAGCACGCTGGAGAAGCACTGCGCCTTCATGCCCGTGCCCATCTTCGTCAGCGAGGTCGTCGTGCCCGAAGAACCCAAGGAGGGCGAGGAACCGAAGAAGGCGCCGGAGCCCCAGCAGATCAACGACACCCATCCGCTGTGGATGAAACGGCCCAACGAGTGCACCGACGAGGAATACAAGACATTCTACCACAAGGTGTTCAACGACTACGAGGAGCCGCTGTTCTGGATCCACCTGAACGCGGAATACCCCTTCAACCTGAAGGGCATACTTTACTTCCCCCGCATCAAGAACGAGTTCACCGCCAGCGAGGGCGTCATCAAGCTGTACAACAACCAGGTGTTCGTGGCCGACAACATCAAGGAGGTCATCCCCGAATTCCTGCTGCTGCTGAAGGGCTGCATCGACTGCCCTGACCTGCCGCTGAACGTGTCCCGCTCGTTCCTGCAGAACGACGGCTACGTCAAGAAGATGGCCGCCTACATCACCCGCAAGGTGGCCGACCGTCTGGTCAGCGAGTTCAACACGAAGCGGGAGGATTACCAGCGCTACTGGGACGACATCCACCCCTTCGTGAAGTACGGCTGCATCAAGGACGAGAAGTTCTATGATCGCGTCAAGAGCGCCCTGATCTACAAGACCACCGGTGGCGAATACGTCACCCTGGATGAGTACCTCAACAGGAATTGCCCGGACGGCGAGGACAAGGTGGTCTACTACGCCAGCGACGAGAAGCGCCAGGCCCAGATGATCAAGCTGTACAACGACCAGGGCCGGGACGTGATCCTGCTGAACACGCTGATCGACAACAACTTCATCAGCTTCCTGGAGTACACCGAGCGGGACGGCAAGGTCAGCTTCAAGCGCGTGGACGCCGCTGCCGACAGCCTCACAGAGGCGGGCGAGGTCAGCGAGGAGGCCCGGGCGAAGCTGGAGGGCCTGTTCCGCAAGGCCATGGGCGACGACACCGTGGACGTGCAGCTGAAGCCCTTCAAGGACGACGCGCTGATCTCGATGATCACCGTGGACGAGCAGAACCGGCGCTTCACCGAGATGTCCAGCCGCTGGGGCGGCATGGACATGAAGCTGCCCGAGAAGCGCACCCTGGTGCTCAACGACAAGCACCCGCTGGTGAAGTGGCTGCAGGACGCCGAGGAAAACGAGCGCACCGAGACGGTCTGCGCCCAGGTGGCCGACCTGGCCGAGATGGCCCGCCAGCCCCTGGTGGCCGACAGGATGGTGGACTTCCTGAAGCGCAGCAACGCGCTGCTGACCCAGCTGATCGAGAAATAAGGCAATACCGCACGATTGAGGAAATACCGCGTGACCGCGCGGCATTTCCTCGGTCGGTCTTTCCAGGTCTTCCCTGCGCCCGGTGTTTCACCTTCACCGGACCATATTCTATAGAAGGTTGTGCCCATGAACAGGATTATCGCGCTGATCGTCGCCCTGCTGCTCCTCCCCGCCTGCATGGCTGAGGGCGCGGTACTGGGCTACCGGTTCGCCGACGCTGACGAGGCCGCCCGGCTGCTGTTGTCCAACCGGGATTACTACGAAGACATGACCCAGAACGACCTGAACTTCCGCCTGCAGAAGCTGGGCGGCACGCTGGAAGAGCTGGAGGCCTTCGCGGCGGCCCAGACCCGGGACTTCACCGACGCCGAGAAGGCGCGGATCGACCAGGCGATGGCCCGGATTGAGAATACCTGCGCCGAGCGGGGCTATGCCCTGCCGCCGACGGACGACATTGTGTTCGCCAAGACCACCATGGCCGAGGAATGCAACGCCGGCGCCTATACCCATGGCACGCAGATCTACATCGGCGCAAACCGGATCCAAAAAGTCCTTTCCGCCGCAAGCGATTCGGCCCTGCGGGCAAAATTCGACGCCATCATCGCCCACGAGCTGTTCCACTGCCTGACCCGCAACCACCCCGATTTCCGCGCGGCGATGTACGGCATACTGGGCTTCACCGTCGTGGACGACGATTACGAATTCGCCCCGGAGATTCGGGAAAGGATGATCTCCAACCCGGACGTGGAGCACCATAATTCCTACGCTGTCTTTGACATCAACGGCACGCCGACGAACTGCGTGGTGTTGTTCACCACCGCGAAGCCATTTGAGAAGGAGGGCGATTCCTTCTTTACCGACGAGGTGATCGGCCTGGTGCCCATCGACGACATGTCCACCATGTACACCTTCGACGACGCCGCCAACTTCTGGGACGTGTTCGGGCGAAATACCGAATACGTCATTGACCCGGAGGAGACCTTGGCCGACAACTTCTCCTTCACGTTGAGCTACGGGCTGTACGGCATGGAATACAAAAACCCCGAGATCATACAGGCCATCGACGCGTTGCTGAAGGCGGGCTTCGAAGCCGATGTCGCCGCGTAACCAGCCAACCACAGTCTGTTTTGCGAGACTGAAGTCTGTTTTATATGGGCGCAGCTGCCCGTCGCCGGGCCGGGTGCGTTATCCATCCCGCGCGGGGCCGCCTTGGTTTTTGTGTGTAAGA
>JAZTZK010000260.1:0-2412 GCA_045637485.1 Clostridia bacterium
TCTGACGATTGCAAGCATCACCACATCATGAAATTCACGCCCGAAAGGATAATGGTGCAGCAAGCCTTCCCTGAGATATCCATTCTTTTCCAATACGCGAATGGATGCTTGATTCTCTATCCTGACAAGGCCTTGTATTCTCGCAAGTCCCAGCTCATCCAAGCCGAACCTTGTCACCCTTTCTACGGCCTCTGTGGCGATCTCACGACCCCAAAAATCACTTGACAGGTGATACGAAATCTCAGCTGTTGTTTTCTTTACAAAGCCTCCCAAATCAATACGGCCAACCACCCGATTGCTTTCTTTGTCCCTTATACACCAGGTAAAAACAATCTTCCTTTTCAACAGCCGATCGTTTATATTCCTCAGCCAATTGCTGATATGCGGCTCTTTGTCAAAAACCGGAACGCCTCCTCCAAGGTATTTTTGCACTTTAGGATCTCTCAATATGTCAAAATAAGCGTCCATATCTTCTCTTGTAAATGCAGTTAATCGCAACCGCGCTGTTTCTAACTCAGGAATCGATTCAAAATACGAATTGAAGTCTTTCATATTCTCTTGTTCCTTTCACCGTGGCCTGTGATTACTCCAACAATCTCTACAGCGAAAACCTGACATCTTCTTGTTTGGATAGTTTCTCCATCCGAAAACCTCATGCCTCCACAGATCCCGACTTTGCATTATGTTCATTCCATATTTTTCGCAGCACATGTGAGCCCTAGGTCATCCTCTCAAACCGGAATTGGGAGGGATGCGTCTTTGCGTGTTGCGTCCCTGGCCGTCAGGAGCCTTCATGCGGCGTAGGCAGTTCGTGTATATCATAGCTTCGTCACCGCCATGTTGATGTGGGTCGCCTCCAGGCACAGCGAATAGACCTGGTCGGCCTGAGCCGCCAGGCGGGCAAAGGCACAAGGCTCCACCTCCGGCAGACAGCTGCCCGTCACCAGCACGCGGCCCTTCACGCTGTAGACGTTGGTCTCCATCAAAGGACGCGGCTCCTTCATTGGGTCCATTCGATTTGCCTCCCCTTAATGGTTCGCTTCAATAGGTATATTGCTCCCTACTCTGCTGGAACGACTGATTCTTTGCGATGCACGACGATGACCCGTCATTGTATCGCTATACAATCATATCCACAATCATCCCCATGCCCCAGGCAAAAATCATGGAAAACAAAAGGTAGAGCAGAAAGCGCTTCCAGCCCAGCACGATCTTCATCGCGCCCAGGTTGGTGATCTTGGTCGCGGGGCCAGTGATCATGAAGGCGGCGACGCTGCCCATGCTCATGCCGTCCGCCAGCCACTGCTGCAAGAGCGGAATCGTGCCGCCGCCGCACATGTAGACGGGCACGCCGATCGTCGCCGCCATCAGCACGCCAAAGCCGTTGCGCCTGCCGAACAGGCCGCTGACAAAGTCTCCGGGCACATGGATCTGGTACAGCGCCGTCAGCAGAATGCCCAGGGCGAACATGGGGCCGGTCGCGCGGATGTTCCGCCAGACGTTCTTCAGAAACCGCAGCAGGAGGTTGGGATCAGTATCCCGGCTCGCTCCCTCGCGAAAGCCCGTAAAGTCGAAGAAGGATTTGCCCCTGCCGCTGTACAGCAGGCGGATCATCACGCCCGCTGCACATCCGCACAGGAAACAGCTGACGAAGCGGATGATGACCGCCGTCCGGCCCAGCGTGCCGCTGTAGAAGAGCAGCTGCGGGTTCAGCAGGATGCTCGACATCATGAAGGCCGCCAGACAGTCATCCTTCACGCCCCGCTCCGAGAAGGAGGCGGCGATGGGAATGGTGCCGTACATGCACAGGGGCGACGCGATGCCCAGCAGGCTGGCGGGGATCACGCCCATCCTGCCCATGTTTTTCTACCCGATACTGGCATACGCGCCGTGAATGGTCCGCTTGCCAAAGACGGAGACGGCGCTGCCCAGCGCCCAGCACGGCGCGATCTGCCGGATCCGGATGTCCAGGTAGTAACACAGATAAACGGCTTTCCGATGAATCCAGCTCCACACGGTCAGTCACCGAGGATGACCAGGCGATACTGTCGGCTGCCCAGTCCGACCGCTTCCCCGGCTTCCAGCGTGTGCAGGCCGTTTCGACTCTCGATGCGGCGAATCAGGCTTTCGCTGTCCGGCATGGTGTAGACCAGGTCAATGGCCGCCTGGTCGATGGCCAGCGGGTCGGTGGACGCCAGTATGCCGATGTCGTGCATGTCCGGCTCGGCGGGACTGCCGTCGCAGTCACAGTCCACAGACAGCCGGTTCAGAACGCTGATATAGACGATACTGTCGCCCATCGCCCCATCGACGCCCTTCGCCGCGTCCGCCATGGCCTCGAGGAACGGGTCCTGCTCGCCAAAGATGCCGCCCGAGGTGCGCGTGCCGCCGGAATGGATCCAGACCTTGCCC
>JAZTZK010000261.1:0-3869 GCA_045637485.1 Clostridia bacterium
CTGCTCTCTCAAAAACGTCTTTCGTTACGACAGAAAGGGGAAAAACAAACCTAGAACCCGTTCTCATCCCGGTGTCAAATTTTCTCAATCGCAACGGCCCTCTTGTTAGTCCTTTCTTGCCTTAAGTTGACAGTGTTACCCCAGAGGGGAAGGCTTTTGGAGAAGCCGCTCCTTAAGTTGACAGTGTTGCCCGGTTGGGGAAGGCTTTTTCAGGTGTTGCTTGCCGACGTGTCAGCTCAGATTGGCTGATCGTTCTTCTTGCTTTCTGTCTCCCTCGGCCTCCATGATGCTCTCCGGGGTCTCGTCGGCCTTGTCGTTCACCATTTGCAGGGCCTTGAATATCTCCTGCATCTTGTAGTCGGTCTCGGTGATCACGTCGGCGCAGGCCCGCAGCTCGTCCACAATGGACTGGGGCACCTCGGCGGGGGCCTTGTAGCGTATGCCGTGCTCCAGCGTGGCCCAGAAGTCCATGGCGACGGTTCGGATCTGTATCTCCACGGGTATGAACAGCTTGCCCTGGGACACGTATACCGGCACGTCCACCACGATGTGCAGGCTCCGGTAGCCGTTGGGCTTGGGGTTCTTGATGTAATTCTTCTCCAGGATCAGCGAAATATCGTCCTGGGCCAGCAGCAGGTCCGCGATGCGGTAGATGTCGTCCACATATCGGCACACCACCCGCACCCCCGCGATGTCGTGCAGCGTCTTCTTCGCGCATGATATGGAAATGGGATAACCCATGCTGTGCAGCTTCCGCACGATGCTGCCCAGGTTCTTGACCCGGCTCTCCATGTGGTGGATCGGATTGTGCATGTATTTGAAGGAAAACTCGCTGTCCAGCGTCTGAAGGCGGGCGTTGATCTCTCGAATCGCCGCCTCGTAGATGCCCTTGATCTGGGCATACTCCCGGCGAAGCTCCTCCATGGCGTAGTTGATGCCGACGTTTACGGGCCTCACCTCGATCTTGACCTTGGCCATTGTCGGTTTGTTCTGTTCCATACGGGTTCCCCCTAATGTCTGTCTTTCAACGCGTCCCAGGGCGTGAGCATCGCCAGCACCTGGGAATGCTGCCCGCCGTCCTCGGTGATAAATACCACCGCCAGGCGGCGATTCGGCCCCTTCCGCTTTTCAAATGCCTTGCGCACCGCGGTCAATGTGATGGTGGGATCAAAGAACAGGTAGTCTTCGGTGCGTTCGTTATCCACGTTCAATGCCTTTTTCAGGTCGCCGATGCGCAGATCGTCCCCAAGGCCGGCGAAGCCCCTGTCGCCCACGAAGCTCATCAGGGCTGCGGCGCTGAACACGCCCACCAGCCCCCTCTTATCCCGCACGGGCACATGGGAATAGCCCATGCGCATCATGTGGCGCATCACATCCAGCGCCGAATCGTTGGGATGGGCAAACATGATCCTGTCCCCCGGCGTGCCGCAATCCACCGCGAGGCGCGGCCGCTGCACATAATTCACGATTCCAACCAGAAGCTCCACGACCCCCTCGGAGGGCTCCACCACCGGCTGCCCGTCCACATCGTCATTGTGGGTCAGCAGGTTTCGTATCTCGCGGCACATGTCCAGGTCTGCCCGACAGGGCGCGCTGTCCGGGTCGTGAAGGTATTCCATGACCACGCTGCCCGAAGAGATCCGTTTGTCGCTGTAGCGCTTCTCCAGCAGGCTCTCCAGCTTGCGGTAGAGCTTCAAAAACCGTTCCGAGCGCAACTCTTGCTGCATCTCCACCCGCCTCACCGTCCTTTAATCATATCATAACATATTCCGACGCAGATTGCAATATATCCCCGGGTATTATCCGGTGATTTCGGAGACGGCGTCGGCTACCCGGCACAGCTCCCGGAGGTCCAGGGCTTCTCCCCGCACCCGCTCGTCCACGCCCGCCGCCGCCAGGACGGCCTTCGCCTGCTGCTGGTCAAGCCCGAAGGCGGCCTTCAGATTGTTGGCCAGGGTCTTGCGGCGCATGGCGAAGGCGGCGCGGATCAGCCTGCGAAAAAGCCGTTCGTCCTTCGGCGCTACGACGGGCGTCTCATGCCGTTCGATCCGTATGAAGCAGCTGGTCACGTGGGGCGGCGGGTCGAAGGCCTCTGCCGGCACCTCGGCCAGCACCCTCGGCTGCCCGTAGTATTGCAGCTCTGCCGCCAGGGCGCACCACTGTTTGCCGCCCGGCTCGGACATGATCCGCTCTGCGGCCTCCCGCTGCACCATGATGCAGATGTCCGTGGGCGTCTGGGGCAGCGCCGTCAGCTTCAGCAGGATGTCCGCGGTGATGTAGTACGGCAGGTTCGCCACCACGCGGTAATCACCGCCGTCGAATTCCCACCGCGTCAGCGCGGTCACGTCGGTTTTGAGTATATCATCATAGTGAATCCGGACGTTGTCGCAATCCGACAGCACTTCGCCCAGCACCAGTTCCAGTCCCCTGTCCAGCTCCACCGCCAATACGCGCTTGCATCGCCGGGCCAACAGCGCCGTCATAAGCCCCGCGCCGGGTCCGATCTCCAGCACGCAGTCCTCCGGCGAGAGTGCCGCTTTGTCCAGCAGCTGCCCGATTAAACTTTCGGACAGCAGAAAGTTCTGCCCCAGGCTATGGGTGTTGTGAAAGCGGTGCTTTTCCAGGGCGACCCTGGCCCGCAGCTCGGCGGAGGGGATTACATATTCTGGCATAAATACCTCCGGGAAACATAAATCGGCCCGCGCGCCGTGACGTTACACACCCCATGCGCGCGGGTCCTTTGCTTAGGCAATCAGTTACTTCGTGCCGTACAGGCGATCGCCTGCGTCGCCCAGGCCGGGCACGATGTACTTGTTCTCGTTCAGCTTTTCGTCGATGGCGGCAATGTAGATGTCCACGTCCGGGTGCGCCGCCTGCACGGCTTCCACGCCCTCGGGGCAGCCCACCAGGCACATCAGCGTGACGGACTTGCAGCCGCGCTGCTTGATGAAGTCGATGGCCGCCACGGAGGAGCCGCCGGTGGCCAGCATCGGGTCTACCACGATCAGGTCGCGCTCGGCCACGTCGTAGGGCAGCTTGCAGTAGTATTCCACGGGCTTGTGGGTCTCGGGATCGCGGTAAAGGCCGATATGCCCTACCTTCGCCGTGGGCACCAGGTTAAGCATGCCGTTGACCATGCCCAGCCCGGCGCGCAGGATCGGCACGATGCCCAGCTTCTTGCCCGAGATGATCTTCGACTTGCACTTCTTGATGGGGGTTTCGATCTCAATCTCCTCCATGGGAAGATCACGGGTGACCTCATAACCCATCAGCATGGTGATCTCCTCCAGCAGCTGGCGAAAATCCTTGTTGCCGCAATCCTTATCGCGCATCAGGGTCAGTTTATGCTGTACAAGGGGATGATCCACCACAACGACTTTGCTCATGCAATAACCTCCCTCAACTGTTCTTCCAACAAATTATTATATACGATTTACACCCCAAAGGCAATGACAATTTTGTCACAATTCTATTTCCGCGGGGAATTTTGTTCCGGCGCGGCGTCCGGCGTGACACCGGGACGGGAAAACAAACCATCCCCCACATTAAGGACTTGTCTTTGCGCCCCGAGCGTGGTAAAATAAGATCGTGGAGGAGGTGACGCCCATGGCCGAAGGCAGCCCGGAATACAAGGACCGGCTCTTCTCCTTCGTTTTCGGCAACGAAGCCCACAAGGAGTGGACCCTCAGCCTGTACAACGCCATCAACGGCACCCATTACGACAACCCCGACGATATCTCCATCGAGACCATCCAACAGGTGTTGTACATGGGCATGCACAACGACGTGGCCTTCATCATCGCCGACCAGCTGAGCCTGTACGAGCAGCAGTCCACCTTCAACCCCAACATGCCCCTGCGGATGCTGGA
>JAZTZK010000262.1:0-4163 GCA_045637485.1 Clostridia bacterium
GGCCGAGAAGGTGACCAACAAGATGGTCATGGAGGCCCTGGGCGGTCTGCCGCCGGTGAAGGTGCACTGCTCCGTGCTGGCCGAGGAGGCCCTGCACGCCGCCATACAGGACTACCGCGAGCGCCTGGCAAAGGGTGAGAAGCCGAGGACCGAGGAAGAGGACGAGGTGCGGTACGTTTAAACCGCGCAAACGGGCGGCGCTCCAACGGGAGACTGTCAGCCAACCGCAATCCGCAAAACCCCTGATTACTCGCCGGGTATCCTGCGGTTTTACAGGTCGCGGCTGACTAAATGCGCACCCCGTTGTCCGTTACAGCTCAGGGTCCACACGGTGGACCCCCTCCGACCCCGCCTGTGGCGGGGCCACCTCCCCGACGCGAAGCGAGTCCTTTAGGACTTTCAGGGGAGGCAACCTCCAAAAGCCTACCCTGAAAGGGGAGGTGCCGAGCGAAGCGAGGCGGAGGGGTTCCGAATAATCAGGACGCTGGGCTGTAACCGTTGTCATCCCTGCAATCGCACCGGATTTCCTGAAGCGGTTGACATTCCCCGGTTTTCATAGTATATTGTTTACGCGCCATCCTTCACGTGGGGATGGCGCGTTTGAGAAATCACCCTGTGGGAGGGCATTGCATGATTCAAGGCAACCTGACCGGCATCCGGGAGAGCACGCTCAACGAGCTGGAAAAGCTGTACGACGCTGAGTTCGGCAGGGCGGATTACCTGCCGGACCGACTGCTCAACCTGCTTGTGCGCTATACCGATCTGCTGAACCGGGAAATGCTGGTCTACCTGGGCAGGGACGGCACGGTGCTGGAGATCGCCATCGGCAGCATCGGCTCCATCGCCCTGCCGGAGCTGCACCTGCGCCGCAACCTGGACCGGCTGTCCGGCTTCCGCTGTATCCACACCCATCCGGGCGGGGAATCGCGGCTTTCCGACGTGGACCTGCAGGCCCTGCGCCTGCTGCGCTTCGACAGCATGTGCGCCGTGGGCGTGGGGGAGGGCCGCTGCACCGGCATCAGCGCGGCGTTCCTGGGCGAGATGGCGTACGACAATTTTTCCATCGTCGTCAAGGGCCCGGTCAAGCCCGGACGCATTCCCCAGCAGCTGTGGCTGAAGGAGATCGAGCTGGCCGAGGACCGTGTAAAGCAGGCCATTGAGATGGGCGGCATCGTGGAGGAGGCCGAGAAGGTCATGCTGATCTCCACCGATTCCGAGGAATCGCTGGACGAGCTGGCCTCGCTGGCGGAGACCGCCGGGGCCATGGTGATCACCCGGGTCATACAGAACCGGCAGAGGCCCGATTCCGCCACCTACATCGGCAGCGGCAAGGCAGAGGAGCTGGCGCTGGTGTGCCAGGCGATGGAGATCGATCTGGCGATACTGGACGACGAGCTGACCGGGGCGCAGCAGAAAAATTTAGAGAACATACTGGGCGTGCGGGTCATCGATCGGACGGCGCTGATCCTGGACATATTCGCCCAGCGGGCCCAGTCCGCAGAGGGTAAGCTACAGGTGGAGCTGGCTCAGATGAAGTACCGCCTGCCCCGTCTCCAGGGCATGGGCACGGTGCTCTCCCGCCTGGGCGGCGGCATCGGCACCCGAGGCCCCGGCGAGACTCGGCTGGAGGTGGATCGCCGTCGCATCCGCCGCCGCATCGACGACCTGGAGGGCCAGCTGAGCCAGATCAAGAAGCAGCGGGATCTGCGCCGCGCCCGCCGGGAGAAGACTGGTCAGACCACGGTGGCGCTGGTGGGCTACACCAACGCGGGCAAATCCACGCTGCTGAACGCGCTGAGCGGGGCGGACGTGCTGGTGGAGGACAAGCTGTTCGCCACCCTGGACCCGGTGATGCGCCAGGTAGAGCTGCCGGAAAACCGCCGCTGCCTGGTGGTGGACACGGTGGGCTTCATCCGCAAGCTGCCCCACCAACTTGTGCAGGCCTTCCGATCCACGCTGGAGGAGGCGCTGTATGCCGACCTGCTGGTGGTGGTGTCGGACCTGTCCAGCGCCAATTACGCCCAACAGAGGGCAACGGTGTTCGAGGTGCTCAACGACCTGGGGGCCGGGGACAAACCCGTGCTCGAGGCGCTGAACAAGGCCGACCGGGTGAACGTCACCGGCATGATCGAGCCCGCCGACGCGATACTGATCTCCGCAAAGCAGGGCTGGGGGCTGGACGCCTTGAAGGCCGAGATCTCCCGCCGGATTGCCGCCATGCGCCATAGGGCCGAGCTGCTGATTCCCTACGACAAGGGCGGCGTGCTGTCGCTGATCCACGGCAAGGGGCAGGTATTGGAGGAGGAATACACCGATGCGGGCACCCGGGTGGTGTGCCTGCTGGACGCGACGACGTATCAGAGGGTAAAGGCGCTGTTGCGATAAAGGAGGATAACCATGACGAGAGCTGAATTTGACGCGCGTGTCGCGCGGGGAATCGTGCTGCTGGACGGGGCGACGGGCTCCCAGCTGCGCACGCGGGGCATGCCGGTGGGCGTTTCGACGGATATATGGGCCTATGAGCACCCGGAGGTGATCCAGGCGCTCCAACGTGCCTACGTGACGGCGGGCAGCGACATCATCTACGCGCCCACCTTCACCGCCAACCGGATCGGCCTTGCGATGCACGGCATGGAAAACCGGCTTGCGGAGATCAACGCGGGGCTGGTGCGGCTGTCCAGGGAGGCCGCGGGCGGAAGGGCGCTGGTGGCGGGGGACTTCACCACCGTCGGAAGGCGGCTCGAGCCCGTCGGCGACATGAGCTATGAGGCGCTACTGGAGGTGTACCGGGAGCAGATCGAGGCCGTCGTCGCGGCGGGCGCGGACCTGCTGGGCGCCGAGACGATGCTGTCCATCGACGAATGTACCTGCTTCGTGGAGGCGGCGCGGTCGGTGTGCGACCTGCCGGTGATGTGCACGTTGACCATGGAGGCGGACGGCCACCTGCTGCTGGGCGGCAGCGCGGTGGAGGCGGTGGAGACCCTGCAGGCGCTGGGTGTCTCGGCGGTGGGGCTGAACTGCTCCGTGGGCCCGGACCAGCTGGAGGCCGTGGTGGCGTCCATGAAGGCCGTGGCCGAGGTTCCGCTCATCGTCAAGCCCAACGCGGGCATACCGGTGATGGACGATAAGGGCGTCGCCCACTACGACATGACGCCCCCGCAGTTCCTGGCGTCGATGAAAAAGCTGGTGGACGCCGGCGCGGACATCATCGGAGGCTGCTGCGGCACCGGTCCGGAGTACATCGCGGCGCTCGCCGGGGAATTCAAGTAGGGAGGCATGCCCATGACGCTGCAGCAGCTGAATTACATCATCACCATCTCTGAAATCGGTTCGATCAACCGGGCCGCGGAAAAGTTGTACGTGTCCCAGCCCTCGCTGACCAGCGCCATCAAGGAGCTGGAGAAGGAGCTGGGGATCGCGCTGTTCAATCGCACGGCACGGGGTGTGACGCTGACGGCGGAGGGGGCGGATTTCCTGCCCTATGCCCGCCAGGTCTACGGCCAGTACCTGAACCTGCTGGAGAAGTATGGCAAGGCGGGAGAGCGCAAGCAGCGCTTCGGGGTATCCTGCCAGCACTATTCCTTCGCGGTCAAGGCCTTCGTGGAGATGGTGAAGGCCTACGACGTGGCCAAGTATGAATTCGCCATACGGGAAACCAAGACCCTGGCCGTCATCGGCGATGTGGCCAGCCTGCGCAGCGAGCTGGGCATACTCTATCTCAGCGACTTCAACCGCAAGGCCATGCTGAAGCTGTTGCGCAGCCACGGCCTGACCTTTCACCACCTGATCAACTGCAACGCCTATGTCTACCTGTGGAAGGGTCACCCGCTGGCAGGCCGCGAATCCATTTCATTTGACGACCTGGCACCCTATCCCTGCCTGTCCTTTGAGCAGGGGGATGAGAGCTCCTTCTACTTTGCCGAGGAGATACTCAGCACAAACGAATATCCCCAGAGCATCAAGGTCACCGACCGCGCCACCAATCTGAACCTGATGACCGGCCTGAACGGCTATACCCTGTGCTCGGGGATCATCTGCGAAGAACTGAACGGCTCCGATTTCATCGCCGTGCCCTACGAAGCCGACACCAACAACCCCAACAGCATCATGGAGGTGGGCTACGTGGTGCGCGCCAACGCGGTACTGAGCCCGCTGGCGGAGCG
>JAZTZK010000263.1:0-15693 GCA_045637485.1 Clostridia bacterium
GAGCTTCGCGCCTTCCAGCATCTCAGGGTTGTCGAGCGTCGCGTAATCGGAAGCGCCCTCTTCAAAGCTTGACATGATGTAATCCGTGGCGAAAATATAGAACGTATCGACATCCTTGGTGATCTCCGGAATATGATTCCAACATTCCTTCCGGGAATAGTCGGGCGCGGCACCGATCTTTGCTGAAACGTCGCTCATCTCTGTATCCTCCTCGTATAATGATTGTTCTCTCATGAGACACCCCAATTATCCCATATTTTTCAATGCCTTTCAAGGGGGGTCTTCAAGCATGTCAGACCCTTTTTTCTGTGCATGCTTGATTTTGGGAACGCGCCGGGTTAATATGGAAGTGGGGAAAGGCGGAATACATGTGTCGGGGCGGCGGGGACGAGACCCTGGCCCTGTTCAATGAATACGGCCACATACGACATACAGACAGGAGAGAATCGCTTTCATGAAGTATACCAACAGCAGCCTCGTGTCCTGCGCCATTCTGAGCCCGAACCATTCCGGGCAGAGGATATGCCGGATTGATCGGATCACGCCCCATTGCGCGGTCTGCCAGGCAAACGCAGAACAGATCGGAGCAATCTTTGCCCCATTGAGCAGGAAGGCAAGCTGCAACTACAGCATAGGCTATGACGGGCGCATTGCCCTCGTTGTAGAGGAAAAGAATCGCTCCTGGTGCACTTCCAGCTGGGAAAACGACCATAGGGCGGTTACCATTGAAGTCGCTTCTGATAACACAGCGCCCTACGCTTTCCGGGACGAGGCCTATGCTGCGCTCATCAACCTCTGCATCGATATCTGCAGGCGCTACGGCAAGAAAAAGCTGCTGTGGTTTGCGGATAAGGAGCGAACTTTGATTTACAACCCGGCACAGTCCGAGATGGTACTTTCTGTCCATCGCTGGTTTGCCAATAAAAGTTGTCCCGGGGAATGGATGTATGCGAGAATGGGGGAACTGGCGTCGAAGGTGACCGCCGCCTTGAGGGGTTAAAGTTTGGATCAGGTCCCTTAATCAGCGGCAAAGGGACCGTATCTTTCGTCGATCATGGGATTGGTCCAGGGATATGAGCACATAAAAATGCAAACGTTGTGTTAAGTCATAGTTGTTTGATGGGCGCTTCCAAGGACTGTTTTTTAATTTCTCAAGCAGGCTTTCCATGCTGCATCCAAGAACTATTGAGATGCTCTAACCTCAATGATCACATGAATCGTATCGCCATCCGCCTTATTCAGGGCTTTACGGATCGCCTTCAATACCCCGATGATATAGCAGATCGATCCGTCTTCATTCTTGAGGCCCATATTGACAATGCTGCCGTCATAGGGGATGCCGTCGAATATCGATTTTAACATTCATTTTTACTCTCGCAATAAACTGGAATCTGTTAAATTGATATCCACCAGCACACACCATATTTATCAATAATGGTGGCACAACATTTACTCCATGGAAGTTCTCCGATAGGTTCGATAATTACGCCCCCGTCGCTCAAAACTTGAAAGGCATTATAAACAACTTCTTCTGTGCCCATTTCAAAAACGTTAAAGGTCATAGTTTCCCACTTGTATTTATGTACTACATCTATATCACAAGGATTTTTCGCTTCTGCCAATGCCAAAAAACCTTCCCCGTTTACAGATAGCTCACAGTGCTCATAAGCAGTGTTATCTTCGTTTTTAAACGCACGAGTTATTTCTGCTCCAAAAGCTTTGCAGTATGTTTCTGCTGCTTTAAAACTATTTTTAACATATACCTGTGTATAATTCTTCATCGCAACCTCCACAAATCCCGATTTGTTTTCCTTCGTTGGCCCGTCCCCCGATAGACCTTCCTGCTATAGACATCCTCGAACAGGTCATAGACCGATGCCACCCTGTCCCAGAACATATTCCCTCTCCCCTTTGCTTACAACTTCTTTCGGCTGAACGGCGGCTTCACGCCTTCGCGTACTTCTCACAGCACCACCGGGCGAGCTTCCGGATCAGCGCCTCGGGCAGCTCCCGATCCCAGGGGATGCGGATGGTGCCCTTGCTCACGTCCCAGCCCCGCAATTCTTCGGAGAAAACCGACGTCGCCTCGCCGCCGGGATACAGGCCGAGGTGCTGCTTCGACGCGGCGAAGTGGATGATGTTCCTGCCCTTCCAGAATGTGGGCATCGACCAGGATATGCGCTCCTCCGCATCCGGGATGGCGGCACGTATAATGGCGCGAAGCTCCTGAAGCCTGGGGCGCACCGCCTCGTCCTGCGAGGCGATGTATTCATCGATGTTCTGAGGCTTAATGCAATAATGATCCTGATTCTGCCTGCTGAACGCCCTGCCGCATTTAGGGCATTTCCATTTCTCACTCATCACAGTTTCCCTTCGATTTTTGCCTTCTCCACCAGGGCAGAGAAGTCCTGATAGTGCCAGTCAGGCGTGGGTTTCTCACAATCGATGTCATGAAAGAAGCAGCTGGGGATCTCCTTCTGCTTCAGGTTTTTCAGAATGCAGAGATTGCAGCCCTGGTCATGGTTGATCGGATGGCATGGACACCTGGTATCCGTGCAGGTACAGAATTCCTTTGCTTCTCTCATTTCGCCATCTCCTTTAGCGTTTCTCCGGTCTGTCTGCAGGTCGTCCATCATTGCTCATGTTATTATTTTACAGCAAAGCGCGCTTCTGCGCAATGGCGCCCAGTCGTATTTGGAAATTTTATCAGGTCCAGTATGATGTTGACCACAGCGCCCGCCAGCGTGGAAACTATGGCGAACCCCGGAGGGGTAGCGGAAAGGTTTGCGCGCTCGTTACTGTACGCTTCTTGTATTGGTTGTTCGCACAAGCCTTTTCCGCGTCTTTTGGCTGAAAAAAACAGCTCCTGCCTTTCAATAGTCAAATACTTGTGGTATAATAAAATAACTTTTGACTTGGCCATAGATGATACAGTGTGGATAGAGCTTATGCGGCAACCCAGGGTTGGCGACTGATTGTTGTTTCGCCCGAGGTTGTCTGCGTATAAGCGGCTATCGGTGAATGGAGGTTGTTGATCGATGCGCGGCAGCAGAAAAAACAGCGTGGTATGGATCGCCCTGCTCGTCATCCTGGCGCTTGTGCCGGGCATGCCGGGCTGGCCCGCGGTTCTCGCCGAAGGGGATGTTGAGATCGAATTTGCCGGGGATGAGCGCTCATCCGCGGATATAGAGATCGAGGAGGAACCGGATGCTTCATCCCCCGACGATACGTCGGACGCGGCGGGATTGGGCGGGGTCTGGCTCGAGGGGGTCGAGCTATCGGAAACCGAGGTCGTCACCGAGGAGCCCGCCTACGCGGCGCCGGCAGAGACCGTGGACACCTCGAAGCTGAACGGCTCGAACTGGATGTCGGCGATCGACGACCGGCGGCCGATCTACGAGATCAACCTGCCGGGCACCCACGATTCCGCCACGGCAAACCCCCTTTCCGTGGGCACCTTGGCCCAGCACTATCAGAATTATGCGAAATGCCAGAACCTTAAAATCAAGGAGCAGCTGAAGGCCGGCATTCGCTTTTTTGATCTGAGGCTTTGCCACGAGATCGACATTCTAAACGGGATTGTCATCGACGTAACCTATGATGATTATAAAAACCTTTGGCTGATCCACGGCGACTGGCAGGCAGGAGGCGCATTTAATATGCGCTACTTCTGCTACAATGGCACAGGTATGTCCATCTCCCTGTATGATGTGCTGGGGGATATCGAGGAATTCCTGCGCAGCCATCCCACCGAGACGGTGATCATCAACGTGTGCCGGGAGAGCGGCGACAGTAAAAAGACGGTCGAGGAAATAAATGCGATCGTCGACCAGCGCCTGAAGGAGCATTTTCAGAAGGAAAGCCGAAAGACCAACCCGGCCACGGGCAAAAGCTATCTCTATGGCAGCGGCAACTTTTCCAGCCTGCCCACGCTGGGCGAATGCAGGGGCCAGATCGTCGTGCTCAGCGAGCATCCCGGCGAGGTGGGCTACGGCACCATCTATTCCGGCTCCCGGGGCAGCAGCAGCGTGGACAGGGAAAACGGACGCCCGGTGATGACCATTGGCGACACGAGATTCTACTTTGAAAACCATTACGACGTCAAGAAGGATGAAAAAGAGCTATGGGTCAGGCGCATCTTCAGCGGGCTGGGCGGCGAGAGCCTGCCGAACGACCCCACCATGCGCATCGGCCACGGCATGCTGGTGCAGTCCTCCTCCAATGTGGTCATCAAACAGGATCCCAAAGAAATCTCCGATCACATCAACCCCATACTGTATGGGGAGGACGGCCTGTTCAGCCAGCGCGGCCTGTTCTACGGCTGGGTGCTGTCGGATTATGTGACCGAAGAGACGGCGAAGAAGCTCTGGATCACCAACTTTCCCGAGTGCGTTCATGACATGGAGGTCTCCGAGGCGGTGGCCGCGACCTGCACGGAGGACGGCGCAAAGCGGCATTTCACCTGCAGGATCTGCAAAAAGGTCTACCTGGACCGGGACGGCAGGAAGGAAGCTGCGCCTGAGGACGTGAAGCTCCCCGCGACCGGGCATACCCCGGGGAAGTACGTGGAGGAAAACGTGGTGGCGCCGAAAGATGGGAAGGACGGCAGCTATGACGAGGTGGTCTACTGCGCGGTCTGCGACCAGGAGGTCTCCAGGAAGGCCGTTACTGTCGAATTCGACGCGGTCCAATACGTGGACGAGCACGGCATGACCCGTTGCCGCGAAGCGTATACTTCGTTTGATACGCTCACAGAGGAAACCGGCTGGGGAATGTCGGACGGCTGGTATGCGGTGAAGGAAAGCGCCACCTACGACACCAACCGGCTCACCGTGGTTGGTGACGTGAACCTGATCCTCTGCGACGGCGCGACGCTGACGCTGGTACAGGGCATTCGTATGGATTCCAAGCTGTCGTCGAAGCTGACCATCTGGTGCCAAAAGGGCGGTACCGGCAAGCTGGTCTGCGGTCCGGCGGAAGAGGACAAGGCGGGCATCGGCGGCAACAGCAAGGAAAGCGGCGGCACGCTGATCCTGCGCAGCGGCGAGGTCGAGGCCCGGGGCGGCAAGAACGCCGCCGGCGTGGGCGGCGGCTATAAGGCTTACGGCGGCCAGGTGAGCGTCTACGGCGGCAAGCTGACGGCTGTGGGCGGCGCGAAAGGCGCGGGCATCGGCGGCGGCTATGACCGCACCGGCGGCACGCTCGAAGTCTTCGATGGTACCGTCATCGCCGAGGGCGGCGCAGACGGCGCGGGCGTCGGCGGCGGCTATGCGGGAAACGGCGGCATCGTGATCGTCCGGGGCGGCGTCGTCAACGCCAAGGGCGGCGTTAACGGCGCGGGCATCGGCGGCGGAAAATACGACGATGGCGGCGGCAGCGGCGCGACAGTGACCATATACGGAGGAAATGTGACCGCGATCGGCGGCGATAACGGCGCGGGCATCGGCGGCGGCTGTCGCGGCAACGGCGAAAAAGTATACATTCACGGCGGCAAGGTCTATGCCAGGGGCGGGAACAGAGGCGCCGGCATCGGGACCGGCTATGGCAGGGCAAGAACAAACCCGAGAGGCTGGGTGCCCACTTCTTACACCAGGGACGTGACCATCACCGGCGGCGACGTCACCGCCATTGGCGGCCTTTACGGCGGCGGCGTCGGTATGGGCGGGCTGCCGACTACGGTCGGATATGCTGGCGATAATGGCGTTACCATGTACAATGAGCTGGTGATCTTTGGCGGCACACTGCAGATGACCGGCGGGACCCTGCTGGCGGGGGGCGGCGACTCCAAGGTCTACCTGACCAAAGGTGGCAAAGGTCCGGCGGCCTTGGGCCTCAAGCTGAACAGGCTCGAACTCGGCGACCACCTGTGCGTAAAGCTGGGTGATTCCAGGGACGCGCTGGATTACAGGCCTTTCTGCCTGCAGCGGGATTTGGAGGCTCCGAAATACCACTACGCGCGCATCGAGGCGTGCGATCATGTGAACCAGAGCTATCAGATCTCGGAAAGCGGCCATACCCCCATTTGCGAAAACTGCATATCGCATTACGGCGACGAGGAGCCGCACACCTTTGATGAGCAATACCGGTGCGTCGTCTGCGGCTATGCCCAGCCCACCTGTACCATCACGTTCCGGGCCGGCGGCGGTAGCGGCACGATGGCGCCCGTGCTGGCGCCGTTGAAGAACGGGACCTATTCCCTGCCGAACTGCGCCTTCGACGCGCCTGTGGACAAGCTCTTCGAACGCTGGAGCGTCCCGGGGCAGGGCACGTTCATGCCGGGCAGTGAGATCGCCCTCAACGCCACCGACATCGTGGTGATCGCCGAGTGGGCGGACGCCTTCAACCTGTGGGTCGGCAGCGTTCGGGTGAACTATGTCAACCGCAAGGACATCCTGGGCGACGGCACGCTCGCCTACGATCCGGAAGCGCATGTGCTGACCGTGAAGAACCCCGACCCGATCGCGGGGCATCACGATGGATGGATGATCTACGCGGAGGGCATGGATGCGCTCACGGTAAAGGGCTCCGGCGTCATTGAACCGGAGAACGGCCGGGAAAGAAACGGCATTCATATGCTTTTCGGCCGGCTGATTCTCGAGGCGACGGGCACGGGCACGGACGCGCTCACCGTCAAGGCGGGTCAAACCGCGCTGCGGGCGAAGCACATCGACATCGAGAAGGGCCGGGTCAATGCCCTCGGCGGAGACTACGGCGCGTATTCGTACAGCCATGACCAGAGTGAAACGATCGTGATCCGGCGGGGGGCCAGCCTCGAGGCCAAGGGCAGCGACCCGCTCTATTCTCCGAACCCGATCAGGATCGACGGCCATTGCGTGAAGTTGATTCGCCCTGACGGCAGTGTCAGAGCCGGCAGGGTCAGCGAAGGCTACATCATAAGCGTCGACAGGCAGCAGTTCGATCACGTGCTGATCGAGCCCCACAAGATGGAAAACCTGGTGCATGTGCCGGCCGTGCCCGTCACCTGCACCGCGGACGGCGCATCGGAGCACTATAAGTGCAATGACTGCGGGCTGCGCCTGGCATACAGGGAGGTTTATGAAGATTTTTTGGAGATGGAGGAGAGCGACGCGGTCATCCCCGCCACGGGCCATGACTTCGGCGAATGGGTGCAGACCAAAGCCCCGACCGATACCGAGGAGGGCGAGGAGAAGCGCACCTGCGTGTACTGCGATGCGTTCGAGACGAGGCCCATACCCGTCGATGATGTGTTCAATCTGGTGAAGGTGGATGCCAAGGCTGCCACCTGCACCGAGCCCGGCAATAGAGAATACTGGAAGAGAACCAGCCCCGACGGGAGCAGGGTCTATGGCCACTACAGGGAGCTGACGGACGAGGAAGCAGGGGGCGTCGACGATTCCGACATCATGACCTATACCGACGAGGTGACGGGCAAAATCTACGATCTGCTGAAGATCGACATAGAGGATACCGTCATCCCCGCCATCGGCCACGATTGGGGCGAGCCCGAATATGAATGGGCGGAGGACCATACCTCCGTGACGGCAACCCGCTTCTGCGAAAAAAACAAGACCCACGTGGAGACGGAGACGACAGCTGACGTGGCAGTGAACCGCGTGGCGCCGACCTGTACCCTTGAGGGCAGGACCGTATATGTGGCTGTGTTTACAAACCCTGCTTTCAGCGTCTCCGAGACCGTCACCGAGTCCGCTACGGGCCACACGAATGGGGCTCCGGTCAATGAGAACGAAAAGGGGGCCACCTGCGAGGAGGCCGGTTCCTATGACGCGGTGGTCTACTGCACCGTGTGTCAGGAGGAGCTGAGGCGCGAGACCAAAGTCACTGAGCCCGCCAAGGGCCATGCGTCCGGGGAGACGGTCGTCGAGAACAGGAAAGCGCCCACCTGCGAGGAGTCCGGTTCCCATGACGAAGTGGTCTATTGCGGCGTGTGCCAAAAGGAGCTGAGCCGCCAGACTAAGGTGATCGAGGCCCTGGGCCACGACTGGGGCGACTGGTTCGTCGTGTCCTCGCCGACAGGGGAGGAGAAGTATGTGCAGGCGCGCTTCTGCAGCCGGGACTGGTCCCACGTGGACTACGGCGACGAGGTGGAAATGCAGGACTACTATTGCTCTGACAGCGATGAAAACCTGTGGCTGACCGGCAGCGAGGAGGACCTTGAATTCGAGTTCACCCGGACGATGCCGGACGAAGAAGCCATCTGGCAGCAGCTTCGCTCACTGAAGCTGGACGACGGCGAGAATGTCACCGAGATCCAGGACTACAATTCCGAGTATGATGAGGGCGACACCGAGACGATGAGCATCGTCCTCGAAGCAGACCTTCTCAAAACGCTGAAGCCGGGCACATGTCGGCTCGTCGCGATATTCAACGACGGTGGTACCGACGTGGACGGGAACTACGACGTGGAGGACGACTACGACGTGGAGGTGGGCTTCACCGTGGCCGACGTGGTGGCCCTGGACGATCTCGAGTACGACGGAACCGAGCAGGACCTGGTGTACAGCGAGAACAGTTCCATCACGTTTGCCCTCGGCGAAAATGCCGAAACCGTCCCGATCAGCGACTATTCCCCCGAAATTCCCACGGGCACGGACGCCGGGACCTACCATGTCTGGTACCGCGCCGCCGAAGAGGGCGAGCCGGTCTGCCTGAGCGTGACCATCGAGCCCGCGGAGCTGACGG
This sequence comes from Clostridia bacterium, assembly GCA_045637485.1. Classification (GTDB taxonomy): domain Bacteria; phylum Bacillota; class Clostridia; order Christensenellales; family Aristaeellaceae; genus UBA2862. Next base: position 8,683 of record JAZTZK010000263.1, read on the forward strand.
AGCTGAACCTGAGCGCCGCCGACCGAATCCCGGACGCGGCGGAGGGCCTGCTGACCCTGGCCTACAACGGCGAGGAGCGGTCCGTTCAAACGGAGGTCAAGGCCGGGGAGAGGGTCTTGCCCGAGAAGGACTATACCCTGACCGTGGCGGTCACGCCCCAGAAGGACGCGGGCCTCTACCTGGTACAGGCCGAGGCCGTGGAGGGCGGCAATTGTTCGGGCAGTCTCCTCAGCGCGTTCTACATCCAGCCGAAGGACGTCAACGAACTGGAGGTCATACTGCCCACCGACAGCGTTTTCTATACCGGCGAAGAAAACAAACCCGAGTTGACGGTGAAGGACGGCGAGAAGGTCCTGAAGCCGGGCGACGATTACACCGTGGCCTACAGTGACAATGTGAACGTGGGCACCGGCGTGGCGAAGATCACCGGCAAAGGCAACTACTGGGGGATCCGGGAGTGCAGCTTCACCATCGCGAAGGCCGTGGTCAAGGTCTCCAGGCCCCCGGTGGCCGACGCCATCACCTACGGCCAGACGCTGGCGGACAGCGTACTGACCGGCGGCGACTGGCAGCCCAAGGTGGAGGGACACTTTGAGTGGAAAGAGAAGACCACCGCGCCTGCCGTGGCCGACAGCGGCAGGACCCAGTACGGGGTGACCTTCGTTCCGGATGACGACGCGAATTACGCGGCTGAGGCCGACGCGTCCTGCGCGACGGTGGTGGTCATCCCGGCCAACCCGACTGTGAATCCGCCCTCGGCCATCAGCCCGCTGTCCTACACCGGCGCGGCCCAGGACCTCGTGACGAAGGGCAGCGCCGGGAACGGCACGATGATGTATGCGGTGGGCAAGACCGCGCCCACGGATAAGGACGCGTGGAAGGAAACGGTTCCCACCGGCACCGAGACCGGCGATTACATCGTGTGGTACAAGGTGTTTGGCGATACGAACTACAAAGACACCGAGGCCGCGCCGCTGTACGTGACCATCTATCCGGCCCAGTCCGGCGAGGTGGCCCCGGATTCCCTCGTCTACAACGGCAAGGCCCAGAAGTTGGTGGTGGCTGGGACCGTGAAGGGCGGCGCGCTGCAGTACTTCCTCGGCGATGCCGCGCCCGCGGAGGAGAGCCAGTGGAGCTACGACATCCCCACCGGCACCGACGCCGGCGAATACAAGGTCTGGTACCGGGTGAAGGGCGACGAGAACCATAACGACAGCGAGGCCGCGCCTGTGATGGCGAAGATCGCCAAGGCTCCCATCACGCCCGGCGTGGCCATCACTGGTTGGACCTATGGCGAAGTGGCCAATGCGCCCACGCTGAAGGGCAATCCCGGCGAGGGCAAGGTCACCTTCCTGTACAGTGACGAAAGGGACGGCGCGTACACCGAGACCGTACCCACCCAGGCCGGCAGCTGGTTCGTGAAGGCCGAGGTTGCCGAAACCCGCAACTACCTTGGCGCGACCGCCGCGCCGGTGAGCTTCGCCATCGCGAGGGTGAACATCTTCATCTTCGCGGAAAACAAGTCCGGCGTCTACCGCGACGCCCTCCAGGCCCTGACTTATCGGTTGGGCGGAAAGACCGTGAACGGCGAGGACCTGGGCATCCGCCTGACCACCACGGCCAAGGCCGACAGCGCTCCCGGCGATTATCCCATCGCTGTGAAGTGGAATGAGAATGCGAATTACAGCGCCATCGTGATGGACGGCGTGTATGCTGTCGGAAAGCGTCCCGTCACCGTCGCGGCCAGCGACCAGACCGTCCGGGCGGGCGAAAAGATCGCCGCCGGCGTGGACCGTGTGACGGCCACAGGCCTGGCCGGGGGCCACAGGCTGAGCGCCGTGAAGCTCGCCGCGTCCGGCAGCGCCATCGTGGCCAGCAAAGCGAAGATCGTGGACGCCGAGGGCGTGGATGTGACGGCAAACTATGCTATCACCTATGCCGCGGGCAAGCTGGACGTCCGGCAGCCCGAAAAGCCCGTGGTGGTCCCGCCCGTGGCAAGGAAATTGACGTACAACGGCAAGGCCCGGGCGCTGGTTATCGCGGGCAAGGCCGAGGGCGGCACGCTGCTGTACAGCACGGACAACAAGACCTGGAGCAAAAAGCGCCCCACCGCCACCGACGCGGGAAGCTATACGGTCTTCTACCGGGTGAAGGGCGACGCGGATCACAGCGATGTGGACACCAGCAGCCTGAAGGTAACCATCGCCAAAGCCGCGCCAAAGGTGACCGCGCCGAAGGCAAAGAAGCTGACGTACAACGGCAAGGCCCAGGCGTTGGTCACCGCGGGCAAGGTCGGGGGCGGCAAGCTGCTGTACAGCGCGGACAACAAGACCTGGAGCAAAAAGCCCCCCACCGGCACCAAGGCCGGAAGCTACACCGTTTACTACAAGGTCAAAGGGGACAAGAATCACATTGACGCGGCGGCGAAGCGCGTGAAGGTGACCATTGCTGAGCGCACGGCGGCCCCGGATTACACGCTGCTGGCAAAGATGACCGCGTCCGGTTCCGACAAGCTGAAGCTGAGCTGGACCAAGGTCAAGGGCGCGCAGGGCTACGACGTGTTCTTCAAGAACTGCGACGGTAAGCAGGATTATACGTGCGTCACCGTCACCGGCAAGCGGAGCTATACCATCACGGGCCTGAAGAAGAGGAATTCATACAAGGCCTATGTCGTCGCCTGGAAGAAGAACGGCGGCAGAAAGTATTACATTGGCAATAACAGCCCGGTTGTCCATGCCATCACCGGCAGCTACACCTCCAGGAAGTGCAACGCCAAATCGGTGAAGCTGAACATGAGCAGCCTGACATTGAAGGCGGGCAAGAGCAAGACGCTCAAGGCCACCGTTAAGGGCGTCAAGAGCGGCAGAGATGTGCTCCGGCATGTCAGACTCGTTCGGTATTACAGCAGTGATGCCAATATCGCAAAGGTCAGCAAAAACGGCAAGATCACTGCCGTGGGCAGGGGCAGCTGCACGATCTACGCCGTCGCCAACAACGGCGTGCGCACCAGCGTGAAGGTCAATGTAAAGTAACCGGCCACGACCTATCCATGTCCGCAGTCCCGAATACCTTGACATGCTCTCCGGGGAAGATCGCTAATCGAGGGGGGAATGGATCTGAAAAAGTATTTTGAGGCGAACTGGAAATTCCTGTTGTTCGTCCTGATCGGCGGGTTGATCGGCGGCTATTGTATCGGGGTTCATAGCTATGACACATTGTCGGAAGACATGCTGGTTGTGCTTCGCGAGCAGAATGTCACGAGGGAAATGGTTGCGATATCCTCCATGCTCCAATACGGCATACTGTTCGGCGTGGTGCTGGCAGCAATCGGCATCGTGATTTCCGAAAAAGTCCATTTATGGAAGGCGTTTTGGCTTGAGAAGAAGGCGGTGCGGATCACCGCGATCATCTCCGTGATCGCCGCCTTGTGTCTGTTCCCGGGAGACAGGCTGATCTTTGGCGCACTGGACGCGTGGGTCAGAGACCAATATACGACGGCGCCGACCATCTATAAGATTGTTGGCGGTCTGCTGGTCGGCGGAATCATCGAAGAGGTCATGATGCGACTGTTCTTCATGTCCCTGTGCGCATTTATCCTTTCCAGGCTTTTCTATAAGAACGAAAATGCGATTCCCATCCGGGTGTATGTCATTGCGAACATTCTCGCGGCGATTCTGTTTGCGGCGGGGCATATTCCCTCGACCATGACGATGACAGAGCTGACGCCCGTGATCCTGCTGCGCTGCTTCATATTCAACGGAGGACTGGGGCTTGGCTTTGGGTATCTGTACAGAAAACACGGGATCGGGTATGCGATGATCGCCCACGGACTTGCGCATCTGATCGCCGATATTCTGATGATCATCTTTATCTGATGTCCGCAATGCGCGAATATCATAAGACCGGGCGATATGGAAAAAATATGGGCATTGGCAAACCGGAGTCAGATGTATAGATTATCCCGGATGATTCATCCAGTATAGTTTACAATAACAAATCACAATAGGGAGAGCTGTTTATGACGAACACAATAACATCAAAAGAGAAAAAGGCGCATCCAAATTGATTATGGTGGTATCTGTTCCTGATAATCGAAAAAAGCGTGATCGCCTGTGCGATATACCATGCTTTTGTGGACACGATCGGCGCGGTCTATGACTGGAACGCTTTGTTTGACGGCTTTCCGGGAAACGTATCGACAAATGTTTACCGGGTCATTTGGCCGAACGCAGCGGTAGCCCTATGGCTTGGAGCTGAAAAGAAAGAGAGAATGGCAAATAATCTTCTCTCGCGCTTTGCTCTCTGGATTTTTCTGCCGCTATATGTTATACTGGGTTTAAGGACGAATTGAGACTTTGATCGGTGATGCAGCGCATGGTAACAGCCTATGATGGCGAGGGTGTGCCGGAGAAGAGGATGGAAGCCCGTCCCCGTCACCTGAAGGGCATGCGCTGCGCCAGCCGTTCGGCGGCTGTCAGCGTGACGCGGCCGGGGGCCACGGATTTCATCCCGCGGCCGGCAGAGATCATATGAGAACAAGGCGACCAGACAAGGAGGACGCGACATGAAGGACGCGATGTTTATCCGTCAGGCATCCTGGATTACGAAGCGGGGCATTGATTCCCGCACAGTGCCGGTTTTTCGCCGGGAATTCGACTGCCCGGGCCGGGTGGTGGAGGCGATCCTGGAGGTCACGGCCGCGGGCGTGTACGAGGCCGAGCTGAACGGCAGGCGGGTGGGGGAATTTATTCTCGCGCCAGGCTGGACGGAGTATCACAAGCGGCTGCAGGTGCAGCGCTACGACGTGACGGCGATGCTGCGCGAGGAGAACCGGCTGGACATCACCGTGGCCAACGGCTGGTACCGCCGGGCCAACGCCCAGTGGACCCACTGCCAATACCCGGACGAGCACCTGCCCGCCATGCTGATCGCGGCGCTGCGCATTGTGTTCGAGGATGGCGCGGAGGAGATAATCCGCACCGACGAAAGCTGGCAGGCGGGGCTGAGCAACGTGCTGATCAGCGGCATCTTCGACGGCGAGGACGTGGACGCGCGACTTTTGCCACGGGACTTTGAGCCTGCCGCCTTCGCCGATTACCCGAAGGATGCCCTCATCCCCCAGGAGGGGCCCGAGATCCGGGAGCAGGAGACCGTCTATCCCCGGCGCTCCTTTCGCACGCCGAAGGAGGAGTGGGTGCTGGATTTCGGCCAGAACCTGACCGGTTATATGGCCTTTGAGATGGACGCCCGCGCCGGAGAGAAGCTGAGCCTCTCCACTGCGGAGGTGTTGGACGCCGAGGGCAATTTTTACACGGACAACTATCGCTTTGCCCGCAGTCAACTGCACTACATCTGCCGGGAGGGCCATCAGGCCTACAGGCCGCGGTTCACCTTCTTCGGCTTCCGCTACCTGCGGCTGGACGAGGCCCCCGCGGGCTTTTCCGACGGAAATATCCGCGTTGTCGTGGTGCACTCCGAGCTGACGCGCACCGGATGGCTGGAGACGGAGGACCCGCTTTTGAACCAGCTGTTCAGCAACATCCTCTGGGGCCAGAAGGGCAACTTCCTGGAGGTGCCCACCGACTGCCCCCAACGGGACGAGCGCTACGGTTGGACGGGGGACGCCCAGCTGTTTTCCCGAATGGCCAGCTATCAGTTCGACGTGCGTCGGTTCTTCAAAAAGTGGCTGGCGGACGTGCGCGCCGCCCAGCGGGAGGACGGCTGGGTGCCGGAGGTGATCCCCACGCTGCTTTCCTATCAGCCCGGCTGCGGGGCCTGGTCCGACGCGGCCACCATCATCCCCTGGCAGATGTACGAGACCTACGGCGACGTGTCCTTTATCCGCGACCAGTTCGATTCCATGGCCGGGTGGGTGGACTACGTGGCCACTGTCACCCACGACGCAGACCTGTTTACCGGCTGCTGGACCTACGGCGACTGGCTGGCGCTGGACCACCCGGAGGACTACGTGGCCCCGGATATCGAGACCTCCAAGCGCGGCGCCAGCGACGACGGGCTGGTCTGCTCCGCGTTCTACGCCCATTCCCTGGACCTGGTGATCCGCGCGGGGAAGGTCCTGGGCCGGGATGTTTCCAAATACGAGGCCCAGTACGCGCGCACCGTGGCGGCCTTCCGGGCGGCCTATGGAAACCGGCTGAACACCCAGACGGAGAAGGTGCTGGCGCTGCGGTTCCATCTGGCGGAGGAGCCGCAAAGAACGGCGGACGCGCTGGCTAAGCAGGTAGTGGCCTGCGGCACCCATTTGCAGACGGGCCTGCTGGGCACGGCGCACCTTTTGCATGTGCTGAGCGACTACGGCCACACGGAACTGGCCTGGTCACTGCTGCTGCGCAAGGAATACCCCGGCTGGCTGTATTCCGTCGCCAAGGGCGCGACCACGCTGTGGGAGCACTGGGACAACATCAAGCCCGACGGCAGCTTCTGGTCGGAGGACATGAATTCCTTCAACCACTACGCCTATGGCGCGGTGGGCGACTGGGTGTTCAACGTGGCCTGCGGCATCCGGCCGCTGGCGCCGGGGTTTGCCCGGGCGCGCATCGCCCCGAACCCGGACCCCCGGTTGCACAACCTGTCCGGCACTCTGGACACGGTCCACGGGCGCATCCGCTCCGCCTGGAAATGGGCGGAGGGCGGTGTTCGCTACGAGATCGACACGCCCGTGGAATCGGAGATCCTCGTCAACGGCAGGACCTACCGCGTCGGCCCGGGAAGCTACATCTTTTGATAAAGGTATGATACCAATCCATGACTGAAACAAGGCATCCTTCCGCTTCCTATCCGTGCTGGCGGCGTTGAAGCGCCTTAGCTTGCCGCCAGCAAGCCTGCGGGACTTCGCCTTGCCGGTGTAAAACTGCTATGCGCCGCGCATGTCCGCCGGGGAGCGCGAGAACCTGCGGGCAGCATGGCGAAAGGCGATCGAATATGAATTACGTCAAAAATCTGCACAATCACTTTACACAGCCGCCCAGGCTGGTTCCGGCCGGGGGCGTG
>JAZTZK010000264.1:0-9537 GCA_045637485.1 Clostridia bacterium
AACAGCCGCGCGGCGCAGGCCACGGCGTTCTGCAGCTCCGTCACCACGCCGGAGATCTCGTTGAAGGGCTTGGTGTACTGGTTGGCGTAGCTGAGGAACGCCGTCAGGGTTCCCACGGTCATGCCCGCCCCGGACAGCGCCGCCAGCGCCCCGGTGAGCGCCACCAGCGCATACACCACCGAGTTCACAAACCGGGTGCAGGGGTTGGTCAGCGAGGAGTAGAAAGTGGCCTTCAGCGAGCAATCCCGCAGGCGCGCATTGATGCCGTCGAAGGCGGCCGTTTCGGCGTCCTCCCGACCGTAGGCCTGCACCACCTTCAGGTTGCCGATGCGCTCGTCGATGAAGGCGGTCTGCTCGCCCCGGGCCTCGGACTGGGCGCGGAACATGGCGTAGGTGCGCCGCGCGATGAACCGGGCCACGAACAGCGACAGCGGCGTCACGCCCACCACCACCAGCGCGATAGGCACATTCTGCATGAACATGAACGCCAGCGTCATCAGCATCGTCAGCACACCGCTGAACAGCTGGGTAAAGCCCATCAGCAGCCCGTCCGCCAGCTGGTCGGCGTCCGCGATGACCCGGCTGACCGTCTCGCCGGTGGGATGGGCGTCCAGGGTAGAGAGGGGCAGGTGGTTGATGTGGTCCAGCGCCTCCTCGCGCAAATTGCGCACCACATCGAAGGTCACCCGGTTGTTGACGACGTTCATCGCCCAGGTTGCCAGCGCCGTGACCGCCACGCAGGCGGCAATGCGCCAGAGCAGCGGCCAGATCACGTCAAAGCGCACCGCCCCGGCCCCGACGATGCCGTCGATGGCCTGGCCGACGAGTATCGGCACCACCAGCGTCAGCACCACCGCCAGCGCCGAGAGCCCCAGCGACAGCAGCACCAGCCAGCGATAGCGGCCAATGCGGCGAAGGACCTTGCGGATCGTGGCGGACTGGCTGTTGGAGGATGTTGTGTTTTTCATGGCGTTATCCTTCCGTTGTTTGGGAGGGCGTTTGCGGAACCCCTCCGCTTCGCTTCGCTCAGCACCTCCCCTTTCAGGGGAGGCAACCCGTTTTGAATACGTGCGACCAGAAGCCTAAACACATGGAGACGGTTCTCTGTGTTGATGGGAACGCGTCCTCTGTATCAGTTTTTAAATTTCGAAGTATCTGTTCAGTCCTGACGTATTTGCACCTGCTGTGGCGGCCTGGAGGCCGCCGCTACAGGCGTATCTGCTCGTAGCGGCGTCGTCTACGCCGTCACGACTGAACAGATACATTGCGAAAAAGCTTGCGGTGAATCCATGAGAACACAGGGAACCGTCTCTGTGTGTTTAGGAATAAGCGACGATGCGCGGCCTGGCGACAGCCCGTGAGCAAACGCGCCCGTCAGTCCTTCGCTTCGCCCTTCCTCATTCCCGGTTCCCCGAACTGGCTGTCATATATCTCACGGTATACCGGGCAGTCCCGCATCAGCTCCGGATGCGTGCCCTTTCCCACGATACGACCGTCGTCCAGCACCAGTATCAGGTCCGCCCCCATCACCGAGGCGCACCTCTGGGAGATGATGAACGTGGTGGGGTGATAATCCAGATTGGCGATCGCCCGCCTCAGCCTCGCGTCGGTGGCCATGTCCAGGGCCGAGGCACTGTCGTCCAGTATCAGTATGGGGGGCCTGCGCACCAGCGCCCGGGCGATGGTCAGCCGCTGCTTCTGGCCGCCGGACAGGTTGCCGCCGTTCTGGGTCAACGCGCCGTCCAGCCCGCCCTTGGCCGCCAGCACGTCCGTGGCCTGGGCGACCTCGCAGGCGGCCAGCAGGTCCGCGTCCGTGGCGCCTGCCCGGCCCCAGAGCAGGTTTTCACGTATCGTCCCCTTGAACAGCGAGGCCTTCTGCATCACCACGCCCACCTCGCCCCGCAGCCGCTGCCGGGGCCAGCGCTTCACGTCCACGCCCTCCACCAGCACCGCACCGCCGGTGGCCTCGTAAAACCGGGGGATCAGCCCCGCCAGCGAGGTCTTGCCCGCGCCGGTGCCGCCGATGATGCCCACGGTCTGCCCCGGCCAGGCCTCGAAGTCCACGTCCGTGAGCGACGGACTGCCCGCGCCGGGATAGGTCAGGCTGACGTGCCTGAACGCCACGGCCGGGGCAGCGGGGTCCGGCGCGCCGTCCATGCGCCCGGGGGCAGTGATCGACGGCTCCAGCGCCAGCGCCCCCTCGATGCGCTTCCAGCTGGCCCAGGCCTTGTTGATGGTGATGGTCAGGCTGGCGAACTTGATCAGCTCGACCAATATCTGGCTCATGTAGTTGTACAGCGCCACCACCGCGCCGGTGGTCAGCGCGCCCGCGTCGACCCGCAGGGCCCCCTGCCGCACCAGCACGATCACCGCCGCGTTGATCAGCACATAGGTCACCGGATTCAAGAGCGCCGACACGTGCCCCGCCCTGCGCTGCCGCAACGTCAGCTCCCGGTTCTTCGCCCGGAAGGCTTGAAATTCGGCGTCCTCCCGTCCGAAGGCCCGGATCACCCGCACGCCGGTCAGGTTTTCCCGCGTCGCCGCCAGCACTGCCTCCAGCTGCTTCTGTACCCCGGCCATCATCGGCAGGTTCGCCGCCATGATGGCCCACACCGCCAGACCCAGCGCCGCGATCACCGCCAGGAAGATCAGGGCGCAGCGGGTATCGATGGTGAAGGCCATCACCATCGCCCCCAGCACCACGAAGGGCGAGCGCAGCAGCAGCCGCAGCGCCATGTTCACGCCGGTCTGGGCCTGGTTGACGTCGCTGGTCATCCGGGTCATCATGGCGGAGACCCCCACCCGGTCCACGTCCGGGAAGGACAGCGCCGTCAGGCGGCTGAACAGCGCGTGCCGCACGTCCGCCGCGAAGCCCGTGGCCGCCTTCGCCGCGAAGTACTGGGCCACCACCGCCATGCCCAGCCCCACCAGACCCAGCGCGATCAAAAGCCCGCACATCCGCCATACGTGCCCCGCGCTGCCTTCGCCGATGCCCCGGTCGATGATCGAAGCCACCACCAGTGGCACCAGCAGGTCAAACAGCGCCTCCAGCATCTTGAACAGCGGCGCGCAAATGCATTCCCTCTTGTATTTCTTCAGGTATTGCAGCATAGCTCCTCCAAAGGGCGACAACGGAAATCCTTCTCCCTTTCCCCACTTTACCGCTTCCATTATAATACAGGCGCGTTAATCCCGCAACCCGAATCATTGAAAAAGGGATATTCCCGCCGGACAATGTCGTCAACCGGGGAGAGGCGGCGGAAGATATTCCCTTTGATTTGGCGGCCCCGTTATGGGATAATGTAAGGTACAACAGCGGATTTGTACAGAAATAGATCGCACACATTCCGATCTGCGGTCAACCAAAGTACCAGCCGCCGGAAGGGAGCCTCCCATGAACACCCGCCGCGCCTTTCCCCTCTTTGCCAGCGTTCCCTGGCTGTTCCTGCTCGTCTGCCGACTGTATCCATCCGCGGCCCGCACCGCGCTGGAGCGCTTTTCCGCGCCCGTCATGGCCCGCCTTCACCGCCTGACCGCGCCGATCCCCTTTCCGGTGGCGGAGCCGCTGGCACTGGCGTTGGCGATCCTCCTTACATCCTCGTTGATCGTCGCCCTGCGAAGCCGCCGCCGACCCCGGTTCGCGGCCCGGCTCCTCCTCGCCCTGCTTTCCCTGCTGGCGATATTGTGGGGACCGGCCCTTTGCCTGCCGGAGGAACCCGTCCCCGCCCCGAGCGGCGAACAGCTCGCCCGGCTGTGCGCGGGGCTGATCGACGGCCTGAACGCCTCCCCCCTCGCCTTCTCTGACGCCGGGAATGTCCTCGCCCGCGCCGCCGCCGTGGCGGGCGGGCCCTCCCGAACCGTGAAGGCCGCCCGCCTGCCGGGGTGGATGGCGCTGGCGGAGGCCTGGGGCATGTTCATCCCGCTGACCGGCGAGGCGCTGGTAGACCCCGCGGAGCCCGAGCCGCTCATGCCCTTCACCGCCGTGCACGAGCTGATGCACCTGGCCGGCATCGCCGACGAGGGCGCGGCCAACGTCGTCGCATGGGAGCGCTGCCTGGCTGCCGGCGGGCCCTTCGCCGACTCCGCCCGGCTGTGGGCGCTGCGCTACGCCATGGGCCACCTTCGGGGGCAGGACGAAGCCGCCTGGCGGGCCATGTACGCAAAAATGGAAGGCGCGTTGAAACACGCCTTCCTGGATTGCGGCGCCGAGGCCGATCCCCCCGGACAGGGTCTTTCGCTGGTTCGCGGCGATTACGCCGCCCTGGCGACCCACCTGTCGGAAATGAAGAATTGAAAACCGGATGACAACGCGGCGGATTGTCGCCCGTATCATACGATGTTTCCCTGTTTATCCCGCTTCCCGCACCCACAGGCGCAGGCGCAGCTGTCGCAGTCGCACCCGCAGGACGACCGGCCCTGCCGCCGGTTGCGCGCGATCCGGCATGCCGCAAACCCCACCGCCGCGACGATGGCGAGAATCAGGAGAATATCAATCGCGTTCATATCGCGCCTCCTCTTGATGGTCATTCAGATTTATCGCGGGGCGATAAATCTGACCGTTGGGCTTCAATGAAAAACATTATACTATGCCGCCGGTTGAATCTCCGCTTCCTGTTCGGCGATCATATCCGCGATCACGCTGTCGATCACTTCCCGCGTCACACTCTGCATCACTACGATATGCGCCAGATCGCCGCCGAAGCGAACATCGTAATCCGGCGCGAGGTAGTATTTTGTCATGATCTCATCGCCGGGCCGTTTGAAGAAGACGGTGTTTGACTGCTCGCAGGAAACCCAGGCCGGCCAACCTATTTCATCCAGCTTTTCCTTCAGGTACGCCGTGTTGTCCAGCATGGCCTGCGTCTGCGCTCGGAAGCCGTCTTCGCCGGTGGTCTTCATGATCCAATAGAACTTCAGCGGATTGAGCGCCGACCTTGAGCAGTTGATCATCGGCATGGAGGCGTTCAGGTAGGAAATCTCATAGGGGTTCTGATCCGCCAGAACCTCCCTTGTCGTCAGAAACAGGCCGCAGGGCGCGTCGATGCCGAAGTACTTGTGACCGCTGACCGCGATCGAATCGAATTCACAGACCTGCCGATCCACAAATTCCGCGTAATCGCTGAAGGGGAGATAGCCGCCGAAGAGCGCGGCGTCCACATGGCGATACACCGCCGGAGGATTGACCTCTTTGATGATCTCATTGATGGCGACCTGGTCGTCAATACCGCCCTTGAAGGTTGTGCCCATGGAAAAGACCACCAGCGCCGGTCTCTCCGGGTCCAGCGCGTTTCTGAATTCTTCGGGAATCATGCGTCCCATCTCGTCCGTGGGAATCAGCTTCACTTCGATCTGCTGAAGCTCCGCCAAGCGCATATTGGAGTAATGGGACTCCGTGGAAACGTAGAGTATCGGCGCGATATCTGACCTGGACGACAGATAGTGTCTGCCGAAGTAGATGCCGTGGTTGTTCCCGTCGGTGCCGCTGGCGGAAACCAGACCCCAAACATCCTCGACATCAAATCCGTAGAACGGCGCGAAGAAGCGGATGACTTCTCTTTCAATTTCCAACGCGCCATGGTTCATGGAAGACTCTTCATTGGGGTCTCCAACGTTATTCAGCGCGGCATGTTGGATGCCATTGTTCAAATACCATTCATAGAATCCATCCAGGCGGACGTCTTCATTCATGGGATATCCAATCTGGTTGTTGTGAATCTTCTGCGCCCGCGCGACCACGCCGTTCAGCAGTTCGTCTGTATCGGCGTCATAGGTTTCGGCGGTCTCCGCCAGACAAGGGCAGACTGTGAAAGCGAACAGCAACATCAAGACGATCCATTTCTTCATTTTCCACGTCTCCTTTTTGTGTCGGTCGTTCAAAACCGTAACGGATACAACTCCGTATCGCAATTATATCATAACAATTTGAGGCGCGTCAATAACTCGCATTTAGGGTTTGGTGGAGGGAAATCCTTGCGGATTTCTTTGGATCCAAAGGATTGAGGCGCGTTCAAACCTAATCAGAGTCCCCCTCCAATCATCCTGACCAGAAACGCGGCGATCCAGGCCACGACGCATTGCCAGACGACCACGCCAACGGCCCACCTTCCGCCCAGCTCCCGCTTGATGGAGGCCACGGCGGCGACGCAGGGGGTATACAGCAGGCTGAACACCAGCAGCGACGCGGCGGCCAGCGGGGTCAGGACGCTCGCCACGCCCCCGGCGTACAGCACCTTCAGCACCGAAACCACGCTCTCCTTGGCCATGAAGCCGGAGATCAGCGCGGTGCAGACCCGCCAGTCCCCCAGCCCCAGCGGGCGGAATACGGGCGCGATCCAGCCGGCGACGATGGCCAGTATGCTCTGCTCGGAATTCTCCTCTGCCAGCAGGTTGAACCGCAGGTCGAAGCTCTTCAGCACCCACACCACGATGGTGGCGATCAGTATCACCGAGAACGCCCGCTGCAAAAAGTCCTTCGCCTTCTCCCAAAGCAGCTGGCCCACGCTCCTTGGGGTGGGCAGGCGGTAGTTGGGCAGCTCCATCACGAAGGGTACCGCCTCGCCCTTGAACAGCGTGTTCTTGAACACCAGCGCCATCAGTATGCCCGCCACGATGCCCAGCACGTACAATTCCACCATCACCAGTCCGCCCCGTTTCGGGAAAAAGGCCTGCACGAAGAAGGCGTAGATGGGCAGCTTGGCGGTGCAGCTCATGAAAGGGGTCAGCAGTATGGTCATCTTGCGGTCGCGCTCGCTGGGCAGCGTGCGGGTGGACATCACCGCCGGCACCGTACAGCCGAAGCCGATCAGCATCGGCACGATGCTGCGCCCGGACAGCCCGATGCGCCGCAGCAGCTTGTCCATGAAGAAGGCCACGCGGGCGATGTAGCCGCTGTCCTCCAGTATGGACAGGAAGAAGAACAGCGTCACGATGATGGGCAGGAAGCTGAGCACGCTGCCCACGCCCTCGAATATGCCGCCGACGATCAGGCCGTGGATGGCCTCGTTCACGCCCCCGGCGGTCAGCGCCCGGTCAACGACCTCCGTCAGCGCCCCCACGCCCGTCTCCATCAGCCCCTGCAGCCACGCGCCGATGACGTTAAAGGTCAGGAAGAACACCAGCCCCATGATCAGTATGAACATCGGTATGGCCGTGTACTTGCCCGTCAGCACGCGGTCGATCCGCTGGCTGCGCTCGTGCTCCCTGCTCACCCGGGGCTTGGTGACGCAATCCGCGCACACCCGCTGGATGAAGGCGAAGCGCATGTCGGCGATGGCCGCGCTGCGGTCCAGGCCCCGCTCCTTCTCCATCTGCAATACGATGTGCTCCAGCGTCTCCCGCTCGTTCTGGTCCAGCTTCAGCTGCTCCAGTATCAGCCTGTCCCCCTCGATCAGCTTTGACGCGGCGAAGCGGGGCGGTATGCCGGCGTCTCTGGCGTGATCCTCGATCAGGTGGACCACCGCGTGCAGCGCCCGGTGCACCGCGCCGCCCTCGTCGTCCGGGCCGCAGAAATCCTGGCGAATGGGCTTCTCCCGGTAGTGGGCGATGTGGATGGCGTGCTCCACCAGCTCGTCCACGCCCTGATTCTTCGCCGCCGAGATCGGCACCACCGGCGTGCCCAGCGCGGCCTCCATGCCGTTGATGTCGATGCTGCCGCCGTTGCCGGTCATCTCGTCCATCATGTTCAGCGCCACCACCGTCGGCACGCCCATCTCCAGCAGCTGCATCGTCAGGTACAGGTTGCGCTCGATGTTCGTGGCGTCCACGATGTTGATGATGGCCTTCGGCTTTTCCCGCAGCACGAAATCCCGGGACACCAGCTCCTCGCTGGAGTAGGGCGACATGGAATAGATGCCCGGCAGGTCCGTCACCACGGTGTTTGCGTAGCCGCGGATCGCGCCGTCCTTGCGGTCCACCGTGACGCCGGGGAAGTTGCCGACGTGCTGGTTGGACCCGGTCAGCTGGTTGAACAGCGTGGTCTTGCCGCTGTTCTGGTTGCCCACCAGCGCGAAGGTCAGGAGCGTGTCGTCCGGCAGCGGGTCGCCGCTGCCCTTGGGGTGGTACTTGCCGTCCTCGCCCAGTCCCAGGTGGGGCGGCTCCCGCCAGTCCCGGGGCTTGGACGCGGGCTCCGTCGGGCGGTCGATGGGCGTCACGCCGATGCGCTCCGCGTCCGCCAGCCGCAGCGTCAGCTCGTAGCCGTGTATGCGCAGCTCCATCGGGTCCCCCAGCGGGGCCAGCCGCACCAGCTCGACCTCCGCCCCGGGGATGACCCCCATGTCCAAAAAGTGCTGGCGCAGGACCCCTTCCCCGCCCACGGATTCGATCCTGGCAAATTGACCGATCTTCAATTCCCGCAGTGTCATACGCTTCACTCTTTCGATGTGCAAATATGGATTTCCATCCCTCGTCACACAGTATAATAGTTTAGACTAACTCTGTCAAGTTAACTTTGATTAACTTGTGTGCGGAACGGCGAACGGGACGGCTTGAACCGTTTACAAGTATAAAAGCACCGTCTGACCGTGTCAAGATTTCTTTGTCAAACTCTTGGACAAAACGATAGGAATTACTACGAAGTTAATAAGAAATGAGCACAGTGAACCGACCCTCTGCGTTTGAGCAAGACAATATCACCATCACCCGCCTTACCGGCTGTCCCTGCGCAAACGCTCCACCAGACTGCGAATCAACAGCACATCCTCTTGCTTCAAACCGGTCACATCCACCGATTCCCCTTTGGAAACCCCGAGCAGATCGTCTGTGCTGACGTGAAAGACCTGAGACAGCTTGATCAATACGTCCGGAGATGGACTGCGCTCCTGCAATTCATAATAGGATATCACCGATTTGGTCACCCCGATCAGATTGCCCAGCTGCGCCTGGGTCAACCCGGCATTTGTTCTCAGTGTCTTTAACCTGCTTCCGAAATCCACTGAATTCACACTCCATTCCACAGAGAGTATGCAGACAGCGCATATTAAATTGGTGGATTGTATTATTAATATAGTTGACTATTTGGATTATCCCCGTTATATTACATATATATTATGAAGAAGGAGGCTTCCATATGAACCGCACCCGAAAACTCGTTGCACTGATGTTGGCTGTACTGCTGGTGCTCGCCGCCCTCCCCGCCGCCGGACTCGCAGATTCCTATAAGATACAGACCCTCAAGCTCAATCAGTGGTATAGTCTTCAGGATTATTCAGACTATATGACGATTTATAGATTGAAGGTCACTGCCGATACCATCGTTTCCTTCAACTGGAAGGGTATCAAGACAAATAGCTATTACAGTTATGTCAAAATATACCGTGATAAGACTTGCAATGACCAAATTGATTACGAAAGCATCACAGAAGCGGCTTCCGGCTCCGGTGCGTTCGTACTCTATTCCGGCACCTATTACATCCAGATGTATGACTACAAAGAATCCGGCAAGGTGAAGTTCAGTACCAAAGAAACTGAGAAAGTCAACAAGCCCAACTACTGCATGGGCAAGGCCATCACGATCAAGGCCGGGAAGAAGGTGGAAATCGC
>JAZTZK010000265.1:0-1928 GCA_045637485.1 Clostridia bacterium
CGGTCAGTTTGGAAATACCGCAGAATTGGGCGGTATTTCCAGAATAAAAGCTGTAAGCTGCGTTCAGATGCTCCGCCCCGTCAGGGCGTCAGGGGGGTGGCAATGTCGGTAAGTATCCGGGCCGGAAAGCCTCCCCTGAAAGGGGAGGTGCTGAGCGAAGCGAGGCGGAGGGGTTTCGTCTTCTCTCCTATAATTGAAGACATTCGTCAGGGGAGGATGGCCCCGTCGTCGTCAGCGGAAGCCGCCCGGCCAGGGCGGCCCTACGGTCGCTCGATCCTGTACAGCACATACCGCCCCGGCATGGCCTCTACCTCGAACACGGCCTCGTCGCCCCGGCACTACAGCGGCTCAAGGCCCTTATTGCCTTCGCAGGGCAGCGTAAGCGCCTTCGCGCCCTTCACGTGCAGCCGCACGACGCTGCGCTGCACGCCCTCCATCACGTAGGGATACAACACGAAGGCGTCGTTGTCGTAGGCGAACAGGCTGATTCGGGCCCCGCCCTCCAGCCAGATGCCGTTCACCGGCATGGCCTGGCGGATGCGACCGAGGGCCTCGGCGGGGATGTTGTAGAAGTCCGGGAAGGCGTCGGGCACGGCCAGCGTCCACAGCCGGCTGTCACAGTAGACATCCTCCAACAGCGCGCCATAGCTCTCCTCGCCGCGCATGCCCTTCACCACCGCCCAGGTGGCGTTGTTGCGGAACTCCGCCACAGGCAGGGTCACGGGTCTTTGGCTCATCGGATAGGCGCAGCGATACTGGCGGTCCGCGTCCTCCACGCGCCAGCGATCCACCGTCGCCCGCCGGCCCCGCAGCCGAATCGAGGTCAGGCGCTTAACGCCCTTCTCCATCGTCGCCTCCAGGAAGCCTGTGGTGACCAGCGCGTCCCCGCCGGTGCGCTTCAGCCAGTCCTCCAGCTTGTCCACAACCTCCGGGTCGCAGGCCGAGGACCGGGTGAGCAACAGCTGCTTCCCGTCTTCCGGGAAGTAGGGCGTGCAGACGACGGGCAGGCCGACCATGCCCAGGAAGTCCTGCACGTTATCCTCGCCCTGGCTGTCGTCGGGCAGGTAGCAGGGTATGCCCACGGGCTTGCCCGCGTTATCCAGCAGCGCGTCCAGTTTGTCCAGCTGGTACCCCAGGGCCGGGGTATACATGTTGTCATACAGCGACTGGAAGCAGAACAGCATCAGCTCTCCCGGCCTTGAAAACGCCGTCAGGTACGCCTGCTCCAGGTAGTGCTCGGTGACGTGGGTGTCGAAGTTGTCGAACCATCCGCCGCCGTTGTGCCCCGGCCACATGTTTTCAAAGTAGGTCATCAGCGAATAGCTCAGGTATCGGGGCAGGTGCTGGTCGGTAGTCACCGGGTCGCGGGTCTCGGTGCCGGTGTAGACCATGTCGAACATTTCCCGCTGGGCGGCGGGGTTGTAGCCCGTCTCCTGATAGCTCTCGGCCCAGTTGGGATACTTGATGGTGATCCTGCAACTCGGATTGGCCGCCTTCGCGGGGCCGATGATGTCCTCCGCGCTGACCCTGCGCAGCAGGTCCAGCCGGTAGGCCTGCCAGCTGCCGTCGGTGACGCCGTTGGCCCTGTTGAATGCGTCCCGCTGCCGCACGCAATCGGCGCAGGCGCAGTTGGTGAAGAAGAAGTCGTCGATGATAAATTCGTCGAAATGGCCGCCGATGAAGGCGCTGACCTCTTTCAGCTTCTCCCGCATGGCCGGGTCGTTGTAGCAGAAGGTGTCGAACAGCCGCTGCTTCGGCTTCGCGCCCTCGGGCGTGGGGATGACGGTGGTCAGTCCGCCCGCCACCTCGATGCCGTGGCGGTGGAACACCTCCCGGATCATCTCCACCTGTTCGTGGCTGGCCAGCTGCCCCCGCCAGGGCTCCAGGTACACCTTGTCCAGGCGCATGTACTTTTCAAAGAAGGAAAG
>JAZTZK010000266.1:0-5388 GCA_045637485.1 Clostridia bacterium
TCAAGAGCGGCAATGAAGCGGGCAAGGCCTACTGGAGCCAGAGCGCTCAGCAGGCGCTCCAGGAGATCAACAGCATCGAGGAGAAGATCGGCTCCCTCACCATCGAGGAGGACGTCCGCAAGAAGATCCTCGACCTCATCGCCCAGGCGCGCAACGCAGAAGCCACCCAAAGGGGCAGCATGGGCGGCATGAAGGACGACGCTACCGCCCTGGAGAACACGCTGGGTCGCATCTCCAGCCGACTGATACAGATGGCGACCACCATGCTGCTGCTTCGCGGGTAGACTACTCTCTGGCGCAATGCCACCACCTTTGCCCAGACCTACTACGACAAGCTGAATGAGATCCGGGTCGTCACCGGCAGGTCCCGGGAACAGGCCAACCAGCTGGGCAACAGTTACAGGAACCTCGCCAGGAACATGAAGGTCTCCGCCACGGAAATCGCGGTGGCTGCCACCGAATTCTGGCGGCAGGGTCTGGATGAGCAGCAGGTCAACGAACGTCTGGTTGCCACCACCCAATACGCCAAGATCTCCGCCATGGAGTTCGAGGATGCGGCCGAGGTCATCACCGCCGCCACCAACACTATGGGCATCAGCGCCCAGCACGTCGCGGACATTTTCGCCTACCTGGGCGACATGAGCGCTTCCGGCCCTGATGAAATCGGCCGTGCCATGCAGAAGGCCTCCGCATCCGCGAAAGAGTTCGGCCTGACCTTTGAGTGGTTGGGCGCGTACATCGCCACCATGAGCGAGCAAACCCGACAGGCCCCTGAGGTCATCGGCACGTCCATCAACTCCATCATGGCCCGACTGCACTCCATCAAGCAGAAGGGTTTTAATGAAGAGGATGAGACCAAGATCAACGACATCGCCAAGGCCTTAGGCACCATCGACGTGGCACTCATGGACAACGAGGGCAACTGGCGGAATATGTCCGACATCTTTTCCGACATCGCTGCCAAGTGGGACACCCTTTCCGGCAAACAGAAATCCTATATCTCCACTACGATGGCCGGCACCCGCCAGCAGAACTACTTCATTGCCCTGATGTCCGACATGGCCAAGGGCGTCGAAGGCGGCAGCCGCGCCTATGAACTGTACGCCGGCGCCATGGGCGCTGCGGGCACTGCCGCCCAGAAGTACGCTGTGTGGCAGGAATCTGTCACCGCCGCACAGAACCGGCTGACCGCCGCTACGGAGTCCTTCTATTCGCTGCTCAACGCCGAGTGGATGAAGGGGTTCTACGAGAACATGGCAAGCATCGTGGAGATCATCACGGCAGGCACCGACGCCATGAACGGCTGGAACCTCATCATTCCCGTCGCCGCTGCGGGTATCGTCGGCCTGATCGCCGTGGTCTACAAGGCGGTCACCGCCATCAAGGCATTGCACACGGCGCTTGCCGCGGGCAGCGGCATCGCCTCCGTAGTCAGCGGCGGCACGGTGGGCGCCGTCATTGCAGCGGTGGGATTGCTCGCTACCGTCGCCACCATGATCGTGGGCTCCGTCGCCAAGAGCGTCGAGCCGGAGAAGATCGATTACAGCGGCACCATCCAGTCTATCTCCAGCTATCGGGACAATGTGAACACACTCGTTACCGAGCTGGAAGCCCTGGCTGGCAAGACCGACCTGACGGCCGCAGAACAGCAGCGGGCGGATGAGATCATGCAGACCCTGTCCGGCACCTCCCTCTCCATGAAGCATGCGCTGGAAAACGGTGGCCAGGGCTTCGATACCCTGAAGGAAAAGGCCGCCGCAGCGCGTGGAGAGCTTGAAAAGACGGACCAGACTCTGAGAAGTCTCAGCGCCGCGAACGCCCTGCAAAACCTGCGGGACGCGGACAACAGCTACATAGACGCTGTGCGCAAGGCCCAGCAGGAATTGCATTCTTCTTCCCAATACGATGATATTGCGGTGCGCTATTCCCAGTACATGACAGAGCATCCTTCCGGCCTGCACCGCGAAACCTGTGCCGGTCCCATGGGCACCGCCGCGACTCTGGACGAGAACTTCTATACCTATGCGGAGCGCATGTCCCGCACCGGCGTGGGCATCTTCGCTTCGAAGGAAGCCAAGGCCCAGGCCAAGGAGAGCATGGCCTTCTGGTCTGAAGTCGTGCAGGAACTGAAGGACCTGGGCATCGACGCCAATTCCTCTGTGGAGGAAATCTCCAATAAGATGCTGGAGTTCGACATCGCCGCCGCGTCCTTTGCGGAAGCCAACCGGCAGGCGCTGGCCGATACCTGGCAGCCCATATTCGACGACCTCTACTCCGTCATGACGAACGGTACCCAGTTCAGCCAACTCCCCCAGTTCATGCAGCAGGCTGCCACCGAGTATTACAACGCCTATGTCGGGGCGATCGACCAGCAGGCGGAGCTGGCCGAGGGCGATTTCATGGCCATGGCCGCCGACCTGTCCGGCTATGTGAACAACATGGTGGACTATGTGGACGCCAATGCTGATTTCAGCGACCTCATCAGCCGCTTTGACACGCTGTATTCCCAGCCG
Source organism: Clostridia bacterium (assembly GCA_045637485.1). Taxonomy (GTDB): domain Bacteria; phylum Bacillota; class Clostridia; order Christensenellales; family Aristaeellaceae; genus UBA2862. Next base: position 2,514 of record JAZTZK010000266.1, read on the forward strand.
CTGTCGCCGGAATCCGTCCAGGAGATGAACCAGCTGATCCCCCTCATCAACGAATTCATATCCGCCTATAACGGGCTGACTGAATCCGTGAAGGATGATATCCCACTCCTGCCGGAAATGACCCTCGAAGGGCTGGAGGAAGCCCGACAGCAGGTGGAGGAAACCGCAGAGGCCATCGCCACCCTGGATACCTCGACAATCTACAAGGATTTGGCAGTCGCGAAGGAGGAGGCCAACGGCTTCGCCACGGTGCTCTCCAAGATCGGCGAGGGCGAAGGTCAATTCGTCAACCTGCACGACGCCATCATGGACACGGCGAAGGAGATTGCGGACGCCTATGGCATTACCGATGAGTCCGCCATCGTGAAGATCGGCGAAAAGCTGTTGGAAGGGCTGTACGATACCTATCCCGGGATCGTCGATTACGTGGACACCGCAACCGGTATGCTGACCGAGGGCTGGGAGGAGGGCATCGCCAGGGCCACCAACCCATGGGCAGACTTCTTCAAGGCGGCGAAGCTGGAGGACGCGCTGACCCAGGCCAAGCGGGACATGGCGTCTCTCGATACCTCCGCCCTGTGGGATGAGCTGCTCAATCCGGACGGCAAGGGCCTGTACCAGTACGCCGACGACTGGGCACGGGCCCTCATCCCAGACGGCACTGAGGCCGAAGTCCATGCCCAGGCCCAGAAGTTCGTGGACGCTTTCTTTGCCATGTTCACGGAAATCGACACCAGCATCATGGACGGCAACGGCCAGATCGCAGCGGGCATGGAAGAGACCATCGCCATCATGCGCAAGGCAGCCAATGCTGCCACCACGGAGACCACGAAGCTGCAAAGCGCCTATAAGACGCTGCATTCGGAGACAATTGCGAGGAACGAGGCCATCTCTGGCCTGACCAACATGCAGGCCATGGCCCAGGCGGGCAACAAGGCGGACGTCAGCGCAGCCTTTGAGGTGCTGTCCACTGAGGCCATCAGCGCCATCTCCAGCGCCATGCCAGAGCTCATCGACAAACTGAACGAAGGTACCTACGCTGCCAGGGATTTCGAGGCCGCCATCGGCAAGCTGCATGAGGCTGAGGTGAAGACGGGCAGGGATGCCTGGAAGGACTACTTCAACAAGACCGCCGAAGGCTTGAAGCAGCAGTCTGCCCAATTCGCGACCACCATGCAGGGGATCATCGCCGAAGTATCTACAGCCGAGGACAGGGAGACCGCTTTCTACAACATGCTGATTTCCCTCAGCAAAGAAGGCATGGACATCTCCGGCATGCTGGATCAGTACGGCGCGTTGGCCGTGTTGCTGTTGAACGGAACCGCCAGCGCAGAGGAACTCTACGCGGCGCTGTCCAGGATACAAGGCTTGAACGACATCAAGACCAGTCTGGATGAGGCGGACAAGCTGGCAGCGGCAGTGAAGTCCATCGATCCCAGCATAACCTCTTACAGTCCCCAGTCCGCCCTGACGGCTTATGACGCTTTGGAAGAGAAGTATACCGAACTGACCGGGCTGCAGCGCGGCTCCGTGGAATACCTGGAACGGGCAAAACAGCTGACGCAACAGACCGTCGCGGAGGTTTATAATGAAGCCACCGCTTATGGCGTTGTCACCGACCTTCAGGCGAAGGCCGCGCAATCCGCCGTTGCCGGCAGCCGAAGCCGTGAGTTCAGGAAGATAGATGAAAAGGATTACCTGGGCGGGGTGACCTATCTGGAGAATGCCGTCAGACAGGCCGAACAGGCCGGCGAGGATGTCACTCAGGCCTGGAACGAAGCCCTGTCCAACCTGGACGAAGCCGGTCACCTGGAGGCCATGTGTACGCTCTTCGGAGACATTTCCAATCTGGCCGTCGAGTGCGGCGGCAATGTCGAATCCATCGTCGCCAGACTGTACGAGATGCGCGAGGCCGCCCAGTCCATGGGCCTGTCCGACCTTGCCGATTCCCTGCGGGAACAGCGGAGCTCCAACATCGCCTCAACAGGCGGTTACCGGGAACAGGTGGATGCCCTGACCGAGGCCTTCGGCGAGGGCGGCGCGGAGGGCGTGTCTGCGGCCATGGAGATCTGGAACGGCTTCGACCAATCCCTCCAGCAATCCATCGCCAAGACCTTCCCCACTCTCGTGATCGCGCTGGACGACGCCAACAAAGCAGCTTCCAGCCTCGCAGACGGTGTTCAGGGCCTTGAAGGCGAAGCGTCCGACCTTTCCGACAGCACCAGGGACGCGACGAAGAAACTGTCCACTCTTGGAAAAGAGCTGGGCGAAGCGCAGAAGTCCGCGAACGCTAAATACTTTAAGAGCACCGCTTCAGCCATCGAGGACCTGAAGCACGGCGCGATCCCCGTCAGCGACGCCTTTGGAACTTACAACAAGGAAGCCACGAAGGCGGTAAAGGCAAACAAAGAGTACGAAGCCGCTTCCAAGAAGATCGCGGCGGGCACCACCGTAGCCCCCAGTGAGATCGAGAACCTGCCCACCTACCTGCGTAACCTCGATCCCGCCGCAATGCTGCAAAACTGGGACCAGGTCGGCCCCCTGATCTCCGGCGCACTTGCCGAGGGAGAAGCGGCTTTTGACCGGTTGAACGAAGCAGCATTCATCACCATCACAGGCACGTCGGTGGCGGACTTCTCCGCCCTGACCAGTGGCCTCGTCAGCGTAAAGAACCTGGCGGCGGAAACCGTGCAGGCGCTGATCGCCACAGGCCAGTGGACGACGGAGACCATCACCATGCCCCAGGAGGGCGCGCAGTGGGACCCCGACAGCGGCACATGGAATACCACGAAGCTGGACACCAACCAGACCGTGCTGAAGTACACCGGCAGCAATCCCCTGAAGGGCGGTGGCGGCGGAAAGTCCTCTGGCGGCG
>JAZTZK010000267.1:0-3145 GCA_045637485.1 Clostridia bacterium
GGCGGCAGTAGGCTCCGTCGGGCGCGCCCGTTACAGCGCGAGTGAGTGGGCATATATTCGTATATGCCAACCTGGGTGGTACCGCGAAGCGCCTTCGTCCCATGGGGATGAGAGGCGTATTATTTTTGACGGGGAGGAACACACGGATGATCGAGAAGGTCTCCACGGCGCTGGATTTCCTGGCGCGTGAAAAGGAAGTCATCAAGTTCTGGAACGACAACGACATCTTCCAGAAATCCATGAAGAACCGGGAGGGCCGGCAGGTCTGGTCCTTCTACGACGGCCCGCCGACCGCCAACGGCAAGCCCCACATCGGCCACATCGAGACCCGCGCCATCAAGGACCTGCTGCCCCGCTACCACACGATGAAGGGCCAGCTGGTCCCCCGCAAGGCGGGCTGGGACACCCACGGCCTGCCGGTGGAGCTGGAGGTGGAGAAGCTGCTGGGCCTGGACGGCAAGGAGCAGATCGAGGAATACGGCATTGAGCCCTTCATTCAGGAGTGCAAGAAGAGCGTCTGGAAGTACAAGGGCGAATGGGAGCGCATGTCCGAGCGCGTGGGCTTCTGGGCCGACATGGAAAACCCCTACATCACCTACGACGACAACTACATCGAATCGGTGTGGTGGAGCCTGAAGCAGGTGGCCGACAAGGGGCTGCTGTACAAGGGCCACAAGGTGGTGCCCTACTGCCCCCGCTGCGGCACCGCTCTGTCCAGCCACGAGGTCTCCCAGGGCTACAAGGAGGTCAAGGAGCGCTCCGCCGTGGTGCGCTTCAAGGTCGTGGGCGAGGAGAACACCTACATCTACGCCTGGACCACCACCCCCTGGACGCTGCCCAGCAACGTGGCGCTGTGCGTGAACCCGGACGAGACCTACGCGAGGTTTGACTACGACGGTCGCACCGTCATCATGGGCGAGGCCCTGATCGAGAAGGTGCTGGGCGAGGGCGCGAAAGTGGCCAACAAGACCACCTTCCCCGGCAGCGCGCTGAAGGGGTTGCGCTACGAGCCGCTGTTCGGCTTCCAGAAGGCGGCCATCGAGGGTGCGGAGAACGCGGAAAACGCCTGGACCGTGGTGTGCGACGACTACGTCACCATGTCCGACGGCACCGGCGTGGTGCACCAGGCCCCCGCCTTCGGCGAGGACGACGCCCGGGTGGGCCGGGAGAACCACATCCCGTTTATGCAGCTGGTGGACGCCAAGGGCGAGATGACCAACGTCACCTACTGGCCCGGCGTGTTCGTGAAGAAGGCCGACCCGATGATCCTGGAATGGCTGGAGAAGGAAGGCAAGCTGGTGGACGCGCCCTTCTTCACCCACGACTATCCCTTCTGCTGGCGCTGCGACACCCCGCTGATCTACTACGCCCGCAGCACCTGGTTCATCCGCATGACCGCCGTGCGCGACCGGCTGGTGGCCAACAACCGCACCGTGAACTGGTACCCGGACAACATCAAGGAGGGCCGCTTCGGCAACTTCCTGGAGAACGTGATCGACTGGGGCCTTTCCCGCGAGCGCTACTGGGGCACGCCGCTGCCGGTGTGGATCTGCAGGGATTGCGGGAAGATCCACGTCATCGGCTCCCGGGCTGAATTGAAGGAAATGGGCCGCGACGTGCCCGACGGCATCGAGCTGCACCGCCCCTACATCGACGCGGTGACGCTGACCTGCCCCGGCTGCGGCGGCGAGATGAAGCGCACCCCGGAGGTCATCGACTGCTGGTACGATTCCGGCTCCATGCCCTTCGCCCAGTGGCACTATCCCTTTGAAAACAGAGAGATGTTCGAAGCCAACTTCCCGGCCAACTTCATCTCCGAGGCCATCGACCAGACCCGCGGCTGGTTCTACACGCTGATGGCCATCAGCACCCTGCTGTTCGACTGCAGCCCCTTCCAAAACTGCGTGGTCATGGGCCACGTGCAGGACGCCGAGGGCAAGAAGATGTCCAAGCACCTGGGCAACGTGGTGGATCCCTGGTCGGTGCTGGACAAGCAGGGCGCCGACGCCGTGCGCTGGTACTTCTACGCCAGCGGCGCGCCCTGGCTGCCCACCCGCTTCTCCGGCGAGCTGGTCAGCGAGATGCAGTCGAAGTTCATGGGCACGCTGTGGAACACCTACGCCTTCTTCTGCATGTACGCCGCCATCGACGGCTATGTGCCCGCAGAGCACAGGGCCGACCCGGCGGACCTGACCCTTATGGACCGGTGGGTGCTGTCCCGCCTGAACAGCCTGGTCAGGACCGTGGACGAGGGCCTGGCCGAGTACAGGATCACCGAGTCCGCCAGGGCCATCCAGTCCTTCGTGGACGAGCTGTCCAACTGGTACGTGCGCCTCTCCAAGAACCGCTTCTGGGGCAAGGAGTGGACCGGCGACAAGAAGGCCGCCTATGAAACCCTGTACACGGTGCTGATGACGCTGTGCAAGGTCGCCGCGCCCTTCATCCCCTTCATGACCGAGACCATGTACCGCAACCTGGCCAGCGTGGTCGACAGCGCGCCGGAGTCCGTGCACCTGTGCGACTTCCCCGCCTGCGACGAATCGAGGATCGACAAGCAGCTCGAGGCGGAGATGGACGAGGTCGCCCAGGCCGTGACCCTGGGCCGCGCCTGCCGCAACACCGCCAACATCAAGGTGCGCCAGGCGCTGAGCACGCTGTACGTGAAGGGCTCGAAGCTCTCCGACGCCTGCGCGGCGCTGATCCGGGACGAGCTGAACGTGGAGCGCGTCGAGTTCATCGACGACGCCCGCGCCTTCACCACCTACCAGATCAAGCCCCAGCTGCGCACCCTGGGCCGCCGCTACGGCAAGCTGGTGCCCGCCATCGGCGAGTACCTGAAGGGCGTGGACGGCAGCGCCTTCGTGGACGCGCTGGAAAAGAACGGCGTGGTGAAATTCCTTATCGAGGCCGCCGAGGTGGCGCTGGAAAAGGACGACTGCCTGATCGCCCCCGCCCAGAAGAGCGGCTTCGTCAGCCAGACCGAGGGCGACATGACCGTGGTCATCGACACCAACCTGACGCCGGAGCTGATCGAGAAGGGCTTCGTGCGCGAGGTCATCTCCAAGCTGCAGACCATGCGCAAGGAGGCCGGCTTCGACGTGGTGGACCGCATCACCGTGACCTACAAAGCCTCCGGGACCCTGGC
>JAZTZK010000268.1:0-3508 GCA_045637485.1 Clostridia bacterium
CCTGTTCCAGGTGACCTACAACACCGTGGATTCCGTGATCGTGGGCCAGTTTGCCGGGGTAGGGGCGCTGGCGGCGGTGGGCGTGGCCAATCCTTTGATGAGCGTGGCGATGTTCTTCATCATCGGCATGGGCATCGGCGCTTCGGTGCTGATGAGCGAGTTCTACGGCGCGGGCGACCTGCCCCGGCTGCGGCGGCAGTTTGCCACCACGCTGGCCATGGGCGCGGCCTTCAGCGCCCTGATCGCCCTGGGGCTGTTTGCGCTGACGGGACCGCTGCTTCGGCTGTGCCATACCCCCGAGGTCATCTTCCCCGACACGGCCCGCTACCTGCGCATCGTGGCCCTGGGCATGGTGGTCACGTCGATGTACAACATATTGGCCGCGGCCTCCCGCTCCATCGGCGACACCCTCACCCCGCTCATCTGCCTGGTGGCGGGGTCGCTGGTAAACGTGGGGCTGGATCTGCTGTTCGTGGCCCGCTTCGCCTGGGGAGTGGCCGGGGCCGCCTGGGCTACGGTGATTTCACAGGCCCTGGCGGCGCTGCTGTGCGCCTGGCTGCTGTGGCGCAACGAGCCGATGCTCTTCGCCGGACAGGGGGATTTTGTCCCGGACCGGGCGCTGTTCGGTCGCACGCTGCGCTTCAGCGCCCCCAGCGCCATGCAGCAGGCGGGCATCTACGTGGGCAAGCTGCTGGTGCAGTCGGCAGTCAACCCGCTGGGCGTCAGCGCCGTCGCCGCCTTCAACGCCGTCAACCGCATCGACGACTACGCCCTGATACCCGAGCGGGATATCGCCAACGGCGAGACCGTGCTGGTAGCCCAGAACCGCGGGGCGAACCGGCCCGACCGAATGCGCCGGGGCTTCTTCGCCGCCATGGCTCTGGAGGTCGCCTACGGGCTGATCGTCTCCATAGCTGTGTTCGCGCTTGCCGCGCCGCTGATGAGGCTGTTCGTCGATCCCTGCGAGACGGAGGTCATCCGGCTGGGCGCGCGCTACCTGCGGCTCATGGGCCTGTTCTACATACTGCCCGGCATCACCAACGGCCTGCAGGGCTACATGCGGGCGCTGGGCAAGCTGAAGCTGACCATGGTGGTCACCTACGGCCAGATGTTCACCCGCGCCGCCTGCACCTTCCTGCTGATCGGGACCATGGGGCTGGACGCCGTGCCGCTGGCCTGCGCCGCGGGCTGGGTGATGATGACGGTGTGGGAGGTCGGACTGATGATCAGGTGGAGGATGCCATGAGCGATGTCGAATTCATGCGCGAGGCGCTCGTTCAGGCGCGACTGGCCGCCGAGGCGGGCGAGCTGCCCGTGGGCTGCGTGATCGCCTGCGACGGCAAAATCATCGCCCGGGCGCACAACGAGTGCGAAGCCCGGCGGGACGCCACTGCCCACGCCGAGCTGCTGGCGATCCGCCGGGCCAGCGCCGCGACGGGCGACTGGCGGCTGAACCGCTGCACGCTCTACGTCACGCTGGAGCCCTGCCCCATGTGCGCCGGGGCCATCGTGCAGGGACGGGTGGGCCGGCTGGTGTACGGCGCGTCGGACCCGGGCCAGGGCTGCGCCGGCAGCCTGTACCGACTCTGCGAGGACCCCGCCTTCCCCCACTTCTGCAAAAGCGAGGGCGGCGTGCTGGCGGAGGATTGCGCCAGGCCGCTGCAAGCCTTCTTTGAGCGCGCCCGAAAGGGAGAACTATCCTGAACGCCCCTATTCAAATGGTATATGCCATAATACAATAAGCCAAGCGGCATGCGCCGCGATACACTTATGCATTTTTATGCATATTATTACTTTTTTATGCGTACTTTTAACCATAATAGCGCCAATATAGCCCTTGACTTTGCATAAAAACGGCCTATAATATACACAGTCAAGCGAAAACAAACGCCCACAGGCGACAAGGAGCGATAACAATGAAGAAGAAGACCAACAAAGCCTACAAGAAGATCGTACTGGCCTACTCCGGCGGGCTGGACACCAGCATCATCATCCCCTGGCTGAAGGAAAACTATCCCGGCTGCGAGGTCATCGCGGTCTCCGGCAACGTGGGCCAGGTGGGCGAGCTGGACGGCCTGGAGGAGAAGGCCCTCAAGACCGGCGCGAGCAAGCTGTACGTGGAGGACCTGAACAAGGAATTCATCGAGGAGGTTGTGATCCCCTCGATGCAGATGGGCGCGAAGTATGAGAACACCTACCTGCTGGGCACCTCCTTCGCCCGGCCCATCATCGCCAGGCGGCTGGTGGAGATCGCCAAAAAAGAGGGCGCGGACGCCATCTGCCACGGCTGCACCGGCAAGGGCAACGACCAGGTGCGCTTCGAGCTGGCCATCAAGGCCTTCGCGCCGGACATGCCCGTGATCGCCCCCTGGCGCATCTGGGACATCAAGGGCCGCGACGAGGAGATCGACTACGCCGAGGCCCACAACATCCCGCTGAAGATCAGCCGGGAGACCAACTATTCCAAGGACAAGAACATGTGGCACCTGAGCCACGAGGGCCTGGAGCTGGAGGACCCCGCCAACGAGCCGAAGTACACCGGCAACATGGAGATGGGCGTGACCCCCGAGGAGGCCCCGGACGAGGGCGAGTACGTCAGCATCGACTTTGAGAAGGGCTGGCCCGTGGCCGTAAACGGCGTAAAAATGGCTCCGGTGGACCTGGTGTGGAAGCTGAACGAGCTGGGCGGCAAGCACGGCATCGGCATCATCGACATCGTGGAGAACCGGCTGGTGGGCATCAAGTGCCGCGGCATCTACGAGACCCCCGGCGGAACCATACTCTACGCCGCCCACGAAAAGATGGAGCAGCTGTGCCTGGACAAGGCTACCCAGCATTACAAGCAGCGCATGGCCCTGGAGTACGCCGACCTGGTCTACAACGGCCAGTGGTACAGCCCGCTGCGGGAGGCCATGACCGCCTTCTGCGAGAAGACCCAGCGGACCGTGACCGGCACCGTGCGGCTGAAGCTGTACAAGGGCAACATCATCGGCGCGGGCATGACCAGCCCCTACAGCCTGTATGACCCGGAGATCGCCACCTTTGACGAGGACAACGTGTACGACCAGACCTGGGCCGAAGGCTTCATCACCCTCTACGGCCTGCCCACGGCGGTCTTCGCGAAGATGAAGGCGAAGAACAACCTGTAAAGGCTGTATGGCATAAGGATAGACGCCATGTACAGGTCCTTCGCTTCCCTCAGGCTGACAACGGCGCGACGCCGTCACCCTGACCGGAGCGAAGGACCTGTGCCAGTCTCCCGCGGAAACGGGGCGCAGGCGGATTACACCGATCAAACCCACATCAGGCAGGTGCGTGACATGACCATCCGAAAATCCACTCCCCGGGACATCGACCGCATGATGGCGATTTACGGGCATGCCAGGGCGTTCATGGCGGAGCACGGCAACCCGAACCAGTGGGGGCCCACCCGGTGGCCGCCCCGGGCGCTGATCGAGCGGGACGTGCGCGAGGGCCACAGCTACGTCTGCCTCGACGACGACGGCCG
>JAZTZK010000269.1:0-14666 GCA_045637485.1 Clostridia bacterium
CTCATGCGCTATTATGCCCTGATCAACCTGCTCAAGATGACAGCGCAGCTGGTGGTTAAGGCAACGCCGGAGCTGGACATGAAGGATGTTGCGACCCGTTTGAGCGGCGAGTATGACGTGATGGCAGCCTCTGGGAGCCTGACGGCCTTCCGGCAGTCTGCGATCGAATTGCTGCAGCGGGCCGTATCCCTCCGGGAGGAAAACCTGAGCGCAATGAAATACAGCCACGTCATCAGCAGAGCTGAAAAATACGTGGCTGAGAATTTCTGCGACCCGAATATATCCCTCATCAGCGTCGCCAAATATGTGGGGCTGAGCGCAGCCCATTTCAGTACGGTGTTCTCCCAGACCGTCGGGCGTTCCTTCATCAACTACCTCACGGCCATGCGCATCGAGCGGGCCAAGGAGCTGCTGACCAACACCAGCATGAAGCTCGCCGCCATTGCTATGGAGATCGGCTACAATGAACCGAATTACTTCAGCCATGTGTTCCGCAAGCTGGAGGGCATCACCCCCAAGGAGTACCGCAGCCGCACCCAGGGCGATCAGTAACCCCGGCTGTCGATCAGTTCCCGGGTGAGACCAGAGGCGTCAAAGGCAGTTTCCTCCACAAAGGTGAAGCGCGGCGGGGTTTCGCTCCGCTCAAGCTGCTCGATGACAGCGCGCACCCGCGGCCCGTGGAGGGGATTGCACTCCACATCGAAGCTGATCTCACCGCTCATGACCATATCAAGGGCCTTCCGGTTAGCGTCAAAGGAGACGATGGTCACATCCCTGCCGGGCACGAGACCGGCGTTCTTCAGCGCGTCGATGGCGCCGTAGGCCATGTTGTCATTTTCGGCAAAAATCACATTGAAATCAATTCCCTGAGCCAGGTAAGCTTCCACAAGCTCCTGGCTCTTTGCTTGGGTAAAATCGCCGCTGTCCCGGGCTGCGAGCGTCCAGTGCGGGTGCTGTTCCAGCCCTCTATCCAGGCTTGCGGAGCGTCCGATTTGCGCTGAGGAGCCATAATTGCCCTGCAGATGGACGATTTTCAGCGGCTCATCGCCGAAGTGATCCGTCAGCCACTGGACTGCTGCGTCGCCCTGGCGCTGGAAGTCCGAGCCGATCCAGCAGGTGAACAGGTCATCGCCCGCTCCGCCGGAGGAAAGGGAGCTGCTGATCATGCGGTCAATGATGATCACAGGGATGCCCGCAGCCCGTGCCTCCGCCAGGACGGTATCCCAGCCATCCTCCGTGGTGGGGGCGAGAACAATGTAGTCCACGCCCTGATGGATGAAATTGCGGATGGCTGTGATCTGCCGCTCTTTTTTCTGCTGGGCGTCGTCAATGATGAGGCGGAAGCCATTCTCGGCGGACAGAGCCTCCAGCATGCTGCGGGTGTTGGCGTTGCGCCAGTCGCTCTCCGCACCCACCTGGGAGAAGCCCACGACGATCAGGTCATCGTACTTCTCATCCGTGGGCGGGGAAGCAGGCGCTGCACAGCCGCCCAGCAGGCACAGAAGCATCAACAGGGCAAGCATCATGCGGAGCTTCATACGCATTCGACCTCCTTTTCACCCAGGCGACGGGTCATGGGCAGCAGTACGGACACGGTGGAGCCCTTGCCTACGCAGCTCTCGAAGGACAACCCGTAGGGCTCGCTGCCAGCGGGACTCCCGTCGCAATACAGACGGATGCGCTTGTGCACGTTCACCAGACCCAGGCCGGTGTGCTTGTCTTCATAGATGCCGGATTGCAATTCACGCACCTGCTCCTCATTCATGCCGGCGCCGTTGTCTGTGACCTTCAGCAGCAGATCGCTGCCGCCGGAGCTCCCGCTCTTTATCTCCTCACCCGTCACGGTGATCATGCCCATGCCGCGGCGATTTTTGATGCCGTGGTACAGCGCGTTTTCCACCAGGGGCTGCAGGATGAGCTTGGGCACCATGCAGTCCATCAGCTCGCGGGGGATGCTGATCTCATACTGCAGAATATCCGAATAGCGGATCTGCTGGATCTCCAGGTAGGACTGTACCTGCGCGCACTCCGCGCCAAGGGTCAGCAAATCCTCGCCCTTGTTCAGGGAGTTGCGGAAGAAAGTGGACAGGCTCGTAACCATGGTCACCACGTCCTCTCCGCGGTCGCTCTCGGCAAGGATGGCGATGGAATCCAGCGTATTGTATAGAAAATGCGGATTGATCTGAGCTTGGAGCAGTTCCAGCTCTGCGCGGTGCAGTGAGCGCTGATCTTCGACCTGCTTGGTCATCAGCGCTTCCACCCGGCATGCCATGTCGTTGAAGCCGGTGTCCAGGGTCTGCAGCTCGGTGATGTGGGTCTCCACTGGATTGGGCGTGAAGTCGCCGCTGCCGAACTGCTGGGCTTTGCGGCTCAAAACGCTGATGGGCTCCGTGATGCGCTTGACCACGCGAATGGAATACAGCACGATCACTGCGCTGAGGATCAGCACCCCCACCGCAGTAACGCTGGAGAGCACTGCAACCTGGGCCTTGATCTGCCCCTGAAGCCGGGCCAGCTCCCGTACCTCATCGCCGATGTAGGCGTGCATGTAGCTCTCGATGAGCATAGTGAGACCGGTTTCGCCGCGGATGTTGCGCTCCAGCAGGTTCATGCGCTGGTCATAGGATTCCTCCAGGGCGATTTCCTGCATATACCGCCGCAGGTTGTCGCACATGTCCAGCATGCTCTGGATGCGCCAGCGGTTGTCTGTCAGCGTCGTGGTCGTTTCCAGGCGGCGCAGCACGTTCTCCGCGTCATCCAGGATGTCCATGGGCAGATCCTCTGCCGAGGCAGCGCTGCGGGGTCGGATGACATGGTTGTACATGCCAGCATCCAGCATGGCTTTGAATTCCTTGTTGAAATCTGCGGCGGTGTTGGCGTTGAGCAGCACGGCGGGATACCGGGAGCTGATAGGGAACAGCGTGATGATCAGTAACACGATCACCGTACCCATCGCCGGCAGGATGGTTACCAGCACGTTTTGTACCTCCTGCTTGATGCTGCGGTTTGTATATGTTCTTTTGTTCATGTTTGTCCACCTCTGCCTGCATTATATCATGAAATGCAAAAAGTTTGTATGCATCAAAAAAATCTTTCAGAATTCCAAAGAAATTATCATTTTTACCTGTCTGTTGGAAGAATCTCAAAAATGTTTACTACCTCAATAAAAAGAATTCGAATGTTTTTCCGAGTGGATTCGTATATAATGTATACAAGATGTTCACACAGAGAGATGTGAACAAAGAAATAGGAGGTAGACACATGAAGAAGTTCGCCCGTTTGTTCGTTGCTCTGATGATGGTCTGCATCATGACCATCGGCGTTGCCGCGGCTGAGATCACCGTGGGCATCGTGAACAATCCCCCGTCCGAGTCCGGCTACCGTGAGGCCAACGTGAAGGACTTCGAGGCTGTTTTCTCCGCTGAGAATGGCTACGTTGCCAAGACCTACTACAGCCTGAAGAACGACGAGCAGCTCTCCGCTGCTCAGCAGTTCATCACCGATGGCGTGGATTACCTGCTGATCTCCGCTGCCGAGACCACTGGTTGGGACGCAGTGCTGGCTTCCGCCCAGGAGAATGGCATCCCCGTGTTCCTGTTCGACCGTATGATCGACTGTGACGAGAGCCTGTACGAGGCCGCCGTTGTGTCCGACATGGCGAACCAGGGCAAGCTGGCCGTTGAATGGCTGATCGCTCAGAATCTGGAATCTTACAACATCATCCACATCCAGGGCGCCATGGGCTCCGACGCTCAGCTGGGCCGTACCGGTGCCGTGGACGCGCAGGTTGCCGCCGCCGAGAACTGGAAGATCGTCGTGCAGCAGACCGCTACCTGGGACGAAGCCGAAGCCAAGAAGATCGTGGAAGCCGTCATCAACTCCGGTGAAGATTTCAACATCATCTACGCTGAGAACGACGGCATGGCCCGCGGCGCGGTGGCTGCGCTGGACGAGGCTGGCATTACCCACGGCGTGGGCGGCAAGGTCATCGTGATGGGCTTCGACTGCAACCGCTGGGCTCTGCGCGAAGTGCTCGCCGGCACCTGGAACTACGACGGTCAGTGCTCTCCCTTCCAGGCCGAGGTCATCGACGGCATGATCAAGACCCTGCAGGAGGGCGGCACCATCGAAGGCCTGAACGAGAAGGGCCAGATCATCAATGAGGAGCGCGGCTTCGACGCCAAGGAGATCACCGAGGACGACATCAACACCTACGGCCTGGGCGAATAATCCGAAGAAAGCCGATAGTACCTGATTGACCGAGGGCGCGGTGAGGAACGGATATCCGTTCCGCGCCGCGCCTCCCTTATAATGAGAAATGAGGAATGAGGAATGAGAAATGGCTGAACCCTAAAGGACTGGCTTCGCGTCGAAAATCTCACAGGGATTTCTTCGGAGAAACGAAGCACGCCTAACGGGGCCCTGGATCGGACAAATTCCGCAAGGAATTTGCATAACCATTCCTCATTCCTTATTTCTCATTCGTAATTCCAAAAAGGGGGAACACCAGTGGAAAACGACATCGTCTTATCCATGCGCGGCATCAGCAAGTACTTCCCGGGCGTCCGGGCCTTGCAAAACGTGGACTTCACCCTGCGCCGGGGCGAAATCCACGCGCTGATGGGGGAAAACGGCGCGGGCAAGTCCACGCTGATCAAGGTCATCACCGGCGTCTATCCCAAGGACGATGGCCATATGTTCGTGGACGGCTATGCGGATGAGATCAATATCCGCTCGCCACAGGACGCCCAGAACCACGGCATCAGCACGGTGTACCAGGAAATCACCCTCTGCCCGAACCTGACCGTGGCCGAGAACATGTACATCGGCCGGGGTAACTATCGCACCGTCAAGTGGAAGGAAATGGAAAAGAAGGCCGGCGCGCTGCTGGACAGCCTGAGCATTCCGGCTCGTCCAAAGCAGCAGCTGGGCAGCTGCTCGCTGGCGGTACAGCAGATGGTGGCCATCGCCAGGGCGGTGGACACCGAGTGCAAGGTCCTGATTCTGGACGAGCCCACCTCGTCGCTGGACGACAAGGAGGTGGCGATGCTGTTCAAGCTGATGCGCGACCTCAAGGCCCGGGGTGTGGGCATCATATTCGTCACCCACTTCCTGGAGCAGGTGTACGAGGTCTGTGACCGCATCACCGTGCTTCGCAACGGAGAGCTGGTGGGAGAGTATGAGATACAGACCCTGCCCCAGGTGGAGCTGGTTGCCAAGATGATGGGCAAGGAGCTGGAGGGTCTTTCCGAGATCAAGGCGCACGACAAGCCCGTCGACGACGGCGCGGCGGTCTACGAGGCCTCCGGCCTGTCCTCCAGCGAGGCCCGCCCCTTCGACTTCAGGATCGTCCGGGGCGAGGTGAACGGCTTCACCGGCCTGCTGGGCTCGGGCCGAAGCGAGAGCGTGCGCGCCATATTCGGCGCGGACCGGGTCACAGGCGGTCATGTGAAGGTGAACGGCGTGGATGTGAAGATCGCCAAGCCCTTTGACGCCATGAAGCAGGGCATCGGCTACCTGCCGGAGGATCGCAAGCGCGACGGCATCATCGCGGATTTGTCCGTGCGGGACAACATCATACTGGCCCTGCAGGTGATGAAGGGCTTCTTCAAGCCCCTGTCCGCCGCGGAGAAGGAAAAATTTGCCGACGAATACATCAAGGCCCTGGACATCAAGACCGCCTCGGCGGATACGCCCATCAAGTCGCTCTCCGGCGGCAACCAGCAAAAGGTGATACTGGCGCGCTGGCTGCTGACCCATCCCAGCTACCTGATCCTGGACGAGCCCACCCGAGGCATCGACATCGGCACCAAGACGGAGATACAGCGCCTGGTGCTGCAGCTGGCGGACGAGGGCGTCAGCGTGACCTTCATCTCCTCGGAGATCGAGGAAATGCTGCGCACCTGCTCAAGGCTGATCGTCATGCGCGACCGCAACATTGTGGGCGAGCTGCGGGGCGGCGAGCTGACACAGGGAAATGTCATGCGTACCATTGCCGGAGGTGCTGAATAATGGCAAAAAGAGGTTCTCGCGGAGCCAGCCTCCGCAATGAATATTCCCAGCTTCTGGTGCCGCTGATCGCGTTGCTGCTGATCATACTGTTCAACCTGCTGCGCGATCCGAGCTTCTTCTCCATCGGCATCACCAGGAACAATGCCGGCTACCCGGTGCTCCAGGGCAACCTGGTGTCCATACTCAACGGCGCCTCCGAGTTGGCCATACTGGCCATGGGTATGACGCTGGTTACCGCAGCCTGCGGCGGCCAGGATATCTCGGTCGGCGCGGTTGCGGCCATCGCGGGCAGCGTGTTCGTGAAGGTCCTGAAGGCCGGCGCGGCCATTACCCCGCTGACTGTTGTGCTGGGCATACTGGCCTGCATACTGGTCGCGATGCTGTTTGCCTCCTTCAGCGGCACGCTGGTCGCCGTGTTCAAGATCCAGCCGATGATCGCCACGCTGATCCTGTATACCTGCGGCCGGTCCATTGCCTACTGGATCAACGGTGGCGCGACCCCCACCGTGGACAGCCCCATCATCACCGACATCGGAAGCTTCATTCCGGGGATACCCGTGCCCACGCCGATCCTGATCGTGGTGGTGATGGCTATCGTGTTCGGGTTGATATTCAGGTTTACCAACCTTCGCCTCTACGTGCAGACCGTGGGCATCAACCAGGGCGCGGCCCGTCTTAACGGCATCAACGCCGTGGGCATCAAGCTGCTGTCCTTCGTGCTGCTGGGCGCGTGCTGCGCGGTGTCCGGCGTGATCGGCGTCAGTCGCCTGAGCCTGATCAACCATGAGACGCTACTGCTGGACGTGGAGATGGACGCCATACTGGCCGTGGCCATCGGCGGCAACCTGCTGGGCGGCGGTAAGTTCAAGATGGTGGGCTCGGTGCTGGGCGCCTATGCCATACAGGCCCTGACCATCACCCTCTACGCCATGAAGGTACCCTCCACCGACATCAAGGCCTACAAGGCTGTCGTCATCGTGCTGATCGTCGCCGTGGGCAGCCCTGTGGTGAAGGAGAAGATCGCCGGCATGTGGAAGAAGCTGGCCAGCGCGAAGACTCGAAGGGAGATGGCCTGACATGAACATGAACAAGCGCGATACCAAGCGGCGCGGTTCCCTGACGGATACGCAGCTTTTGATGACCATCACCATCTGCATATTCGTGTGCATGTATGTGCTGGCCATGATCATCTGGGGCGGCGGCTTCCTGCGCCCCCAGAAGATATTTGACATGCTCAATGACAACGCCGCGTTGATCATCGTGGCCTGCTCGCTGACGACGGTGATGATTTGCGGCGGCATCGACATCAGCGTCGGCGGCGTGATCGGACTGGTGGTCATGTGCTGTGTGGTGCATATGAACGCAGGTGGCAGCATATTCACCGCCGTGCTGCTGGCCCTGGGCATCGGCCTGGCCTATGGCGTGGTCCAGGGCTTCCTGGTGGCCTACCTCGAAATCCAGCCCTTCATCATCTCCCTGGCGGGCATGTTCTTCGCCCGGGGCATGACCACCATCGTGTCCGTCGAGCCCCAGAAGGTGGCCCACGAGAGTTTCCTCAAGCTGATGAACAGCAAGATCGAGATTCCATGGCTGGGCTACGTGGCCAAGAAGGGCAACCTGGTCCCGGCCCGCATGGAGATCGGCGTCGTGATCGCGCTGGTGATCGTTGTCATCATTTTCCTGATGCTGCGCTACACCCGCCTGGGCCGCAACCTGTACGCCGTGGGCGGCAACAGCCAGAGCGCGCTGATGCTGGGTATCAACGTCAAGCGCACCCGCTTTTACTCCCATCTGATCAGCAGCCTGCTGGCTGGCATCGCCGGCTTCGTGTTCCTGATGCATACCGGCGCGGGTAACGCCACCAACGCCACCGGCGCGGAGATGAACGCCATCGCTTCCTCCATCATCGGCGGCACGCTGCTCACCGGCGGCGTGGGCAATGTGATCGGCACGTTCTTCGGAGTCATGACCCTGACCACGATCAAGAACATCGTCACGACCTCCGGCCTCCGGGATCCCTGGTGGCAGTCCATCACCACCGGCGCGATGCTCGCGTTCTTCATCATACTGCAGAGCGTGGTGCTTTCCAACCGGGGCAAGCGCAAGAAGGCGAATTGACCTACCGTCGAAGGGGACAGGTCTCCCTTCGAGGCATCCCCTGACAGATTTCGCTTGAGTTTTCTGCCTGTTTGACAATGTAATCGTACAAATTAGTTGTCAACAGAACACCCATGACAACATCCCAGATCGAAAAAAAACCAACCGTTATAGAAAGATTATCAAACTTCATGGCGATTTGTGGGAAGAAATTCGAAGGAATTTCAACCTTCTTCCAAAGCGATTGCATTTCCATAAAGTGTTGGCTGTGTTAAAATGCGATTGTAAACGGCAGGAATGCCGTAATAATGAACGGAGGTATTTTCCCATGAAGAAACTGTTGGTTCTGGTTCTGGCCCTGTGCCTGGTGCTGAGCATGGTTGCCAGCGCTTCCGCCCTGACCATCGCGTTCTCCCAGATCGGCCAGGAGTCCGACTGGCGTACCGCCAATACCGATAGCGTGACCGCGGCCATCGAAGGCCATGAGGGCTGGGAGTTCGTGTACTCTGACGGCCAGCAGAAGCAGGAGAATCAGATTCAGGCTCTGCGCAATTTCATCACCCAGGGCGTCGACTACATCCTGTTCACCGGCGTTGTCACCTCCGGCTGGGACGAGGTCCTGACCGAGGTCAACGAGGCTGAGATCCCGCTGATCCTGCTCGACCGCATCCCCGACTGCGCGGACAAGATCGAGTACAAGGCCGCTTTCGGCGGTGACTTCCCGCTCGAGGGTCGTCGTCAGATCCAGTGGGCCGCCAAGTACCTGGAGAGCATCGGCAAGACCGAGGGCGTCAAGGTTGCCATCATGGAAGGCACCACCGGTTCCGACGCGCAGGTTGGCCGCACCGAGGGCAACCTGGCCGCTCTGGCGGATTATCCCTGGATGGAGGTTGTCGGCCAGCAGACCGGTAACTTCACCCGCGCCGAAGGCCAGGCCCTGATGGAGAGCTGGCTGAAGTCCATCGACCAGATCGACGTGCTGATCGCTCAGAACGACGACATGGCCCTGGGCGCCATCGACGCCATCAAGGCTGCCGGCAAGGTTCCCGGCAAGGACATCATCATCGTGGGCTGCGACTCCGTCAAGGCCGCCTTCGAAGCCATCGTGGCCGGCGACATGAACGCCACCATCGAGTGCACCCCCCTGTATGGCCCCTTCGTCGTGAAGGCCATCGAGGACCTGGAAGCTGGCGTCGAGTACGACAAGACCGTCGTGCATCCCGAAGAGGGCGTGTATGACTGCGTCGGCGGCATTGAGGTCGAGGGCACCACTTCCGTGCTGGCTGCGGACGTCATCAACGAGCGCCAGTATTAATCCCAACGGGAGTTTCCACAATAGTCCTGCTGCTTAAGTAGCACAGACTTGCGCGGGGCGGCGGGTTTCCCGCCGCCCCGTTTCATATGGACGGGAATGGGAGGGCTCCCGCAGAGCGCTTTGGGACCCAATGAGGAATTAGGAATGAGGAATGAGGAATGGCGGAGGAAATCCCGGCGGATTTCAATTGATTTGAACGGCTGGACACAGGCCTCCATCGTATCTTTGTCTAAATCAGACAAATCCCGCGGAGATTTGCACATCCATTCCTCATTCCTAATTCCTCATTCCTAATTCTTTATCCCGCATTCCCAATTGTCAATGGACGCATTCGCATGCTAAAGGAGGAATTGCTTTGCCGGAAAACATACTCGAAATGAAGGGCATTGAGATCCAGTTCCCCGGCGTCAAGGCGCTGGACAAGGTGGATTTCTTCCTTCGCGCCGGCGAGGTCCACGCACTGCTGGGCGAGAACGGCGCGGGCAAATCCACGCTGATCAAGTGCCTGACGGGCGTCAACCACAAGGACGCCGGCACGATACTGTTCGAGGGAAGAGAGATCACGCCCACCAGCCCCCAGAACGCCATCGCGATGGGCATCTCCACCGTGTTCCAGGAGATCAACCTCTGCCCGAACCTCACCGTGGCCGAAAACATATTCGTCGGCCGCAGGGAATTCAAGAAGAAGATCATCAACGCCAAGGCCAGGGAATTGATGAAACGCTTCCACCTGGACATCGACGTCACCCGCCCGCTGTCCAACTATTCCACGGCCGTGCAGCAGATGGTATCCATCGCCCGGGCGGTGAACATCGATTCCAAGATACTGATACTGGACGAGCCCACCTCCTCGCTGGATGAGAACGAGGTGCAGCTGCTGTTCAACGTCATGCGCGAGCTGAAGAGCGAGGGCATGGGCATCATATTCATCACCCACTTCCTGGACCAGATCTACGCCATCTCCGACCGCATGACCATACTGCGCAACGGCCACCTGGTGGGCACCTACGACATCGGCGAGATCAACAAGCTGCAGCTGGTCACGCTGATGGTGGGCAAGGACATGCAGAACATATTCGACATGCACCCCGCCGACGTGGACCCGGACGCCCCGGTGATGCTGGACGCCGATCACATCGGCGCGCCGGGGGCGGTGTCCGACATCAGCCTGAGCATGAAGAAGGGCGAGCTGGTGGGCTTCGCGGGCCTGCTGGGCTCCGGCCGCACCGAGACCGCCGAGATGATCTTCGGCGCGAACCGCCCCACCAGCGGCAAGCTCAGCCTGAAGGGCAAGCCCGTGGAGGTGAAGAAGCCCTTCGACGCCATCATGTCGGGCGTGGCCTTCTGCCCCGAGGACCGCAAACGCGACGGCATCGTCGGCGACCTGTCCATCCGCGAGAACATCATGCTGGCCGTGCAGGCCAAGCGGGGCTTCCTGCATCCGCTGAGCCGCGCCGAGCAGAACGAGCTGGCGGACCGCTACATCAAGGCGCTGTCCATCGCCACGCCGGACGCCGAGAAGAAGATCGGCGAGCTGTCCGGCGGCAACCAGCAGAAGGTGATACTGGCCCGCTGGATGGCCACCCAGCCCGACCTGCTGATACTGGACGAGCCCACCCGCGGCATCGACGTCGGCGCGAAGGCCGAGATCCAGCGCCTGATGCTGGAGATGTGCAAGGACGGCGTGTCCGTCATATTCATCTCCTCCGAGCTGGAGGAGGTCATCCGCTGCTCCAACCGCATCGTCATCATGCGCGACGGCAAGAAGGCCAGCGAGCTGGAGGGCCCCTTTGACGCCAATACCCAGAGCCGCATCCTGCAAATCATTGCCGAGGGAGGTGACGCGCAGTGAAGAAAAAGGCATACCTGATCTTCCTGATCCTGGGCCTGATCGTGCTGGCCGTGGGCGTGTTCTTCTTCGGCAGGATCTGCGCCGTCAAGGACAGCATCTATGCCAAGTACAGCCTGAGCTTCTCCGATGCCAGCATCGAGTCGGTGTTCATCAACGACCATGACGAGGCCACCGTGAAGGCGGACTTCGACGCCGCGGTGCTGCAAACCGCCATAAGCAGCGAAGCCCCCGCCACGGAAGACACCGGGGCGGTCGAGCCGTCCGAGGCCGCCGAGGCGACCGAACCGGCGGAGGCCACCGAGGCCACCGAGGCCGCCGAACCCGCCGAGGCCACCGAATCCGCCGGGGACGCCGCCCCCGCCGAGGAAGCCCTGGAGGCCATCTCCGAGGGATCGCCCTATGACACGGTGATCGGCAGCTTCGGCAAGGTCCAGAGCCTGCGCACCGCCTGGAAGCTGCAGGGCATACTCATCGGCGTGGGCCTGCTGCTGTGCGCGGTGGCCGTGGTGCTGGTGCTGCGCTCCAGGAACCTGGACCTGGCCGCCATCATGCGCTCGAAGATCACCTGGGCCGTCATCGCGGAGATACTGATACTGATCGTCTGCCTGATCATCCGGCCCGAGTTCTTCAACATCAGCTACCAGCCCTCCAACCGCATGCTGTACGGCAACCTGGTGGACATCGTGAACCGCTCCGCCGAGATCACCATCATCGGCATGGGTATGACCATGGTCATCGCCCTGGGCGGCACGGACCTGTCCGTGGGCGCGCTGGTGGCCGTGTCCGGCGCGCTGGCGCTGAAGCTGATGCGCTGGGATCCCACCAACCCCCTGTACCAGACCCCCGGCGACTATTCCGTGTATCCGTTCATACTGGTGCTGCTGGTGCCGCTGCTGGTGTGCCTGCTGATGGGCGCGTTCAACGGCGTGCTGGTGGGCCAGCTGAAGCTGCAGCCCATCATCGCCACGCTGATACTGATGGTGTCGGGCCGCGGCATCGCCCAGATCATCACCAACGGCAAGCAGTACACCACGATGTACAGCCCCTTCCGGGTGATCGGCCAGGGCTCCTGCCTGTTCCTGCCAACGCCCATCGTCATCACCGTGCTGGTGGTGGCGGCGGTGATGCTGTTCGTGCGCAAGACCGCCTTTGGCACCTTCGTGGAATCGGTGGGCATCAACCCCAGCGCGTCCAGGCTGTCGGGCATCAATTCCAAGGTGGTCATATTGATCGTGTTCGCGCTGACCGGCTTCCTGGCGGGCATCTCCGGCATGATCTACTCCAGCCGCATCATGTCCAACGACTCCAACAACGCCGGCATCAACTATGAGACCGACGCCATACTGTCGGTGGTCATCGGCGGCACGAGCATGACCGGCGGCAAGTTCAGCCTGGCGGGCACCATCGTGGGCTCCATCATCATCCGCACCATCGTGACCTTCGTGTACTACTTCGGCGTTTCCCCGGATTCCACGATGGCCTTCAAGGCCATGATCATCGCGGTGATCATCGTGCTGCAGTCCGAGCCCGTGCGCAACTGGATGGCCAAGCGCTCCCAGGCCCGGGCGATGGCGAAAGGAGGCGTGGCCAAGTGAACAAGAAGCAGAGCCTGTTGAGCCGCATCATGAACCCGAAGTACATCATGGTGTACGCCACCGTGATCATCTTCCTGATCATCTACACCTATGGCGCGATTCGCTACGGCAGCATTGGCTTCACCACGCTGCGCACCTTCGTCAACTTCTTCTCCGACAACGCCTACTACGGCATCTCCGCCGTGGGCATGACCATGGTGCTGATCACCGGCGGCATCGACCTGTCGGTGGCCTCCGTGGCCTCGCTGACGGGCATGATCATCGCCTATGGCTACGAGCGCATGGGCATCTCCCCGGTCATCACCATGCTGTTCTCCATCGTGGTTGGCGTGGGCCTGGGCACACTGATGGGCTCGGCGATCCACTACCTGAACGTCCCGCCCTTCATCACCACCCTGACCGGCAACTTCCTGGCCCGCGGCATATGCAGCCTGATCTCCCGTGAGTCCATCAGCATCAACCATCCGCTGATCGACGCGCTGGCGGGCTTCAAGATCACGCTGTACCACATGGTGGACGGCGAATGGGTGAAGATCAAGCCCATCACCAACATCAACCTGACGGTCATCATATTCATCGTGATGATCATACTGGGCACCATACTGCTGCAGCACACCCGCTTTGGCCGCAACGTCTACGCCATCGGCGGCAGCGAGTCCAGCGCGAAGCTGATGGGCCTGCCCGTGGGCAAGACCAAGGTGGCAGTCTACGCCATCAACGGCTTCTGCTCGGCGCTGGCCGGCATCGCCTACGTGCTGGTGGTCAAGTCCGGCTGGAACATGGCGCTACAGGGCGGCGAGCTGGAGGTCATCTCCAGCGCCGTCATCGGCGGCACGCTGCTCACCGGCGGCGTGGGCTACATGGTGGGCACGATGTTCGGCGTGCTGCTGAAATCGGTCATCCCCGCCATCATCAACTTCAACGGCACACTGTCCTCCTGGTGGGGCAAGATCGCCACCGGCGCGCTGCTGCTGCTGTTCATCGTGATCCAGCAGCTGGTGGTCAGCTACACCGGCAAGAAGAAGGCGAGCTGACGGACCGTTGCTTCAACAGCTGTAGGGGCGCCGATGGGACGCCCCTACAGCTGTTCGATTATTGTCGGCTTCACGGGTTGCAATCGCGAAAGAAATATGTTAAAATAAGTTTGTACTACAGGAAAGGAGACACATGGCCGGCGGCACCCGCGCCATGATGGAACACCGCCATGAGAATTCACAAATCCGCGGAGGATTACCTGGAGAAGATCCTGCGCCTGAACGAGGAGAAGGGCTACGCCCGCTCCGTGGACATCGCCACGGGCCTGGGCGTCAGCAAGCCCTCGGTGAGCGTGGCCATGAAGCAGCTGCGCGAGGGGGGCTACATCCTCATGGACAAGGACAACTACATCACCTTGACCGAAACCGGCATGGAGATCGCCCAGCGCATCTATGAGCGCCACAAGGTGCTCACCCGGATGCTGTCGATGATCGGCGTGGACGAAAGGATCGCCGAGGACGACGCCTGCAAGGTGGAGCACGACATCTCCGTGCAGACCTTCACCGCCCTCAAGGACCAGCTTGAGAAGATGGAGGCCAGGAGGCAGTAGGGGGAGACGGACAGAGCAGGGGGAGCGCGATTGCGCTCCCCCTGCCCTGGTTACGTTGGGGTTCGCGATACTATTTGCCCGGTTCGGCGGGCGCGTTCATACAGGGTGGCGCGGCTTATCGCATGGGGATTCGGTCGGGACAATTCTGATTTATCGAGCTCTGCTCGATAAATCAGAATTTGAGGGGTTAGGGGTTAGATTTTTAGGAAG
>JAZTZK010000270.1:0-4038 GCA_045637485.1 Clostridia bacterium
CACCGACGGCGATGGGAATCACAGGCTTCACCGGCCTCCCGTCGGCCATCCATACTGGCTTTCCCCGGCAACCCGCCAGGCCATCGCGCCTGCGGCAATTTGCGGGCGGTGGACTCCTGCTCCGGCGCTCATCCCGCGTCGCAGCTCAACCGCTTGCGGGAAAGCCTGAACACCGCCGTTTATGGGCGACTGTTTCAAAATACCCGGGCTGCAGCGCCTCGCGCTGAAAAATCCATGAAAAAATCATTGGCTTTCTACCAGATAAAGTATCGCTCCATGCTGGCCAGCGGCACATTGACCATGGCGATCGTATGCGTGATGCTCATCATCGACAATATCATCGCCGGACAGATGTTCGGCCATACGGGCGCTTCCGCTGTAAACATCGTCATGCCGCTGATCGGCTTCTGCGTCTTTTTGTCTTCATGCATTCCCGAAGGCCTCGCCATTCTCTACACCAGGGCCATCGGCGAGATGAACCGCGAAAAAGCGAACAGGCTGTTCGGAATGGGACTGATCGCCTCGGTTACACTGGCCGTCCTCATGGCACTGCTGGTGACGGGCATCCGGGAGCCCTATTTCAGGCATTGCGGCGCAAGCGGCATATTGCTGCAATACGCGCAGGAATACTACTCCTATCTGCCCCTGTATGTCTTTCTGCTGCCCATCAGCAGCTATATAGAACAGATGGTATACTCTGACGGGGACGAAAAGCTTGAAGCAATCGCCTATACGGTACAGATCGTCAGCAATGTCGTCCTGTCCGTCCTGTTGGCCAATGCCATAGGGATCCGCGGCGTTATACTGGGGTCGGTGCTTGGCTATTTGCTCTCGATACTGATTATGGCCTCGCATTTCCTGAAAAAGTCAAACACCCTTCATTTCGTCCCCTGGTTTTCGCTCAAAGCGCTGTCGAAATGCCTGAAGCTCAGCATAACAGATGCCGTTATCTATCTGCTCTGGGGCATCATGGATTTCGTCCTGATACGATACATCACCCAAAATCATAGCGAGCAGACCCTGTCGATTCTGGTGATAATCTATTCGCTGATTGAGACGTCAGCTGTCTTTGACGGAATCGGCATGGCGATTCAGCCGTTGATCAGCGTGTATTTCGGCGAGAAGAATTATACTATGATCCGAAGGCTGATGAAAGAGGCGATCAAGACGGCATTTGCGGAAGGCATCATTGCCACTGTTCTGGCTATTGTATTTGCGCCGCAGCTTGCCAGGCTGTTTGGCATTGCGGACGAGGCGATGCTTGCCCCGACGGTGAGCGCCATACGAATTGTCGCCACGACCCTGACGGTTTCATCGCTGTTTATGCTGGCGACGTCCTATTACCTTTACATCGACCGGGTCTGGCTGTCCGTCGGCGCGCTGATCCTCAAGGATGGCCTCGCCTGCACGCTGATGCCCGTTGTATTCTCCCGCCTGTTCGGCGTGGAAGGGCTATGGATGGGCTTCGCGGTCGCGCCGCTGGTGGGCTTTGGCGCATCCATGCTGATGATCTACCTGATGAGGGGCAGGGAGCGCTTTCCATGGCTGATCAAGAACAATGAGAAGGATACGTTTGTCTACGATGTACGTCTGACGCGGGAGGCCATGATGGAGGCCGCCCTTTCCATACAGGCGCAGATGGAAAAACGTGGCTATTCAAAAAAGGACGCATTGATGGCGTCGCTGTTTACAGAGGAGATCAGCGCGACGCTTCTGGAAGTCAACGGTGACAAGGAGATCGTCGTGGAATATTCCCTCCTGTTTGCAAGCAACAGCGTCCGGCAGATCATTCGCGATTCCGGCATCGTTTTTGATGTGACCGACCCCGAGCTGAAAATCACCGGCCTGAGCAGCTTTGTCATAAGCAGGCTTTTGAACGCCAAGGAGGATAAAGACTATATCCCGACGGTGGGATACAACCGCAACCTGATACGGTTCGAAAAAATATACAGTCGCGCGGAATCACAGTGATCATTCACCGCGACTGCGAATCATACCGGGACAAGTCCCTGTTCTGTGGTATGAATGCGCCAAACAACCAGGCAGCCCGGGATTCGACGCAAGCAGCTCATCCTTTGGGATTTGCGACTATTTTATCTGGGAGGGAACACCATGGACAAGTACATTGAAGGAAACAAAGCGGCATGGGAGGAGGCCTTTGACAACAGGGATGCCTCCTGGGGCGCCGATATTGAAGCGCGGATTCAAAAAGAGGATTATCCGTTTTTCAATGAGGATACGAAAGGCGTACTGAAGAAGATCGACACGGCGGGAATGGTCGTCGGACAGTTCTGCTGCAACAACGGGCGCGAGCTGCTCTCCCTGGTCAAGTGCGGCCGGGCAAAGCGGGGCGTCGGATTTGACATCGCCGAAAACCAGGTGTCGTTTGCCAATGAAAAGGCAAAGGCGCTGCGCCTGCCGTGTACGTTTGAGGCGGTCAACATCTACGACATTGACGACCGCTACCGGGAACAGTTTGACCTGGTCATCATCACCATCGGGGCCCTCTGCTGGTTCGCGGACCTGAACCGCTTCTTTGCTGTTGTCGCAAAGTGCATGAAGCCGAATGCCGTCATCGTGATCAATGAGCAACATCCCAATACGGGTATGCTCGCCCAGGAGGGGGAAGATCTGTTTGACCCGGAGCACAGAACGGAGAGCCGGTATTCCTACTTTGGGCAGGAATGGACCAGCAATGGCGGGATGTACTACATGACCCAGAAGAGCTACCGTTCAAAGACCTTTACCGACTACAACCATCCCATGTCTGAAATCATCACCGGCATGTGCGCAAACGGTATGGTGGTCACCGGCCTTCAGGAGTTTGATTACGACATCGGCGCAGGATTTTCGGCCCTCGACCACAGCGGCTACCCGCTCTCCATGCTGATTCAGGGACAGAAGGTATCGCAATGATGTCGCGCAAGGTATCATTTGACATGACGCTGAACGAAGGGAGACGCTGTCACATGAAGCGGAGAGCGATACTTGTATGCATGATTATTGGCATCATTGCGCTACTTACTCCGGGTGGGATTGCGGAAAACAACGATTTACCGGCTGCGAAGGAGGATGTGACTGAAATGCGGGAGATTCCGATTACAGACCTTGAGAACATACGCATCGGCCAGGCGGAAAATGACGAAGCAGGTACCGGGTGCACCGTGCTGATCTGTGACGCGGGCATGCCGGCCGGGCTGGACGTGCGGGGCGGCGGTCCCGCCTCCCGAGAAAGCCAGCTGCTCTATCCGCTGATGGCCGCCCAATCCATTCATGCCATTGTTCTGGCCGGCGGAAGCGCCTATGGCCTTGGCGCCGCGAACGGTGTCATGGCCTTACTGGAAGAGCGCGGCATCGGATACGACACGGGCTACGCGCTGGTTCCGTTGGTGGCGCAGGCCGACATCTATGACCTGTCCGTGGGCGACGCCACCGTCCGACCGGACGCGGCCATGGGTTACGAGGCGGCGAGGCTGGCCTTTGAGAACCCGAACTATCGGGACGGCAATTATGGCGTCGGATGCGGCGCGTCGGTGGGCAAGATCGCGGGCATGGCCACCGCGATGAAAACCGGCGTCGGCAGCTATGCCCTTCAGATCGACGACCTGAAAATCGGCGCCATCGTGGTGGTCAATGCGCTGGGCGATATTTACGACTGGAAGACCGGGCGGCAGATCGCCGGCCTGCTGACAGAGGATGGCCGCGGTCTGCGAGACACGCTGGATTACATGCGCGCCTCCGTGCAGGTGGTCGACAACAAGTTCACGGGCAACACGACGCTCGCCGTGGTCATCACCAATGCCGCGTTTGACAAGGCGCGGCTGTGCAAGATTGCGGGCATGGCGCACGACGGCTACGCCCGCTCAATACGCCCCGTTCACACATCCGCTGACGGCGACAGCATCTACGCGGTTTCCGTGGGCGACGTCCAGGCGGATCAGGATCTGGTCGGCTCCCTGGCCGCGGAAGTCGTCAGCGAGGCGATCATACGCGCCGTGGACGCATCCGAAAGCGCCTATGGGTTGCCTTCGGCGGCGG
>JAZTZK010000271.1:0-3183 GCA_045637485.1 Clostridia bacterium
AACAGCACCAGCAGGCACAGCAGCAGCAATACCCAGTTGGCGGTGTCCAGCTCCAGCCTCAGCAGCGTGCCGTTCGTGATGAAGGACAGGTCCCACCAGTGAATGAACGTCCGCTTCATCATCTCCAACGCCTTCATCAGACCCTCAGCGCGGGAAAAATACCGGCCGAAGCTGATGACCACGAAGGTCCTGACGATCCGAAATACCCTCCACGTGACCGCCTCCTCGCGTATCCCCGCTCTTTCCCGCGCCTTCGCGTACACCCCGTCCAGCAGGATCCCCAGCATGATAAATACGCCGTTCCACAGGCCGAAGGCCACGTAGCTCCACCTCGGGCCGTGCCACAGGCCCACCAGAATGTACACGATGAACATGGCGCAGAACGGCCCCACACGGTTGCCGACATACTGCCCCAACACCTTGCGCGCCTTCTGCCCCATCGTCGTAAACGCCTTTGACATCGACAGCGGGTAAAACACGTAATCCCGCATCCAGCTGCCCATCGTGATGTGCCACCGACGCCAGAACTCCTCCACCGAAGAGGAAAAGTAGGGCTGGTTGAAGTTCAGCTCCAGCTCTATGCCCAGCATCTGGGACACACCCCGGACGATATCCATGCCGCCGGAGAAATCGGCGTACACCTGGATCCCGTACATCGCCACGCCCATGAACACGACGAGACCGGTATACCGCTGGTAATTGGCAAACAGATAGTCCACCGCAATGGCGATCCGCTCGCCGATGACCAGCTTCTTAAACAGACCCCATACCATCAGCTGCGCGCCCTTGCACAGCCGGTCATAATCGAAGTCGTGACCCTCGTACAGCTGGTGCGCCAGTTGGCTGTGGCGCGGTATGGGACCCTGTACGATCTGGGGAAAGAAGGACATGAACAGCATGAACTTTGCCGGATTCCTGTCCGCCTGCACCTTCCCCCGATAGATATCCACCAGGTAGGCGATGGCCTGGAGCGTATAGAACGAAATGCCCAGCGGCAGCAGCAGGTTCAGCGCCGGCAGACGCGCCCCGCTGCCCAATCCGGCCATCACCTTGTTCACGCTGGCTGCGAAGAAGCCATTGTATTTCATCAGCAGCAGCGGCGCAAGGTCCACCAATATGCCCAGCGTCAGCACCCTTCGGGATACGCGCTTTGTTGCCTGCTTCTTCTCCCGCTTCCCCTCGCGGGTCAGCTCGGCCTTATGGGCCTGGAGGTATGCGGCCCCCTCGTCCCGTATCCTTTGGATCCACAGCCCGATGCCGTAGGTGATCAGCGTGGTGCCCAGCAGCACCAGCAGCAGCCACCTGCTGTTCAGCCAGTAGAATACGCAGCTGCCTGCCAGCAGCGCCACCCAGCGCCAGGGCTTCGGCACCACAAAGTAGACGACCACCAGCACCGCCACAAAGGCGAAGAAGGGAAGCGATACGATCGTCAATTCCCGTCACCTCCCGACTTGTCCTGTTCGCCGTTTTGTTGGAGCTTCTTCGGCGACATGCAAGAGACGCCTTTGATTTTGTAATTCCCATAGGCCCTCTGGCCGTCTATGTCGCAAAACGGCGCAACGCAATAGGTATAGCGGGTGCTGGGATCCAATGCTTCGTCCGCATAGGACAGCGTTTCCGCGCTGACCGTGGCCAGCAGCCGCCATTTCCCGTCGTTCTCTTTGCCGGTTTTTCGATAGATCACATAGCCGTCGGCGCCCTTGGACGCGCTCCAGGTCAGCTGTATGCCCGACCTCTTCGCCTTCGCTCCCTTGATCTTCGGCGCCGGCAAATCCTGCCACAGGTTCTTTTCCCGCTCAAAGGGCAGTATCCAGCTGTCGATCAGCTTGTCATAATCCCTGCCCGCTTTGTCCCAGTCCGCGTAGTCCGCCTGCCCCCGCTTGTCGGTAAAGTGATAATGCTCCACAAGGTATTCCGCCATGTATTCGGTCATCTTATAGGCCCCGCGGATATTGGTATGGTTGGAGTCGTTGAAATCCCTTTGCGGGTTAAGTCCATAGGCTTCAGATTGTTTCATCAGGTCCAGGCATGGATAGCCCCGGCTTTCCAGCAGATCCTCCAAAACATTCATATAACCCTGGTGTTTCTCATCTATCGCCTGTGGCACCTTTACAAACAGCGCGTTCACGTGTTCCCGGTCGAGAAAGTCCAGCAGTTCGGTTAATACTCGCACAACATCTTCATGCGGTTCTTCGCGGGTATCATAGATCTCATAACGGTCGGAATAATCGACCACATTATGAATAAATGCTTTGGAGACTGCTGAATTCTTGTATTTTTGTTTTCTTGTGCCATAGGACCAGGATTGTATTTTGCTCCACAGGCTGTGGTAACGAATAAAGGGAAACAACAACTCCAGCTGTTGGGCAAGCGAAAAGCCGGATGCTTTTGAAACGCTGTGGATAAAACTGATTTTTTCCATGGATAATGGCATATAATCAAGGAGAACATGATATTTTTCAACTGTATCCACCGAACGCTTTAATTTAAAAGTGTTGAGATTAATGATGTACAGTGCGTCCGGTTGCGTCTTGCGCGCTTCCTTTATCAGATAGGGAAAACTCATGATCGGCAGGGAATTGAAGGAAAAGTTGTACACCGCGATTCCATGCCCCTGCCAGCCGGTGGCGGGTAGATAAAACCGATGGACATTGCTCGCGCCGATGAAAACAGCGTCGAGGGCTCCCTTCCTCTCCTTATAGTAGCCCTTTGTTCGCATATAGTTTTCAGCGTTATTGACGCCAAATATTTGCCCGGGTATAGCATATATAGCCAACATCAGCACAACAAGAAATGCCAAAAACCGAAGTGCCGTTTTCACTATCTTCATTATCTGTTCC
The DNA here is from genome assembly GCA_045637485.1 of Clostridia bacterium. GTDB lineage: Bacteria > Bacillota > Clostridia > Christensenellales > Aristaeellaceae > UBA2862. The sequence goes on from JAZTZK010000271.1 coordinate 2,841, forward strand.
TTTCACAGGTACATTGCATTATACGACCGGTATATCATACAAAACGGTTATTTCGAATTCATCCATATTTTCACAAGGCTGCCAATCAAAAGAGATATAACAGCTACTCCCAGAAGCGCTTCCGGGAGCGTCAGAATCCCTGGTAGATGAAGTCCGCGGCGTTGTACTTCGGGCCGTAGATGCCGAATATGAGGATCGCCAATATGGCCGTGATGTAGATCAGCCATCGGAAAATCAACGGCTGCCGCGCGATGACCGTCCGGAAGGATATCCCCTTTTCATGGATGAAGTCCACATAGAACAGCACCAGCAGGCACAGCAGCAGCAATACCCAGTTGGCGGT
>JAZTZK010000272.1:0-7018 GCA_045637485.1 Clostridia bacterium
TGATGATGATAATAAGACAAAGGTGAAGTTTTCCAAGAAAGCCAATACGATAAATAAGCAGAACTATTGCATCAGCAAAGCAATAGCCATGACAAGGAATAAAAAATACGAGTATTCACAATCGAAGAATATCAACTATAAAAGATGGTACAAAATCAAGCTGACCAAAAGCCAGGAAATATCCCTTGTTGGGTATGATAGTGATTACGGTTATACACTATATGACAGCAACTTCAACAGAATCAACTGCAAATACAGTGAAAAGAACAGAACGATAACGACCAGGGGAAAACAACCCAAAGGAATATATTACCTTGCACTGGATGAGGAGTACTTGGACAGTCTGATGGACAAGGGCTACTATTACAGCATATATTGGAAATAACAGGAATAATAAGAATAACCCCCTGCGCGTCAGGAAGACGCAGGGGGTTATATACGTGGGCGCTCCGGTAAAATCCACCGGGCGCTCTTTTTTCTACCTCAGCCCATGCGCCACGCAGAACGTGCCCTTCACGTCGCTCCAATGTTCGTCGGCGTATTCCAGCAGCCTTTGGGCCTGGTCCATGCTCATCTCGGGGAACATCAGGTACAGGCTGTGGGAGCCGTACTTCTGTACCACCCGGTCCACGTTCCTGAGCCAGTCCTCGAAGCCGCCGGAGTAGACCTTGACCCAGATGGACTTCCCGGCGAGTATGGCCTTGTCGTAGATCACGTCCCAGTCGGGCAGCGTGCCGTCGGGGCCGGCGTCGCCGCTGGTCCACTGCAGGGCGTCGATGCCGTCGATCTCCATCAGGGCGTCCAGGTGCTTGATGGCGTCGGGGCCGTCCAGGTGGTACAGCACGCAGTCCGCCTTTTCGGCCTGCTGCCTCAGCGACGGCTGGATGTAGGCGCGGAAGTCGTCCGGGGACATCATGGCCGAGAAGTCGCATTGCAGCTTGACCGTGCGCCCCGGGCCCCAGATCTGGAACACGGTGTAAGCGTTGCCGCCCTCGTGGTCGTGGATGATGTCATAGAAGCGGTTGTAGTATTCGAAGTAAATCCTGTCGATCTCCCTGATGCGCTTCTCCACGGCTTCGGGCGCGTCCAGCAGGTCGTACAGCGTGTCCTGCGCCCCGCGCAGCGAGGCCAGCGTGTCGATGTTTTCCATCAGGTCGGGCATGTCCACGAAGAAGTCGTCCCCGGCCAGCTCCCGGCACCTCGCCGCCAGCGCCAGGTGCTTCAGTAGCCACTCGTTTTCCGGGTTGAAGGCCAGCTTCGGCGCGCCGTCCCAGCCGTCCCGGTAGTCGGGGCTGGGGATGAACCACACCGTGTCCTCCTTGAAGCCGATGTCCGAGCCCAGGTACGCGGCCAGCGAGCCGGGGCCGAAGTCGATGCTCAGGTTCGGGAAGCTCTCGCCCAGGAAGGCGTGGGTCTCGCAGAACTGGCGGTACCGGGCCACGATGCGCTCCGGGTCCTGGTACTTGTCAACCATGTCCTTCCACTTCAGATCATCCGGCAGGGCGTAGTAGTTGCCCTGGCAGATCTGACCCAGGTAGCCGCCGTCCTGGGGGGTGCCGTCGGAAAGGGCTTCGACCTCGGGCTTGCGGGCGATGATGGTCATCACCGGGCGGCCGGTATTTTGATGCTTCCAGTAGTTGATCCACTTTTGCCGGGTTGCGGCCCAGTGGTCGTAATAACGGCTGTGGGCAAGGTCCTGGGGCGGGAAGGATTTCGCCATGATGGCGTCCAGCCGGGCGGTGTCGCAGGGCTTCGCGGGCGCTTTTTCCACAGGCGACTCCGCCCTTGGCGCGGCATTCTGTTCTTCAACAACAGGCGCTTCCGGTTCGGCTTCCGGGGCTTCTCCGGCCAGCCCCCGCATCTCCAGCGCCAGGGCCTTGGCCTTCTTGGCGGCGGAGGCGGCGTCGGGGGTGTAGGCGTCCGCGCCGATCTCGTCTGCGAAGGCCTGGCTGATGGGCGCGCCGCCCACCATGATCTTGATGCGGTTGGCAAAGGGCTGCTGCTTCAGCGCCGCCACGGTGTCCCGCAGCGAGGGCATGGTGGTGGTCAGCAGCGCCGACAGGCCCACGATGGTCACGTCGGGGTGGTCCTCGATGGCCTTGATAAAGGTGGAGATGGGCACGTCCACGCCCAGGTCGATCACCTCGACCCCGGCGCTCTCGATCATCATGCCCACCAGGTTCTTGCCGATGTCGTGGAAGTCGCCGGCCACGGTGCCCAGTATCATCTTGCCCACGCTGCCGCCGCCCTCGCCCTTCAGGTGGGGCTTCAGCACGTCCACGCCACTCTTCATGGCCCGAGCTGCCGCCAGCATCTGGGGCACGAATATGATCTGCTTTTGGAAATTGTCGCCCACCACGTCCATGGCGTCGATCATGCCGGTGTTCAGTATGTCCTTCGGGTCCACCCCGGCTTCCAGGGCCGCGCGGACGGCGTCGGGCACCTTCCTGTTCTTGCCGTTCTCCACGGCCTCGGCCACGGCCCGCAGCCTCTCGGCCTTCACGTCGCCCGACGGGGCGGCCTTTTCATTTTCAGGCGCGGCGGGGGCGGGCGCGGCCTGCGGGGCGGGGGAGGTTGCCTGGCCCTTGCAGCTCTCGATGTACTCCAGGCAGAATTCATCCTTGCCCAGCAGCGCGCTGGTGGCGTAGATGATGCCGGTCATCTGCCGGTTGGTGGGGTCCACGATGGCGCTGTCCATGCCGGCCTCCATGGCCAGGGTCATGAAGGCGTAGTTGATGTTTTTGCGGATGGGCAGGCCGTAGGAGATGTTGCTCAGGCCGCTGGTGATGTGGATGTCGGGATACTCGGCCTTGATGCGGCGGCAGCACTCCGCGAACACCAGCAGCGCGGTCTGGTCGGTGGACAGCGTGACCACCAGCGGGTCGATGTGCAGCCGGCTGGGGGCGATGCCGTACTGCTTCGCCCTTTCCATGATGGCGTGAAACACGTCCATGCGCTTCTCCACCGAATCGGGAATGCCGTCGTTGTCGCACAGCAGCGCCACACACTGCCAGTCGGTATCCGCGATGACGGGGAATATGGTGTCGATCTTGCCCGATTCCATCGATACCGAGTTGATCAGCCCCGGCCTGCGGCAGAAGGGCAGCGCCCGCACGCAGGTCCTTGCGCTGGGACTGTCGATGCAGATGGGCACCTCGGTGACGGCCTGGATGTTGCAGATCATCCAAACCAGGGTCTCCACCTCCACGGCCTCCTCCACCGAGGCGCATACGTCAAGAAAGGTGGCCCCGGCGCTGGCCTGCATGAGCGCCCGCTCCCGAATAAAGACTTCGTCCTTGTCCGCGATGGCCTTCGCCACCGCCGGAATCGAACCGTTCAGCTTTTCGCCGATGATGATCATATGGGTTGCCTCCCGCCGCCTTGCGGCCTGTTGTGATGGCACCATTATATAACAACGCGGCAGGCGCGTGCTTCCGCAATTCTACGAAAACGGTGCATTATTGTGTGAGAAATTCTGATTTATCGAGTACAGCTCGATAAATCAGAATTCTCCCTCTCGCTTCCTCACGATTCGCCTCGCCACCAATATGATCACCGCCGCGGCGCAGGAGAGGCCGAGCTGGGTCAGCCGCTGCGCGCCGGTCAGGGGAACGAGGTAATAGACGCCGGGAATGAAGATGACCGACAGCGCCATGGCGACGCACATGGCGACGAACACCAGCGCCCGCAGCTTTGTGAAGGGCAGGCAGGTGATCAGCAGCGTCACCAGGCCGGCCGAGGCGGCGGAGAGGGTCGCCAGCGTGGAGCAGACCTCGTGGCTCCAGCCCAGCTTCTCCAGGAAGCAGGCGGCCAGCGCGCAGATCGTCACCGCCAGCGCGCCGGGCACCGCCCGGGCGAGCACCGTGCGCAGGAAGTTGCCCCGCACGCGCTCCCGGTTGGGCTCCAGGGCCAGGAAGAAGGAGGGCGCGCCGATGGTCAGGCTGGAGATCAGCGTCAGCTGTATGGGCTGGAACGGGTAGCGGGTGGGCAGGAACAGCACCAGCAGTGACAGCGCGAAGGAATACAGCGTCTTGACCAGGAACAGCGAGGCGGCGCGGGTGATGTTGTTGATCACCCGACGACCCTCGTCCACCACTGCGGGCAGCGCGGCGAAATCGGCGTCCAGCAGCAGCAGCTGGGCCGCGTGCCGGGCGGCGTCCGAGCCCCCGGGCATGGCCACCGAGCAGTCCGCCGCCTTCAGCGCGGGGATGTCGTTCACGCCGTCGCCGGTCATGGCCACGGTGTGCCCCGCTGCCTTCAGTGCCTCCACCAACGTCCGCTTGCGCTGGGGGGTCACCCGGCCCAGCACCGCGCAGGCGTCCACGGCCCCGGTCAGCTCGTCGTCATTCAGCGTGGCGACGTCCACCCACTTGTCGGCATCCGCCAGCCCGACCCGGGCGGCGATGGCGGAGACGGTGCGGGGGTCGTCGCCGCTGATCAGCTTGACCTTAACGCCCTGGTCGGCGAAGTAGCGCAGCGTCTGTTCGGCATTGGGCCGCAATGTATCGCTCAGGGCCAGCAGGCACAGCGGCTTTGTGACCGGGGGCAGCCGGTCGCCTTCGATGCGCCCGTCGCAGCGGCACAGCAGCAGCACGCGCAGGCCCTCCGAAGTCGCCTGTTGGGCGGACGCCTGCCAGCGGTCATCCTTCGGCAGCACGAAGGACGGCGCGCCGAGAACGAAGGTCGTGCCGTCTGAAAAGGTGTAGGCGGAGCGCTTGACGGAGGAATCAAATGGCAGCGTCGCCACGGGCGCTTCGCCGGCCGGCGGCACGGCGTCGGCCAGCGCCTTCATCGTGGGGCTCAGGCGCTCGTCCGCGCCAAGGAAGCGGGCGAGGGCCGTCCGGCATTCCGCCTCGCTGACGTCCCCCAGGGGGATGACGCGCTCCAGGGTCATGTCGCCAGTGGTGATGGTGCCGGTCTTGTCCAGGCATAGCACGTCCACCCGGGCCAGGGTCTCGATGCCGTACAGCTCCTGCACCAGCGTCTTGCGCTTGCCCAGCCGAATCACGCCCACCGTCAGCGCCACGCTGGTCAGCAGTATCAATCCCTCGGGGATCATGCCCACCATGGCGGCCACTGCGCTGGGCACGGCCTCCTTGATTGGAATGTGCTGCAGCCATACCTGCTTGCCCAGCAGCGCCAGGCCGATGGGCACCAGCGCCATGGAGACGAAGTGCACCAGCCTGTTCAGGTCGGTCATCAGCGCGGACTTGGGCTGCTTGATCTTTCGGGCCTGGCGGGTCAGCCGGTTGGCATAGCTGGCCTCGCCCACGTAGACCAGCTGGGCGGTGAAGCTGCCGGAGACGATGGCGCTGCCGCTGTACAGCCATTCGCCCTCATTCTTGGAGACGGGGTCGCTCTCGCCGGTGAGCAGGCTTTCGTCGGCGCTGCCCGCGCCTTCGCGCACCACGGCGTCCGCGGGAACCTGGTCCCCGGCGCGCAGTATCACGAGGTCGCCCTGCACCAGCGCCTCGGGGGAGACGCGCTTATCCGCGCCATCCCGCCGCACCGTCGCGGGGGTCTGGGCCAGCAGCGTCAGCTCGGCCACGGTTTTGCGGGCGCGAAGCTCCTGCACGGTGCCGATCAGCGTGTTGGAGATCACCACGCCCATGAACAGCATGTTGCGCCATGCGCCGACCAGGGCCAGCGCCAGTGCCAGCAGCACATTCAGCAGGTTGAACCCGGTGAACAGATTTTTCGCTACGATCTGCAGCGGGGTGCGCCCGTCGTTCTTCGCCGCCGCGTTGCCCTGCCCGGCGGAGAGACGCCGCGACGCTTCGGCTTCGGTCAGGCCGGAAAGATCGGTCAATTCCTCCGGCGCGCCGGATGGGAGGGTGAGACGCTCTTCATTTTGCATTTGTAATCTACCTCACTTGTCATGAGAGACTTCGTTTTTTTATACGGCATTGGACTTTTCCGCTGTCATCGTGTATAATAACGCTAAATCAGGCTGGGGAGGGATTCCATGATCAGCAAGGACGCCAGGGGTTTTGTGCTGCTTTCAGATGTGGTGCCCCACATCATTCAGGAGATACGCTATTTTTCCACCTTCAATTTCGTCGGGGACCGGGTGGACGGCTACGAGGAGCCCGTCGCGCTGCTGACCCAGGATGCGGCCCGGGCGCTGAAGTCCGTCAGCAACGAGATGATGGTGAAGGGCTACCGGCTGAAGGTGTTCGACGCCTACCGTCCGGTGATGGCGGTGAAGCACTTCATACTGTGGGCCATCGAGGACGAGGACGTGCGCATGAAGCCCTATTTCTACCCGGACATCGACAAGCAGGACGCCTTCGAGCTGGGCTATATCGCCAAGCAGTCCAGCCACAGCCGGGGCAGCGCCATCGACCTGACGCTGCTGGACATGAAGACCGGCCACGAGGTGGACATGGGCGGCCCCTTCGACCTGTTCAGCGAGGTATCCCACCCGGATTACAGGGGCATCACCGACGAGCAGTATACCAACCGGATGCTGCTGCGCGCCGCCATGGAGCGCAACGGCTTTGAACCCTACGAATGCGAATGGTGGCACTTCCGCCTGGCGGAAGAACCCTTCCCGAACACCTGGTTTGACTTCCCGGTGGCCCGGGGCTCGGTGAAGGCGTAGGGGGATACCGCCACTCTGAAGCCTGGAGGCGCGGCTTTATCGCGCCTGATAATCCCCAATACTTCCGGCCAGCGTCCGGAACTGTACCGCTTCGTCGATCTTCCCATCGCCGACGGTCTCCGCGCCGTCGGGGTCGCAGATGGTTCTGGCGGCCTTCAATGTGATTGGGAAGGCAGCCGAAGGGCTGCACGCACATGACGTTGGGCGCGCTTTTGTCAACGTCGTGCCGTGTGCAAGATACACGGCAGTACGTCTTTCGGTTTAGAGTGTGTTTCTAAAATGAGACATGTGCAGTTTCGAGTGGATTGGGCTGCATTTCAAGGCGATTTTCCGCAGGCTTAGTGGGGCTAAGTCAAGGGAAATCAACGCAGAAATGCAGTTCAAGACGCCGAAAATGCATCTTGGCGAATTTAG
>JAZTZK010000273.1:0-11056 GCA_045637485.1 Clostridia bacterium
AAGATGCATTTTCGGCGTCTTAAACTGCATTTCTGCGTTGATTTCCCTTGACTTAGCCCCACTAAGCCTGCGGAAAATCGCCTTGAAATGCAGCCCAATCCACTCGAAACTGCACATGTCTCATTTTAGAAACACACTCTAATGGCGCGTCCGGCGCGGCTGTCGCGCCAAGGGAACCGCTGAGATAGCGCGCATTCGATAAGGAGGGTGCATCGTGAACAAGGATTGGTCAGAGGCGAGCAAGGAGATGCAGGCGCTGATCTCGAAGAGAGCCACCTTCAGGCAAGGCGTGGAGAAGCTCCTCGAACTCAGGAAGCAACTGTTTGAACAGATCACGCAGATCGTAACCACCTTCCCGGAGGAGGCGTTTTATCAGATGCCCTTTGCCGGGGCGAAGGGGTATCACAGCAAGACGCTGGCCTATTCCATATGGCACGTCTTCCGGATCGAGGACATCGTGGCCCATGAGATGATCGCCGGGGATGGGCAGGTTCTGTTCGACCGGCGCTTTCAGGAGGCGGTGCATTCCCCGATCATCACCACAGGCAACGAGCTTGCCGGGAATGAAATCGAGGCGTTTTCCAGGCAGCTGGACGTCAGGGCGCTGTACCGCTACGCCCAGGCGGTGACACAATCCACGGATTTAATGCTGTCGGGTCTGGAATACACCGACCTGAAGCGGAAATTCGGGGAGGATATGGCCGAAAAGCTGCGGAAAACCGGCTGTGTCAGCGAGGATGAGAACGCCTGCTGGCTGATCGACTACTGGTGCGGCAAGGACGTGCTGGGGCTGATCAAAATGCCCTTCAGCCGTCACTGGATCATGCACATCGAGGCCATGCAGCGCATCAAGAATCAGCTGTGCAGGCAGGCGCGAAAGGGCGTCGATCCCGTTGCGTACTGCGGCTTCTCCTGCAACCACTGCTTCCTGGCCGAATGGTGCGGGTCCTGTCGTACGGCGTACAACACCTGCTCCTATGCCAAGATCTCGCCGGATGGCATATGCCCGAACGCGGCTTGCTGCCAGGCGAAGGGGATCGATGGGTGCTACGCGTGTGATGATCTGGAAGCCTGCGAGGTGGGATTCTATACTCCCTCGAACGACGGCGCGCAGGCCGCGAAGGCGCAGGCCATGTACATCCGAAGGCACGGGAAGAAGGCATTTTTGAAGACCCACGACCGGCTCCGTCAGAAATACGATTTTGCCAGGACGCAGGAGCTCCTTGGACAGGATTACAGGGAGGGCCTGAGGATACTGGAGGAGAACTGAAAACACATTGAGAACGATGGGAGGAATACCTGTGAAAGCGTATATTGCTTACTGCGGACTGGATTGCGAGAAGTGCGAGGCGCGCCTTGCGACGGTGAACCACGACGAGGCGCTGCGACAAAAGGTTGCAAGGGAATGGTCCGAACTGAACGGCGTGGAGATCACGCCCGAGATGATCAACTGTGCCGGATGCCGGATCGACGGTGTGAAGACGCCCTACTGCGAGTCACTCTGTCCCATCCGCCAATGCGCCCTTGGCAGGGGCGTCGAAACCTGCGGCGATTGCGCCGATATGGACGCCTGCGAAAAGCTGGGCCCGATCATAGGCAACAATTCGGAAGCCCTGGGAAATCTGAAGGGGCAATAGACAAGAGAGGCAGGGGGGAGCGTGTCATCCATGAATCAGAAGCCTGAAGTCTATCTCTACGGCCAGGTGCTGGGCACCCATTCCTTTCTTCTGAGGGATGGCTTCCTGAAGCCTGACGAGTATTCTGAAATACAAGCGCATTATTTCCTGCCCGGCGGTGAGACGGGCACCGCGGCGACGGTGCTGGCCTCGCTGGGCGTGCCGGTGCGCGTGGACGGCACTTGGATCGGAACGGAGGTCGAGCCGATGCTGAAGGCGTTCTACGCTGACAAGCAGGTGGATCTCAGTCCGCTGCGCTTCACGAAGGACGATCCCGGCGTGATGGACTATGTGGTGATCGCCGGGCTGGCGCGCTCACCGATGGGGCGCTTTCAGACGCTGTTCGCTTCGGGAAAGCGCTGGTGGAGCGTGCCGAGGGAAGCGGATATCGTCGGCTGCAGGGCCGCGGCCATCGACCCCTATTTCGGGAATGAATCGCTGCTGGCGGCGGAGCTGTGCCTGAAGCACGGCATTCCCTACGTGACCATCGACTGCCCCCACGATTCGCCGCTGCACCGCCGCGCCGCCGTCAATGTCGTTTCCAAAGAGTGCATCTCGGCCCACTACGCGGGCATGGCTGCGGAGGACGTGATGTCGCTGTTGCAGGACAACACGGAAGGCCTTACCATCCTCACCCAGGGCGGCGGCGGAATGCTCTACGGCAGGCGGGGCGAGACCACCCGTCGAATGAAGCCCTTCGAAGTCGAGGTCAGGAGCACCCTTGGCGCGGGAGATACCTTCAAGGCGGGCTGCGTGTACGCCCTGCTGCACGGCATGGACGACGATGGGCTGGTGCGCTTTGCCAGCGCATGCGCCGCCGTGGCGATTTCGAGATTTCCGCTGCCGCTGCATCCGCCGAGGCTGGAGGAGGTGTGCGCCATGACGCATACTGATATGAGGAATTGACATGATCGAACTGGAAGCATATCTGGACAGGTTGATCTCCGCCTGCAAGCTGGGATTTGGAGAGCGCCTGCTGTATATCGGCCTGCAGGGCAGCTATATGCGCGGCGAGGCCAATGAGGACAGCGATATCGACATCATGCTGATACTCGATCATCTCTCCGTGACGGATATGGACGCCTATCGGGATATCCTGGATCGCCTCGGATACCCGGAGAAGGCCTGCGGCTTCATCTGCGGTCGGGAGGAGATCAAGCGCTGGAATCCCCTGGAGGTGTGCCAGCTTCGGCATACGACCCGGGATCTGTTGGGCGCGCTGACCGATTATCTGCCCGATTCGACGCGGGAGGATGAGGCCAACTATGTGAAGCTGAGCCTTGGCAACCTGTATCACGCGCTGTGCCATCGCTACATCCACTCAGACATGGTCCGGAGCGTGGCGAGGCTGCGGGACACCGGCAAGGCGTTTTTTTTCCTGATCCAAAACATGCACTATCTGGAAAGCGGCGTGTTCGTTACGACCAGGAGCACATTGAAGGACAGGGTCTGTCCGGCGGACCGGGATATGCTGGAGTTGGGAGAGCTGCCGGAAGGGTATGACTTTGACCGCGCCTTCGCAGAGGTGTTTGCCTGGTGCCAGGACGCCTTCCATCGGATCGACCGGATTGAAAACTGACGCTTTTCTTCAAGGGGAGGGAGGCGCTGAGCACGGATAACATGAACGCGCCGGTCAGCTGCTTTGCGAGGGCGTATCACGAATAAGGAAGCAGCCCGGGGACCCCGGCGGACGTGGGATACTGCCTGATGGTTAGAAAGTGAGGGGATCGACGTGTGCACGGCATTCGTCAGATACGGAAGGGACTATATCTGCGGCTTCAACATGGACATCAACGTGGAGGCGCTGGAATGGCGCTTGCTCATGGACGAAAACCGGTTCGCGGTGGCGCTGCGCATGGCCGACCCCGCGAACTTCGTGCCCGAGGGCACGTCCATCCCGCCGGTGTATACAGATTCGGAGGGCGGTATGCTGCGCATCCACGGAGTCAACCGGCAGGGCTGCTTCGCGGGGCAGCTGAACAACATGCGCTTTGCCAAGGCGCCCTTTGAGATCGGCGAAAACTGCGTGCCGCTGTACCACCTGGTGGACGGCTTCATCCGCGGGCGGTACAAGCTTTCAGAGGTCGAGGGACTGGCGCGGGAGAAGAAGGTCGTCAACCTGCCCGAGGGGGTCGTCGGCATTCCCGACATGGGGATGCACGCCCTGATGAGCGACGGCGATGGCCACATCCTGGTGGTGGAGCCCGGCAACGGAGTCGCCGCTATCTCTGAAAGCTATGCCGTGATGGCCAACTTCGCGGTGCTGGAGCTGCCGGGGGATTTTGCGCCGGAGAGCTTCGGCTATTACGGCAAGGACAGGTACGATACCGCGCTATCGATCCTGCGGGAGAGCGACGATGATTTCTCGGTCAGCGACGGGCTCGGTCTGCTGGACGCCGTCAAGCAGACGGGACGCTGGGGCACCCGCGTGTCCTTTGTCTATTCAGGGAATGAGAACACCGTATACTACGCGATTGAGCACGATTTTGCCGATATCAGGGTACACCGCTTCGTCTGACCGGGGTGGAACGGGACGATGAAGCGATATACAGAAAAGCTGCGGTCGGATGCCCCCCCAGCGGGATCAATGACCGCGCAGTGCGGATGCGAGGTGGATACTATGAACCATTGCGGAACGCAGAGGCTGGAAACAGGGAGACTTGTCTTGAGGCGGTTTGTCATTGAGGACGCGGAAGCCATGTTTCGGAACTGGGCTTCTGACCCTGAAGTGACGAAATACCTGACCTGGCCCGCCCATGCCAGCGCGGAGGTGAGCAGGGCGATCCTGAAGGATTGGACAGCGGCGTATACCGATCAGAGCTATTATCAATGGGCGATCGTATTGAAGGAAAACGGCGATTGCCCCATAGGAAGCATCGGCGCCGTACACCTGAACGACGACGTCTCCATTGTACAGATCGGCTATTGCATCGGGCGATCCTGGTGGCACAGGGGAATCATGTCTGAGGCGTTGACGGCCGTCATCGATTTCTTCTTCAGTGAAGTGGGGGCGAACCGAATTGAATCCAGGCATGATCCCCGAAACCCTCATTCCGGCGGGGTAATGCAGAAATGCGACATGAAATATGAAGGCACCCTGAGGTGCTCAGACCGGAATAACCAGGGAATATGTGACGCTTGCTGGTATGCCATACTGAAATCGGAACGCTGAATGAAGCAAACTGAAAAAACCCCTTGACTCTCACACTGTGGCAGGCATTACAATACGTCTGAGCTCAACAGGAATCAGCTTTAGGAGGTACCGCCATGCTGAGGATCGGAGAATTTTCAAAGCTATCCAGAGTCAGCGTCAGGATGCTGCGCCACTACGATGAGATTGGACTTTTGAAGCCCGCCGAGATCGACCGCTTCACGGACTACCGGTATTACAGGGAGGATCAGCTGCCGACAGCGGGACGCATCGCCGCGCTGAAGGACATGGGCTTTTCCCTGGCCGACATCGTCAGGATGCTCGAGGTCTATGACGATCGTGAATGCCTGGAGCGGTTCTTTTCCGAACGACGGGCGGAGCTGGAGGCCCTTTCCCGGGATACGGCGCATAAGCTGACGCTTCTGGACGCAGCCCAGAGAAGGCTGAGAAAGGAAGAACACATGAGCTATGACGTAACCATCAGAACCATTCCCGAGCGCTACGCCACCACCGTTCAGATGACCATTCCCCGCTATGAGGACGAGGGCATGGTGTGGGGCACGCTCATTCAGGAGACCTGCCGGATGAACCTCGTGGAAGCGGATCCGTGCCTCTGCGCGGTCAGCTTCCTTGACGGGGAATACAAGGAAACGAATGTGGAGGTGATGGCCTGGAAGACCGTCAAGGGCCGGTATCCCGACACGGAGCATGTGAAGTTCCGCACGCTGCCGGCGGTGACCGTCGCCAGCTGCACCTACAAGGGCAGCTACACCCAGATCACGGAGGTCTACGCGGTGGTGGTCGCGTGGATCGAGGCCAACGGATATGAACCCTCCGGGGCCATGTTCAACATCTACCACGTCAGCCCCCACGAGACGCAGAACCCGGACGAGTTTGTGACAGAGGTCTGCTATCCCGTCAAGCGTCGCGGCTAAACGGTTCCCAAGCCCCGGCCCAATTCGGGTCGGGGCAGTTCGGAGACGGCAAGCTCGTCCACGCCTGGAACGCGGTGTAGATCGACGGTTACAGACAGATCGAGACGACGATAACGCCCTCGGGCGACCATCCGGCGGAACGGATGTTGAAGCAGAAGGCGCAATGATACTATGGAGGACGCTATGGTAGAGCTGAGAGCCATTGCGGAGGATAACTTTATTGACGCCTTTAATCTTGAGCTTGCGCCGGGACAGGAGCGCTTTGTCTCCCACCCGGTTCGAAGCCTCGCGCAGGCCTACGTTTACAGGAAACAGTGCCAACCGTTCGGGATCTATGCGGATGGGAAGATGGTCGGATATGTCATGGTCATCTACGACTACGATGTCCCGGAGTATGACATCTGGCACATGATGATCGACAGATCCGCGCAGGGACGCGGCTACGGCAAAGCCGCCCTGAAACGGGTGATCGACTATATCCGAACGAAACCGTTCGGAGATTCCGACAGGGTAGCCCTGACCTGCAACAGGGACAATCCGGTGGCGCGCAGACTCTATGAGCGCGAGGGCTTTCGCGCGACCGGCGTCGAGTATGAGGACGAGACAGAGCTTGTCATGACGATTCATTGACATGGGAATGCGGCTTGTTCACGCTGCCGGGGCCGGCAGTCTGGCATCCGTCGGGCTACCGCATCGGCGCCGTTACCGCCGCACAATCAACGAAAAGCACGGAAAAACCGACTGGATTAGAGGAAGGATATGATACCATGAACGATTTCACCATTCGCCTGGAAAGACAGGAGGATTACAGGCAGACGGAGAACCTGGTCCGGGAGGCCTTCTGGAACGTCTACCGGCCCGGCTGCAGCGAGCACTACGTGCTGCACATGCTCCGGGACGACCCGGCGTTTGTCAGGGAGCTGGATCTGGTCATGGAACAGGACGGCAAACTGATCGGGCAGAACATGTTCATGAAGACGGTGATCGAGGCCGACGACGGGCGGATCGTGCCCGTGCTGACCATGGGTCCCATCGGCATCACCCCGGAATTGAAGCGACGCGGTTACGGCAAGCGGCTGCTGGACGAATCCCTGGAAAGGGCGACGGCCATGGGCTTCGGCGCGGTGCTGTTCGAGGGAAATATCGGCTTCTACGGCAAGTGCGGCTTCGACTACGCCAGAAAGTTCGGCATTCGCTACCACGACCTGCCGGAGGGCGCGGACGACTCGTTCTTTCTGTGCCGAGAGCTGATTCCGGGCTATCTGGACGGCGTCACCGGCGTATATCAGACGCCCAAGGGGTACTATGTGGACGACGCGGACGTGGCGGCCTTCGACGAGGCCTTCCCGCCGAAGGAAAAGCTGAAGCTGCCCGGACAGCTGTTTGACTGATGCGCGATAGTACCTTAACAGCTCACGTCAGGAAGTGCCGGATCATGTCCTCATTGGCCTGTATGCTCTCCGGATATTCGGGATGCAGCACATTGAACACATGGTCGAGCTTCCGCTCCGAACTGACATATTCCCTGTATTCATGGGGGATGCCCCTTTCCGTCATGAAGGCGTGCATGCGCCGCGTGTGGGTGTAGAGCAGGGAATCCGTGGGCGAGGTGCAAAACCATACGCGCGGATAGTCGCCCGTCATGTAATACTCGTAGGAGGAATGACGGACGTAGGATTTGTCAAAGGTGAATTTGTGGAGGATGAAATAGAGCATGTGCGCGGAGAAGCTTCGGGGCAGAAGCCGCCAGTCAAAGCTGCCCTCCGGGCAGGATGCGGCATATCCGGCGATGGTAAACGGCGGCTTGCGGACGTGAAAGAAGTCGGCGGATATGCCGGTGGTGAACATGGCTGCGGCGAGCAGCACAAAGTGGCCGCCCGCGCTGTCCCCGGTGAGGCAGACGCGGGAGGTGTCAAAGCCATATTCCGCTTTATGCGCTTCGATCCATTCAAGAACATCGACGAGCTCGTTGATAATGACGCTAATGTCCCCCTCCGGGCACAGCGTGTAGTTCATGTTGACCACTCGGAAGCCCTTGCGGGCGAGGTATTGTCCGTGCTGGGCGTTGATCTCCTTGTTGCATGAAATATAGCCGCCGCCGTGCATCTCTACGATCACGGGCATTGGCGCGCGATCCTGAGTCGGCGCATAGACGTCCAACAGGTGCTCTGGCCTGCCGTCCCCAAGGTAGGGGATATCCCTCAGGATATGAACGCCATAGGGATTGGGGTTGGCGGCAATGCGCGGCGCATTGGCCCGAATCTGGGCCTTCTGTACGATGCTGATAATTGGATTCATGGCATTTTAAGAAAATACCGCACGATGCTCTGCGGGGCGTTTGGATTTCTTGTCAGATGGAGGATTCCATTTGGCCTTATCGCTCCCTGCTTCTGTATTCCTGGCGCAGCTGGTCGGCGTGGCGTATGATATCTTCGTTTGTGATCTCGATCACATTGGCCGTCCTGCCCGCCGACAACTGGACCACCCTGTCGTAACAATGAAGGAAATAATCGATGGACTGGCGGATCAATTCCATCCGCTCTCCGCGGTCTGAGTCCGGCATGATGCTGTAAAAACCGTCGAAGGTTTCCTTCGCGTGATTGGTTTGGTTCCGGACATCGCCGACGTAGTAGTAGGCAAAGAGCAGCTCTTCCACCGCGGCCCTGTCCGGGCAAATCGTGTATGCGCGGATCTCCCCGGGATTTACGCTGTTGAGCTCCTCGGCGCGCAGCCGGGCGTAGTCCTGGATGTATTCCTTCCCGTGCTTCTGATGGTTCGCCTTCTGCCTGTTATAGTACTTGATGTAGTAATGCGACGGATTGTCCAGCTTGTACTTTTCAAAGGGTCGCAGGTCGTAGTAGATTTGTCCGAAGACCTTGCCCACCTGTTCCCGGCTTTCCTCCGAGTCGCAGTAGTAAAAGAAGCCATTCCCGATGAAATCCTGGGGCGCGCGGGATTCGATGAGCGTGAGCGTCTGCTGCCAGAATTCCTTCCGGTAGGCCCAGCGCACCAGATCGATGAACTGGACCCTGTCCGTTTCCAGAAGACGGCCGTAGTCCCTGCGCGTGGCGTCCAGCAGGATCTCAAACAGCTGTTCCTTGGACGTATGGCCGTCGATAAGCTTTTCGCTCGAAAGGAGCTTCCGCAGGCTTCTGATTCCTCGCTCGATGTCGTTGATGTCGCACAGTGAAATGCCGTAGTCGATGTTGCGCATCGCATAGACGACACTGTCGATTTTTGGGTTTTTCACATCGACCCGCTTCCAGTATTCGACCACGCCCTTTGCCTTGCCGTTTTTCAGGAAGGCGTCCATGCCGGACAGCAGCGAACTGACGCTCTGGGTTTCGGTGTCATCGGAAATCTGCCCGGCCAGTCCGTCGGGCTGGGCGGAGACGGTGAATATTTTGCAGATCCTGATCTGGCTGTCCGGGATGACGCGCAACAGGTTGGTGAAATTGACAATGCTCATCGTTACGGAGGCTTCGCTGTTTTGCAGGCACAGGTACAGGTCGATGCCCTTGTGCGCGTTCGGATTGTCGGCCTGTGCGAGCGTGCCCATGATGCGCTTGAGGAACTCGAATGATTCGCTTCGCCTGACGGGAATGAAGCGAATGCGGACGTTTGCGTTCGCCTCCAGAAGATCCATCTTGTAGGTTTCCTTCATCGTCAGAAAGAGATGATGGTGCACCCACGTCCTGAACCGCTCGTAATCCGCTTCCGGCAGTGTGGCGCGCAGCGCTTCATGCAGCGCGTCGAGCAGTTTTCTGTCCTGCGCCAGCAAGTGGAAATAGCGGTTCGGCTTGTCCTTCATGTCCGGAAGCCGCTCGTCGAAGAAGTCGCGGATGAAAGCGAGCACCTTTTCCGCTTCCTCCCTGGAAACCAGGGCGTCTATGTCCTGAGATTCCGCGCGGATGTCGTCCATATATTCGCAGAGCCGGTATCGAAGCAGGTCGTACCTCGACAGGCCGTCCAGGTTGACCGTGGATGCGGGCGCGCTGTCCTTCAGGGCCACGAGCCTGGAGTCGTCCTCCGCAGTATCCGTCGTCGCGGAACCGATGACGATGATCTCGTCGATCGGGACGGTGGACAGCATGAACTTGCAGGTCGCCTCCGCAGGCATCAGCGCGTCGCAATACACCGCCTTGCCACTGTCCAGCAGCGAATGATAATAGGATTTGTTCGAAGTATTGTCCCCGCTGAACAGGGTCGTCACCATTACTCTATGTCGCATAATATTATCCCCCTAAGGAAACGTAGACAAATCGGTTGTGCAGCGTGCGCAGTAGGCCTTCGTCAGTACAGGGCGGCGTGTCGGGGCGCGCTGAGCGATGACAAAGCGGAAAAGGCGGATTCAGTCAACCCTCCTGCTTCCAACGTATCTCCGCCTCCTGGAAAACTTGCAGCAGCTTTTTCCTGTAACGCAGGGTGGGCAGGGTTTGCAGAAACGCCGCGAGGGCGCCCCACAGCGCGAAGGAGCCGCCGGCGGCCAGAATCTCGGCAACGATCCTGTCCACCCTGCCGGCCAGGGCGATGCCTGCGGAGACGAACGCGACGCCCATTAACAGGAACATCACGGCCTGCAAATCGACCTTGCGCGTCTCGATCCAGTTTCGCCGCGCCAGCTTCTGAATAAATGCGCTATAGGTACTGCGAAAGTGCTCCATGTCCGGTTCCCTGGAAGCGTGAAGCTCGATGCAGATGTGCTCCCCGGGTTTTCGATCCTCAATGTAGTCCGCCAGGTAGTTCACCAATTCGCCGCTGAAGGACAGCCCGGAGGGAAGGAACCTGTCGTAGAGATTGGCTTCATCCCCTACCTTTATCGGAATGCAAAATGTATTCACTCTCATCAATCTCCTTTGTATATCAGGTCGCGTCCGAATCATCCAAATGACGGGCGGCCTCTATCGGGCAATCCTCGTTGCTTTTCCGAATGATGTATCTGTTCAGAAGTGGCGGCGTAGACGCCGCCGCTACTACGAATCACCTCCTAGAGGCGACACGAAGTTAGTCCTTTAGCGCGACACGAAGTTAGTCTTAGGGCGACACGAAGTTAGTCCTTTAGGGCGACACGAAGTTAGTCCTTTAGGACGGCCTCCAGGCCGCCACAGTAGGTGACAGTGCGTAAGGACTGAACAGATACGAATTGATTAACTATAATATACATGATGTCCCCCATAAATGCAAGGGTTATACGACATCTTGGTCAAACGGAGTCCGCGCCGTACGTTACCATTCACCCTTGCGCTGAGTTGCCGTAGCGGCGATCATTGCTCGCCGAAGGCATGCATGGCGAG
>JAZTZK010000274.1:0-8013 GCA_045637485.1 Clostridia bacterium
GAAGAATTTCGCAAAGCGGTATAACTATGCCATCAATGATCCGGAGCTGATTCGCCGCTACCGGATGGTTGAGGATGGAAAGCGGGATGTGGCGACCAGAATCGCTGTAGCGGAGGAGAAGGCTGAGGCCAGAGGCCGGGAGATTGGCGAGGAAAGGAAGAAGCGTAGCTCTCTTCAGACAAATACAATTCCTTTGGCAAAATCATTATTCCACTGTAATCATCTGATCAAAACCCGTCGTTTCAAATATCTCCTTCACCGGTTCAGAGGTGTTCATTACAGAAACAGAACCCGTGCCCAGCTTCTTCACAGCCATCAGCAATACTCTCAGTCCAGCAGAAGAGATGTATTCCAGCTTTTCGGCATCCACCACGATGCCTGTTATACCATCATAATTGTTCTCAAAAACCTCCAAAAGTGCAGGAGCGCTGAGGGTATCGATGCGTCCCTTGACCCTGCAGCGAAGCATGCCGGCCTTCTTCACATAATCAAGGCTCAGATTCTCAACCTGCGTCGCGCCTTCTATCATCTGCGAGCCCCTGAATCCCTCATCCACAGTCATCACCCATAGGCGGGATTCGTTCAGCCTCATCTTGAGTGCGCTTTTCCAGGACTCCGGAATGTCACAGAGCGTTGCAAGATCCTCGTTTTCATAATAGAATGGCACCTTCTCCACCTGGAAGCCATGCTCCTCGATGAACGCCTGTTTTCTTTCAGCATCCCAAAGGGCGACCCCGTTACCGTATACATTCGAGCCGCTCATAGCCGCCTTTCTTGCTGACTGATACATTTCTACGGCATCGGGACTGCTGATACACGCCGTGGCAAAGGCCTCATAGTTGACACCCATGTCCGATGTTGCCCAGGCGCCTCCATGCTGAAGCAGGATCTCCCGGACACCTCCCAGGAACTGCTCAAACTCATTCTCCGACAGATAATGGGTCAAGCCCTCGCAGGAAATCAGCACCGGCCCGTGCAACAGGTTTGCCGCCGCGGTCAGCGAAGCCGCATTCGTAGCGTCCGCGCCGATGTATGTGGGATGCTTCCGGGGAAGGCCGACCTTTTCAGCCAATTGTTCCAACTCCTCCGCGACGACAGGCACATCCACGCCAATGTAATCGATTCCAGCTTTGGCGCAGTAGATCGAACGAGGCGTATAGCCACAGGCGATGTCAAAGAGGTTTGTATAGCCCTCTTTTTGAAGATAACGGGACACGGCCTCATAGCGCGCCTCAACCGCTGTGGCGTTGCCCGTCTTAAGCGCGTTCAGCACCGCCTCAGGCATAGACGGTTTCCCGTCACTGTTTTTGCGCATGTTCCGGCCCAGCTCATCCTGGGTTCCCAAGACCTCGATCATACGCCTCGCGTCTTCATTCCCTGCTCCTGCAAGCATAAGGAGTGTACTCTTTGCTGTGACATAGGTAGGGTTCACCATAGCTCGGTAATCCATGATATTTGTTATGCCTCCGTAGAATTCTTTTTCTATATTTTAGCACTATTATACAACTGAAACAACAGAGCATGTGTTAATGCTGTAGAAGGCTGTCGTCTATCCCAAAAACAAAAAGCCGGGCGGCAAGACTTATAATCTCACCGCCCGTGACGCATGGGCGCGGCGGTATCAGTCCGCTTTTTCGTTCGCCTTCGCCTCGTTATAGGTTTCGACAGACACAAGATACGCCTTGATCGGGAAGTTATCCAGGGTGATGTCGTCCATGCTGATGTTTCCAATCAATGCCATAAGCATATTGAGCACCTCTTCGTCGGTCTCCCCGTCAGTCTCTTCGCTGAACGAAGCGAGGTCTGCTGCCATGGAACAGATGATTTCATCCTTAAAGTTGTAGAAGTCCTTCCATGCGCCATCGATGAAAATATAGCTCTCACCAGGGTTAAGCGCACTCTTGATGGTCACGCCGCCCATCTCGAACATCGCAGCCGCGTTGGCGTTCTGAGGATAGGGTACCGCGTAGGTCTTGCCCTCGTCGGTGTCATAGGACTGGGTGATGACTACGGCGTATTTCTCGCCCTTGTTCAAAAGATACGCTTCTTTTAAGTCGATGCGCTGATATCCGGCCCACTCCTGGAAGGTCTCGCCCTCCTCCAACAAGGCGCCCGAGGCGGGATTGCCGTCCTCTATGTCCTTGTAAACCGCGTAGCGCACGGTGGTCCGGGGCGCGATGGTCATGGCGGAAATCTGGAACAGGTATTCGTCCTCCTCGGCTTCATACACATTCGCCGACATGATCTCACTGTCGCTGGTCTTCTTTTCATAGCCGCCTGACAGCATCAAATCGTACTGGTCGTAATTGATCTCGGCGTACTTTGTTTCGAGCAAAGGATAGAATTCAAAGCTGACCGGGTCGTTGATGCTGTGGTCGTAGTAGGAAAGATAGAAATACCCGGTGTCGTCGATGCCCCAGGCGCTGGCGTTTGGGCTCTCATAGACGGTCTGGCCGTATTTGTTCACCTTGGCCGTCGCCTTATCCGCATCGGTCAGCGCGCCCCAGCTGTTCTTCACAATCCACGCGCCGTTCGCCGGGGGTGTGCTGTTCTCCACGGCTTTTCCGTTCACGGTTCGGGTGAAGTTCTCCTTCGGATAGTTGTCGTCGTAGCCGACGATCGTGACCTGGTGGTTCGCGTATTCCATGCCGTCGTAGTATTGGGCCCAGGTAGTCGTATTCATATAGCCCTCGTCTCCGATTGTATCACCGGGCTCGCTCTGATCCGCCCAGTAACCGATGGAGACGCCGTGACCCCGGGCAAGCTCCGCCTTGATGGCGGCGGTGCCCGCCGCGTTGTACCCCGTCCAGATGCCGAAGTCGTTCGTCAGCGTGGGAGAGGGCAGATTGTAGCTGTTCTTGAAGCTCAGAACGATGTCGGGGTTGAGATATTGGGCGGTCAGCGGGATGGACCAGTCGTCATAGGGCGCGTATTCCGATCTGCCGAAGGACTCGTGATAGAGGCTCATTTCGGAATTGAAGCACCAATCCTCATACTCCATGTCCTCGGGGATAAGGCCTCCCTGCTGAAAGGCCTTAAACATCATTTGATTCTGGAAGTCGTTCTTATAGTATTCCATGCGCGCCGCGGCGGCTTCCTCGGATTCGTCGATGTCGTTCAACCGCCAGCCGTTCTTGCCGCGATAGGCGTAGGGCTGCCAGCCGTCGATCTCCTCCAGCTCGGGCTGCGGGCCAAAGCCGCCCGCGAAGAAGCTGGTGCCGAAGGTCGCGCTTCCGCCGATGTTGTATACGGTGTTGATGTCGGTCTTCTCCGCCTCGCTGGGATCATAGCCCTCGCCGAGCTGCGAGGCGCGAACATGCCCGGTCTGCACCTCTTCCTCGGTGATGGGATGACGCACGAACCAGCTGATGTACTTCTCGGAAAAATCCACAAGATCGTTAACCTCTCCCGCCGGAACGCCGAAGCCGTTGTCGTGCAGGAAGGAAATCTCCGCCGCGGCGGTGATGCCGAACGTCCAGCAGCTGCCGTAGGGACTCTGGTTCTTGACGGGGGTCACATAGTTTTTACCCTCAAAATCCCTCAGGTCAAGCTTGTCGGGCAGCTTTTCGCCCTCTTCGATCAATGCCTTTTCAACTTCTTCGGACTGGGGGCCGAAGTCGACGCCGGGCAATGTGGGCTCGACCATCTGGTCGGTCGCCTCGACCTTCTGGTCGCTCGCCACGGCAAAAGCGCCGACACAGCCGAAAGCGGTCGGCAGCATCGCCAGACACAACAGCATAGCAATCATTTTCTTCATGGGTATTTCCTCCTGCCTTTTTGATTTTTTCCATTCTCATTATACAAGATATCCCGTCCGTCAACAAGATTTTTCTTTCGTAAAGAAGATCCACCTTCCACCGGCAATCGCAACCATGACAAAACCCGCCTTTCGGCGGGTTTTACGGGTTTTTCCTTCCGTCAGAAGCTCTCCAGCAGCTTGACGGCGTCGTTGGCGTAGGCCTCCAGCAGCTTCCGGGTCTTTTCCGGGTCATCGGAGACGGCGTTGATGTACAGCTTGATCTTCGGCTCGGTACCGGAGGGGCGCACGCACACCCAGGCCTTGTTTTCCAGCTCGTAGTAAAGCACGTTGCTCTTGGGCAGGGTCAGGATCTCGGTTTCGCCGTCGGCGGTGACGCGTATGCTGCTCTGGTAGTCCCGCGTGGCGACGACCTTTTCGCCGGCGAAGGCCCTCGGCGGGTTGGCCCGCAGGGAGGCCATGACGGTCTTCATCTTCTCCAGGCCGTCCTTGCCGGGCAGCACGAAGCTGGCCACCTTGTCGCCGTAGTAGCCGTACTCCTCGTACAGCATGTCGATGGCGTCCACCAGGGTCTTGTCGTACATCTTCTTGTACCAGCTGGCGGCCTCGGCGATCAGCAGGCAGGCGTTCACGCCGTCCTTGTCGCGCCCGTCGGTGCCGGACAGGAAGCCGAAGCTCTCCTCAAAGCCGAACATGAAGGTGTTGCTGCCGGTGTCCTCGAACAGCTGGATCTGCTCGGCGATGTACTTGAAGCCGGTGAGTACCTCGATCATCTTCACACCGAAGCTGTCGCAGATGGCCTTGGCCATGTCGGTGGACACGATGGTGGTGACGGCTGCGGCGTTGGCGGGCAGCTCGCCCCTCTCCTTCTTCTGGGAGAGTATGTAGTGCAGCAGTATGCAGCCGATCTGGTTGCCGTTGAGCAGCTTGGGGCCGTTGGCGGTCATGCAGGCGATGCCCACGCGGTCGCAGTCGGGGTCGGTGCCCACGCACAGGTCGGCGCCCAGCTCCTGCTGCAGCTTCAGGGCCAGCTCGAAGGCGCGGGGATCCTCGGGGTTGGGCACGGGCACGGTGGGGAAGTTGCCGTCGGGCAGCTCCTGCTCCTTGACCACGTAGACGTGCTTCATGCCGATCTCGTCGAATATGCGGCGCACCGGGATATTGCCGGAGCCGTGCAGCGGGGTGTAGACGATCTTCAGCTTTTCGCCCATCTCCCGGGTCAGCTCAGGGTTGACGGCCAGCTTCTTGATGGCGGCGATGTAGGCGTCGTCCACGTCCTTGCCGATGTAGGTCAGCAGGCCCTTGTCCAGCGCCTCCTGCTCGTCCATGGGCAGGGATTCCGCGTAGGTGGTGACCGGCAGGCGGTCGGTGATGCCCTTGACGGACTCCGGCGGCATCTGGGCGCCGTCGGTCCAGTAGACCTTGTAGCCGTTGTACTGGGCGGGGTTGTGGCTGGCGGTGATGACGATGCCGGCGATGCACTTCAGGTGGCGCACCGTGAACGAGAGCACCGGCACGGGCCGTAGCGATTCAAACAGGAATACCTTCACGCCCGCGGCGCACAGCACCAGCGCCGCCTGCTTGGCGAACTCGGCGCTCTTGCGGCGGGAATCGTAGGCGATGGCGACGCCCTTTTCCGCGCCGTCGGGGGTGGTGAGGATGTACTTGGCCAGCGCCCGGGTCACCCGGCGCACGTTGTACTTGTTCAGCCGGTTCGTGCCGGCCCCCAGCACGCCGCGCATGCCGGCGGTGCCGAACTCCAGCTCGCGGTAGAAGCGGTCTTCGCGCTCCTTGGGGTCGTTCGCGATCTTCTTCAGGTCCTGGACCGTCTCCATGTCGTCGGCAAAGTCCTTTAACCATTGCTGAAAGAGCTTGATGGTGTCCATGGGGCATTACCTCCTTATATTTAATGAGGAATTAGGAATGAGGAATCAGGAATGAGGTCAAGCAAATCCGGCGGGATTTGCAACGCGCAGCTAACCCTTTAGGGGCCATCCATTCCTCATTCCTCATTTATAATTCCTGATTGTTCGTTTACGCTTCCTTTTCCGCCAGATAGGCGTTCAGGCGGGCGACCAGCTCGTCGGCGTCGGTGCCGTGGGCGGCGCAGCCCATCTCCAGGGTCTCCATCATCGAGAAGGGGCAGCCCATGCAGTGCATGCCGTATTCCATCATGATCGGCGCGGTGGTGCGGTCGATGTCCAGCACCTCGCCGATGCTCATCTGCTTGTTGATCGTGGCCATAATGCTTTCCTCCATGTCTATTGGGATTGTGGGCGGAGTATATCCTTCCTGCCCTATAGTGTACATCAAAAGGTGCGGAATTGCAAGGGAAAATCGGCATTTGAAGAAAACCGGCGATTATCTGCCCTGAAATGTCCGGGGTGGCTTGACAATTTATGTAATATATGTTAGGGTAAAAAAACGGTACAGGCGCGTAACCCGTTCGCGGCGGCGCGTCGAGGGGCACGGCCCCCGGCTCACCAACAAGGTATATGGAGGTATGGATATGAAGAAGATGCGTTTGATTGCGTGGCTGCTCGTCATTGCGATGCTATCCTTGACCTGCGCCGCCCTGGGCGAGAATTTGAATATCGAATTGGCTGACGGCGCGGCGCTGTCGGCGGAACTCGAGTTGGAGGGGGACGAGGCGCGCCTCGACATCGTCGAGCCCGACGGGCTGGCCCTTGAGCTGCCCCAGCTGGACCTGGCCGACGGCCTTTCGGGAGACCTGGCCGTCGCGCCGGCGGCCGATGCCAACGGCGCCGAGCCCGCAACCTTCGGGCCCCTGCGTTGCACCGGGGACGCGATGGATAACGACAGGCTGTTTGCCGGTTATATCGACCTCCTCTTCGGCAGGAAGCCCGAGGGCGACCTGCGCCCCAACGGCTTTCTTGGCGACACGCTCACCGGTGTGACGAAGAAGTTATATGATTACCTGGAGGCCCAGATCAAGAAGGTGGCTGCCGGAACGATCAGCAGCACCTCTTTTGACATACCCGCCAGCGTTGCGACGGACGATGACTGGGACAATATAGAGACCCATATTGGCGTCCTCCATGACGCCCTGCTCAATGATTTGCCCTATCACATGTACTGGTATGACAAGACCGAGGGTTTCTTACCCTACGGCTATGACGACGGCAGGCTTTGCTTCAAGTTCTGCGTGGCGGACGCCTATGCCGACTGGAACGGCGAAGTGATCGATGGCAACTGCTTCACCACCAACAGGGCAAAGATCAAATCCGCCCAGACCGCCGTCACCAACGCCAAGAAGGTCGTCAAGAAGTATGCCGGCGTCTCGGATTACAAAAAGCTGTGCGGCTACAGGGACTACATCTGCCAGCAGGTGGATTACAACGACGAAGCGATTGCCGATGAAAACTATCTCTATGGCGATCCCTGGCAGCTGATCTGGGCCTTCGACGGGGATTCCTCTACGGACGTCGTCTGCGAGGGCTATTCCAAGGCCTTCCAGTATCTGTGCGACCTGTCCGCGTTCAACAGCGCCATCCAGAGCCATATTGTGACTGGGACCGAGTATGACAACTCCGGCAGCGGCGCCCACATGTGGAACATCGTCTCCATGGGCGACGGCAAAAATTACCATGTGGACATCACCTTCGTGGACTGCGGCTATACCGCGGCTTTCCTCTGCGGCGCGGCTCAGACGGAATACGACAATACCTACCTGGTCAGGAACGAGCTCTACTACCAGCTGGACAGCTATACCGTGGACGTATACCCCGCAAGCGTGCTGAAGCTTTCCACCCGTGACTTCGATCCTGACAACTACGAGGATCCCGAGACCGTCAGGCCGACGAAGGTGACCATCACCAATGGCACGAGCGCGACGCTGTACATGGGCAACAAGCTGACCCTGAAGGCGAAGCTGACGCCCGCGAAGGCGACCGCGAAGCTGACCTGGTCCTCCGGCAACAAGTCGGTGGCGACGGTCAGCGCCAAGGGCGTGGTGACGCCGAAGAAGGCGGGCAAGGCCGTCATCACCGTGAAGACCGACAACGGTCGTTCGGATAAGATCACCGTCAAGGTGGTCGACGCCGCCAGCGTGAAGCTGAAGAAGGGGAGCACGACCCTGAAGAAGGGCCAGAGTGTCAAGCTTGGCCGGGGCAAGTCGCTGACGCTGAAGGGCGTCGTCTCGCCCGCGAAGGTGAAGACGAAGCTGACCTGGAAGAGCGACAACAAGTACGTCACCGTCAAGAGCGGCAGGGTGACGGTGAACAAGAAGGCCAAGG
>JAZTZK010000275.1:0-2827 GCA_045637485.1 Clostridia bacterium
GTGATGATGGACATGATGATGGATAACTTCTGATTTGTCGCGCTGCGACAAATCAGAAGTTATGACAGGAGGTTCCTCATGGAAATAAACGATATCCGCCGAAACATCGACGCCATCGACGACGAGCTGGTTCAATTGTTCGCAAGGCGCATGGAGTGCTCGCGACAGATCGCGCTGACCAAGCAGAAGGCCGGGAAGCCCATACGGGACCACGCCCGGGAGCGGGCCATCGTCAACCGCCTGACCGCCGCTGTGGGGGATGAATGCGCCCCCTACGTGAAGGGGCTGTATTCCCAGATCTTCGATCTGAGCCGCAGCTATCAATCCTCGCTGCGGGAGCGCCGGAGCCCGCTCACGGACGAGATCACCGCCGCCATTGCCGGCACCGTGGGCAGGCGACTGCCGGAGCACGCGCTGGTGGCCTGCCAGGGCACCGAGGGCGCCTATGCCCAGCAGGCCTGCGAGCGGCTATTCCCCTACCCCGACATACTGTACTTCGACCGCTTTGACGGCGTATTCAACGCGGTGGAGAAGGGCATGTGCCGCTACGGCATACTGCCCATCGAAAACAGCACCGCCGGTTCGGTCACACAGGTGTACGACCTGATGGAGCGCTATCACTTCTACATCGTCGGGGCGCAAAAGCTGCGCATCGATCACCGCCTGATGCGCAAAAACGCCGCTTCGACGACGCCCATCACCGAGGTCGTCTCCCACGAGCAGGCTCTGCGCCAGTGCTCCCGCTTCTTCGCGGCCCATCCGGAGATCAGGGCCACGATGATGGAGAACACCGCCGTGGCCGCCCAGTTCGTGGCCGCCAGCGACCGGGACGACCTGGCCGTGATCGCCTCGAAGGCCTGCGCCGAGCTGTACGGCCTCGCCGTCGTGCAGGATGACATCGCCGATTCCGCCAGCAACTACACCCGCTTCATCTGTATCTCCCAGCAGCTTGAGATCTATCCCCAGGCCCGGAAGATCTCGCTGATGCTGAACCTGGCCCACGAGCCCGGGGCGCTGAACGCCGTGGTCTCCCGGCTGGCCATCGCCGGGGTGAACCTGCTGAAGCTGGAGAGCCGCCCGATCCCAGGCCGGGAATTCGAGTTCCGGTTCTTCTTCGACATGACCGCCTCGGTGGCCGAACCGGAGATACTGCGCCTGATGGGCGAGCTGGAATCCCATTGCGACCGATTTACATTTTTGGGGTGCTATGATGAGCAGTGAAAAACGCATGGAATACGGCCTGGTCGGCGCGAAGCTGGGGCACAGCTACTCCGTGGGCATACACGCCCGGCTGGGCGACTACGACTATCGGCTCTGTGAGCAGACCGAGGTGGCGTTCGTCGACCGGATGAACCGCCGCGATTTCAGGGGGCTGAACGTCACCATACCCTACAAGAAGCTGGCGTTCGAGCACTGCGACACCCTCTCGGACACCGCCCTGGAGGTGGGTTGCGTGAACACCCTCGTGGTGCGGCCCGACGGCAGCCTGTACGGCCACAACACCGACATCGGCGGCTTTATCGCCCTGGCGAAGCACGCGGGGGTGGCCATCGCCGGGAAAAAGGCGGTGATCCTGGGCAGCGGCGGCACCTCGCTGACGGCGCGCGCCGCCTGTCGGCGATTGGGCGCGCGGCAGATCGTGGTCGTGTCCCGCAGCGGGCCGGTGGACTACGCCGCCCTGTACAGGGAACACGCGGACGCCGAGGTACTGATCAACACCACCCCGGTGGGCATGTACCCGAACAACGGGCAATCCGCCGCGGACATATCCCGCCTTTCGAGGCTCGAAGGCGTGCTGGACGTGATTTACAACCCGGACAGGACGGCCCTGGTGTTGGACGCCGAGGCCCGGGGCATCCCCGCCGCCGGGGGGCTGTACATGCTGGTGGGCCAGGCCCGGGAGGCGGCGGAGCTGTTCACCGGCAAATCAATTCCGGAATCGGAGACGGCGCGCATCTACCGCGAGCTCAGGGACGCGGCCCTGAACCTGATCCTCATCGGCATGCCCGGCAGCGGGAAGAGCCGCATCGGCAGGGCGCTGGCCGATCGTATGAACCGGCCCTTCGTCGACCTTGACCGGGAAATCGTGAAGCGGGCGGGCAAAACCATCCCAGAGATCTTCTCGGACGACGGCGAGGCGGCCTTCCGGGCGCTGGAGCACGACGTCATCTGCGACGTCTGCAAGGAGAAGAGCGCGGTGATCGCCACCGGGGGCGGCGCGGTGCTGCGGGCGGACAACGTGCGCGCCATGCGCCAGAACGGGCGGCTGATGCTGCTGACCCGGTCGCTGGACGCCCTGCCCCTGGACGGACGGCCCCTGTCCAAATCCCCCGAGGCGCTTCGCCAGATGTGGCGTGTCCGGGAGCCGTTCTATCGCGGGGCGGCGGACTTTACCATCGAAAACGACGCCGCGCCGGACATCGTCGCGGCGCGGGCGGAGGAGGCCTATCATGAAGCTGTTGATCGTTAACGGGCCCAATTTGAACATGCTGGGCATCAGGGAAAAGCATTTATACGGCGACCGGGACTACGAGGCCCTGTGCGCGGCCATCCGGGGCTGGGCGGAGGGGCTCGGCGCGGAGGTCGAAATCTTCCAGTCCAACCACGAGGGGGCCATCGTGGACCGCATCCAGCAGGCGTACTTCGACGGCACCCAGGGCATCGTCATCAACCCCGCCGCCTACACCCACACCAGCGTGGCGATACTGGACGCGCTGAAGGCCGTGCAGCTGCCCGCGGCGGAGGTCCACCTGACCGACGTGAACGCCCGCGAGCCCTTCCGCCACGTCTCCTACGCCGGCATGGCCTGCCAGGCCCACTTCATTGG
>JAZTZK010000276.1:0-20925 GCA_045637485.1 Clostridia bacterium
CAAAACAGCCGTTAATTTTCGAAACATCCAAAGAATATACAATTTCTGATAGAATTTGTATATGGTATTGACAATTTGGGTTTGCTATGATAATGTTAACTTATATCGAAGGGAGCCTGTGCTATGAACAGCCTTGAGAGATTCTACAAGACCATCGCCTACGAGCCCGTCGACCGCCCCGCCTGCTGGATGGGCGACCCCACCCCCGAGGAAGCGGCCAAGCTGTGCGAATACTACGGCGTCGCCAACACCAGCGAGCTGAAAAAGGTCGTCGGCGACGACTTCTACGCTGTGGAGATCCCCTACCACTCCCCCACCTGCAACGCCATCTTCGCCGCCTTCGACTGGTACATGAACGGCTCCAACGTGGACACCGAGCACCGCACCCTCACCGCCGACGGCTGCTTCGCCGACTGCGAGGACCTGGAAGAGGTGGAGGCCGTAAACTTCCCTTGGCCCGACCCGGAGAAGTACATCGACCCCGAGCTGTGCAAGAAGCTGGTGGCCGAGGCTCCCGAGGGCAAGACGGTCATGGGCATGCTGTGGGCCTGCCACTTCCAGGACACCTGCGCCGCCTTCCGCATGCAGACGGCCCTGATGAACATGGTGGCCGACCCCGAGATGGTGCACTACGTGGACGACCACATCGTGGCCTTCTATGAGAAGGCGCTGAAGATCTTCCTGGAGGCCACCAAGGGCAAGGTGCACGCCATACTGATCGGCGACGACGTGGGCTCCCAGCGCGGGCTGATGATCTCCCCGAAGCTGGTCTCCGAGTTCGTGATCCCCGGCGCGAAAAAGCTGATCGACATCGCCCACAGCTACGGCGTGAAGATCGTATACCACTCCTGCGGCAGCATCGTGGACGCCATCCCGCTGCTGATCGAGGCGGGCGTGGACGCCATCCATCCCATCCAGGCCAAGGCCGCGGGCATGCAGCCGGACAACCTGAAGGAGAAGTTCTACGGCAAGGTGGCCTTCTGCGGCGGCGTGGATACCCAGGACCTGCTGCCCTTCGGCAAGCCCGAAGAGGTGGCCGCCAAGGTGAAGGAGCTGCGCACCATCTTCCCCACCGGCCTGATCATCTCCCCCAGCCACGAGGCCCTGCAGGCCGACGTGCCCCCCGCCAACGTGAAGGCGCTGTTTGAAGAGGCGGGGAAGATATACTGACGAATGAGGAATCAGGAATCAGGAATGAGGAATGAAGGGGCCCGACACCGGCTATTCCTGTTCCCTGTTCCCTGTTCCCTGTTCCCTCTGCCGAACTCCAAAAGAACACCAACGGAGGTATGCACATGCTTCGTTTCGGACAGATGATCAACGTGAAGCCGGAGGGGCTGGAAGCCTACAAGAAGTGGCACGCCAACCCGATGCCCGGCGTCAACGAAATGATCAAGGAATGCCACCTGAAGAACTATTCCATCTACAGCCGGGGCGACTGGCTGTTCGCCTACTTTGAATATGACGGCGACGACTTCGACGCCGACATGGCCAAGATGGCCGCAGACCCCAACACCCAGGCGTGGTGGGACGTGGTCAAGCCTCTGATGCAGCCCCTGCCGGACCGCAAGGAGGGGGAATTCTGGTCGGACATGGAGGAAATTTACCACCTCGATTAATTAAGGAACCTTCACGAAATAACTTACGCATCTTGCTTGTCTGAATCCGCCCCTGCTGCGTTGTCGTCGGTCAACGTGCCCCGGCACGCCTCCCTCCTCCGCCTTGCAGGAACGAATTCATCCTAAGCAATCTGCGCAACTTTTTTCGTTACAGTTCCTAAGGGAAGGAGATAGCTCAATGATTATCATCGGCGAAAAGATCAACGGTTCCATCCCCAGCGTGGCCGAGGCCATCGCCAAGCGCGACGCGGAGTTCATCAAGCAGCGCGCCCGCATACAGGACGAGGCCGGCGCGACCTTCATCGACTGCTGCGCCTCCGTGCCGGAGGCCGAGGAGGTCGAGACCCTCAAATGGATGATCGACTGCATCCAGGAGGTCACCGACCTGCCCATCTCCGTCGACAGCCCCAGCGCGAAGGTCCTTGCCGAGGCCTACAAGTTCTGCAAGCGGCCCGGGCTTTTCAACTCCGTCTCCGGCGAGGGCGACAAGATGGACATCATCTTCCCCCTGATGGCCGAAAACAAGGGCTGGGAATGCATCGCGCTGTGCTCTGACGACACCGGCATCCCGAAGAACGCCAAGGACCGCCTGAAGGTGTTCGACAAGATCATGGCCAAGGCGAAGGAGTACGGCATCCGCCCCTCCCGCCTGCACATCGATCCGCTGGTGGAGATGCTCTGCACCAGCGAGAACGGCATCGAGACCAACGAGGAGGTCATCTCCACCATCCGCGAGCGCTACGACGACATCCACATCACCGCCGCCATCTCGAACATCTCCTTCAACCTGCCGGTGCGCAAGATGGTCAACCTGGGCTTCACCGTGCTGGCCATGAAGGCCGGCCTGGACAGCGCGATACTCGATCCCACCAACCGGGACATGATGGGCGTCATCTTCGCCACCGAGGCGCTTCTGGGCCTGGACGACTACTGCATGGAGTACATCTCCGCCTACCGCGAGGGCCTCTTCGGACCGAAGAAGGACTGACGTATTTTTCGGATATGGGACAGGGGCCGCCTTTTCCGGGCGGCCCCTGTCTGTGTGGATGAAGCCTTTTCGCCAGCTCATCGGAAACCACGGATTTGACGAGGAGATGTATGACGAAGGATCTCTCCCCGCCAAATCCGTATTTATCCCTCGTCCCTACGCCCGATTGAACCGCGTCTTCGGCTGCTTGCAGCGGGGACACTTCCAGTCCTCGGGCAGGTCGTCGAAGGCCACGCCGTCGTGCTCGGCGGGGTCGTACACGTAGCCGCAGACGGAACAGACGTACTTGCCCGAGGCCGTCATGCTGCCAAAATCGTATTCCTCGAAGACCGTCTCCACGGGGTGGTCCAGGTCTATCACCCGCTTCGCCTCCAGGTTTTCGTAGCCCTGGGGGGTGTGGGTGGAGACGTACACCGTGGGATGGTTGCGGATGAATTCCCGCACGCGGTCCAGCGTCTCGCGGGCGGCGGTCCTGTCGTCGTACACCACCGACAGCTTGTTGGCGTACAGCGCCTCGTCCACATAGGTGATGTCGCCGTGGATCATATAGAACAGACCGTCCAGCTCCACGATGACGATGCTGTTGCCGTTGGTGTGGCCCTTGGCCTTGATGTAATAGATGCCGTCCCGTATCCTCTGGCAGGCGGGGAAGTTATGGTACGGGCCATCGGTGAAGGTGACGGGCACGAGGTTGTCGAGGCCCTTCAGCTCGTCGGCGGAGACCTCGTCGGCATTCACGTAGATCTTCGCGTTGGGGAAGGACTTCAGCTCGCCGGAGTGGTCGGCGTGTTTGTGGGTCAGCAGTATCCTCGTCACCTGCTCGGGCCTGTAGCCCAGCGCGGCGAACCGTGACATGTAGGTGCCCACGTCCCTGCCGGTGAAGGCGGGACTCTTCTCGTCCGGCGCCTCCTCGGGCGTGCCCGCCGGCAGGCCGGTGTCCACCAGGATCACCTCGTCGCCGGTGTCGATCAGGTAGTTGGTCAGCGCGCCGCGATAGCGCACGTTGGGGTCGAATTTCTCGGGGCCGTCCTCGCCGCCAAAGGCGAAGGGCTGGCCGTAAAAGCCGTCCTTCCGAAAGGTGATCGCCTTGATGGTCATCTTTTCGTCCTCCTCTTTCCGTTCAGTGTGTATAAAACGCCCAGGCATAGCAATAGGCCTGGGTTCTGGCCGCGAAGGGCTCGGCGCGCAGCAGCCTGCGCATCTCCTCTCTGGTATACCAGCCGGGCACGATCTCCTCGGCGTCGGAGGTGCTCTCGCGAAATTCCCCCGCCGCCGTGCCGAAGACGCAGATGCTCCGCTCGTTGGCGAACCCGACGGCGTTGTAGCTGTTGTCCAGCACGTCGTCGACCCGCGTCAGCGTCAGGCCGGTCTCCTCCCACAGCTCCCGCTTCGCGCTCTGCTCCGGGGTCTCGCCGGGGTCGATCAGCCCCGCCGGGAAGTTGTAGATCCACTGGGCCACCGCCATGCGGTATTCCCGGCTGACCAGTATCCGCTCGCCGCTCTCGTCCGTCAGGATCATGATCACGGAATCCGGCGCCTTGTTCTGCAATTCCTCCAGCGTCCGGAGATTCCTGTTGCGGCTGATGATCTCGTAGGTCTTCGGGTGACCCTCCTCGGTCACATAGTCCACGTCATAGCGGGTGATGAATTTACCCTCGTGGATCTTTCTAACGCCCTGGTATTTCATGGTGTTCCAGCTCCTTTATTGTTCTGATTTCTGTTGAAGCGCCGGTGCGCCGACGCGGCGGCGAATGTGGGCGCAGTCGTTGAACAGCTCCACCCGGGGAAAGACGTATGCGCCGGGCTTCACCGGAAAATCCAGTATGATGGTCGAGGTGAAATCATAGGGCAGCACCGACGCCACATACGGAAACGGCAGGTTCATGAGGTGCGCCAGCACGCACGCCCCCGAGCCGCCGTGGCTGAACAGGGCGATGGTCTCGTCCGTGCCCCCGTCGCAGAGGAAGCGCCGTCCCTCGTGCCGGTACCCGTGCCCGGTCAGGAAGGCGTCGAACTCTGCCGCGATATGCCCGTAGTATGCCGTCGCCGGGTTTCCGTCGAAGTATGGGTGCGCCTGCCAGTTGCCGCGCTGAAAGTCAAAGCCCTCCGCCAGCATCCTGTCGCCCAGGGTCCAGGGGTGACCGTCGCAGGGAATCCCCTGCCCGCCCCAGGCGATCTCATGCATATAATCCAGCGTGGTCACCGGCAGCTCCAGCCGCGCCGCCGTATAGGACGCCGTCTCGGCCGCCCGACCGCAGGGCGAGGCATAGATCGCCGAGATGCCCTCCCCCGCCAGCCGCTCGGCCGCCGCTGCCGCCTGCCGCCTGCCCTCGTCCGTCAGGCAGTCGTTGGCATAGTCCGGCTCGCCGTGGCGCACAAATATGATTCTCATGGCTTTGCACCCGTTGCCTGTTTTAATGCTTCCGTGACCGCAGCGCTCTTTTCCCAAAAACTGTCCTTCGAGTCCCCGGTCAGGCAATCTGATATACGGCGGGCCCTCACGCACCGCCCGTCTGAGCGGCGCGTGATATTACTGTTCGACGGCCACGATGCGGCCCTGCCCGTAGGGGGATTCGTACGCCTCGCCGATGACGCCCTTGAGGTCGTCCCGGATATAGCTGGCCACCGCGTCATAGTCAAGCTCCTCGGGCTGCAGGAGTACCTTGCCGCCCTTGAACATGGTAAAGCCGTTTCCCTGGTTCAGCAGCAGGTAATCCGTGGCGGCGATGCTGTAGCTGCGGTCCAGGTCAAGGGGCTCGCCGCCGACCGTCACGTTTTTGACCCGGTATTCGCCCGCCACGTCGGCAAACATGTTGTTTTCGTCCACCCGGCAGCTGCTCTCGATATAGGTATGGATCTCAAAGGTCACGCCGGAGACCTGCGGGAAGCCGCTGAACGACACGGGCGTCTCCTTCACGCCCCACTCCAGCGCGTCCAGGAGCTGCTGGCCGGTGATCTGCAGCATGGCAACGCGATTGCCAAAGGGATAGATTGAAACCAGGTCCCTCATGGTGACATTGCCGCCGGCAAGGCTGTTGCGGGCACTCCCGCCGCACATGAAGCCCACGTCCGCGCCTGTATGAACGCGGAGGGCGTCGGTGAGCAGGTCGCCCAGATTGGTCTCCGCGCTGTTGATGATGCGCACCGGCCTTCCGGCATCGTCTATCGCCGTGGGATCGTTGATCACCAGGTTCACCGCGGAAACGCCGATCTTCGTGTCCAGCCATTCGCCCAGCGCGCTCAGCTTGCCATCCACCACTTCGGACATCTCGTTCTCAAGGCCCAACAGCTCCGGCGCGGAAACCGGATTGCTCCAGGTGTAAACGCCGGTATCGATGCTGCCGTCCGCTTTGGAAATGCGCATCCAG
The DNA here is from genome assembly GCA_045637485.1 of Clostridia bacterium. GTDB lineage: Bacteria > Bacillota > Clostridia > Christensenellales > Aristaeellaceae > UBA2862. Next base: position 5,976 of record JAZTZK010000276.1, read on the forward strand.
CCAATGCCCTGCAGCTTGGTACCGCTGGCCTGACGGATGATCTCCCGGCCATCCCGGTTCTTCATGACCACCTTTTCCATGTCGTGGCTGTGACCGTCCAGCATCACGTCGATGCCGGTGGTATGCCCGAGCACATCCGCGTAGGTATAGGGCTCCGCTTCGGCCTCGAAGCCCAGATGTCCCAGCAAAATCACGTAATCCGCGCCGTCGGCACGGGCGTCGTCCACCGCGCGCTGAACCCCGGCGTACAGATCGGCGCCGTCGTTGTCCTGCATAAAGCCGTAGATGAAATTGCCGTTTTCATCCTGAAAGAAGCGCGGGGTGGAGGTGACCAGGGTTCTGGGCGTGGTGACGCCCACAAAGGCCAGCTTCACGCCGTCTATTTCCCTGATCACGTAGGGGGGAAACACCAGCTGACCCTCGCGGTTGAAGTTGCAGCAGACATATGGGAAATCCGCCGCCTTCGTCAGGGCCAGGAAGCGGTCAAGGCCGTAGTCAAATTCGTGATTTCCGGGTATGGCCACATCGTAGTTCATCCGGTTCATGATATCGATGATCGCCTCGCCCTGGGTCAGAAGGCCCACGGGCTCGCCCTGTATGGAATCGCCGTTGTCCACCAACAGCACACGGCAGTCCTCGCGCTCAAACCGGCTCTTGACGGCCTTCAGCCCCACATACCCAAAGCCCTGGTCAATGCCGCAGTGGACGTCACTGGTAAACAGCACCACCACATCGCGTTCAAGCCGTCCATCATTCTTTGCCTCCGCGAAGGCCCAGCCCGCTGTCAGCAGCATCAGCGCAATCAGCATAGCGCTGATTCGGTACAGCATTCTCCTCTTCATCTCGTTCATCCTCCTGCTCTTATAGCGTTCCGATAAAGATATGGATCGACTGCATTAATGCAGACGGTCTGTCAACAAAGCTGTCACTGAATAGCCAGGCCCAACACCGTCCGGTGGTATGGCTGTCATCATTGTTTCCGCAGCCAAAGCATCCCCCTATACTCCCTTCCCCAGCCTCAGCATCTCCCTGGGGATGTGGCAATACCCGCCGGGATTCTTGTCCAGGTACTTCTGGTGGTATTCCTCGGCGGTGAAGAAGTTCTGAAGGGGCATAAGCTCCACCGCCAGCTTTTCTCCCGCCCTTTCCTCCCGGGCCCGATACACCGCCTCGATCTCCGGCAGCCGGGCCGGGTCGGTGTAGTAGATGCCGGTGCGGTACTGTATGCCCCGGTCATGGCCCTGTTGGTTGACGGACAGCGGGTCGATGACCAGGAAGTATTTTTCCAGCAGCGCCGTCAGGGATATGACCGCCGGGTCATATTCGACGCGCACGGTCTCGGCATGGCCGCTGTCATGGCACACCGCCTGATAGGTCGGGGCCGCGTCCGGGCCGTTGGCATAGCCCACCTCGGTGCTCATAACGCCGTCAAACTGGTCGAAGAACTTCTGCAGACCCCAGAAGCAGCCGCCCGCCAGATAGATCGTATCGGTGCTCATAAACATTCCTCCCCTGACAGTTTCATACAATACCATATCATCATTATATCATCCCTGCCGCGTCTATGCAATGCTTCTTTTGCCTGCAATTTACCACACTCCATATGTTGATTTCCGACGCCGTTTTTGTTATAATAAAATTATACCGTGAGAGACCAACCGACCGAATCCCCGCTGAAAGGAACACCATCTTGGACAAGAGCTTTATCCTGAGGGGCCACATCTGCCACACGCCCCGATCCGGCGCGCAGGATATCCATGAAAACGGATGCGTCGTGTGCGAGGATGGCGTCTGCCGGGGCGTGTTTGACGGCATCCCGGAGCGCTATGCCGGCCTTCCCGTCATCGACTGCGCGGACAGGCTGGTCCTGCCCGGCATGGTGGACCTGCACATCCACGCGCCCCAGTATGCCTACCGGGGCACGGGCATGGATTACGAGCTGCTGGACTGGCTGAAGCGCATCGCCTTCCCGGAGGAGACGCGGTATGCCGACGCGGCCTACGCCCTGAAGGCCTACGCCCAGTTTGCGGACAAGCTGAAGGCCAGCGCCACCACCCGGGCCGTCATATTTGGCACGGTACACGCCGCCGCCACGCTGACCCTGATGGACTGCATGGAGAAGAGCGGCCTGGTGAGCTATGTGGGCAAGGTCAACATGGATCGGAACGCGCCGCCGGCGCTGATTGAGGATCACGCCGGGGGCGTCGGCGCGAACACCCGGCAATTCATCGAGCAGAGCCTGCGGCAAGGCTACCGGCGCACGAAGCCCATCGTCACGCCCCGGTTCGTGCCCTGCTGCACCGACGCGCTGATGGCGGCGCTGGGCGACATCCGCAGGGCATACGACCTGCCCGTGCAGTCCCACCTGTCGGAGAACCCCGCCGAGGTGGAGACGGTTTCATCGCTGGAGCCGGACGCCGCCTTCTACGGCGACGCCTACGACCGCTTCGGCCTCTTTGGGCGGGGCGGCAACACCGTCATGGCCCACTGCGTCTATTCGACGCCGCCGGAGGTCGAGCGCATGAAGCGCAACGGCGTCTGGGTGGCCCACTGCCCCTCCTCCAACATGAACATCGCCTCCGGCATCGCGCCGATCCGCCGATACATGGAACAGGGGCTTCGGATCGGGCTGGGCTCGGACGTGGCCGGCGGCACCGCGGAATCCATGTTCCGGGCGGTCACGGACGCCATACAGATGTCGAAGCTCTACTGGCGCTACATCGATTCCGACGCGAGGCCTCTGACCTTCCCGGAAGCCCTGTATCTGGCCACCAAGGGCGGCGGGGCCTTCTTCGGCAAGGTGGGGAGCTTCGAGGCGGGCTATGCCTTCGACGCGCTGGTGCTGGACGACGCCTCCGAGCCGACGCCGCGCCCGCTACCCGTCGAGAGCCGTCTGGAGCGGGCCTTCTACCTGGGGCTCGACGGGAAGGGCATCGTGATGAAGTTTGTGGACGGCGAACGTATTCTTTAGGAAGGGAGGGACGCTTCGTGTATACAGGACAGAAGGTCAAGCGCGTGGACGCCCGCGACAAGGTGACCGGACGCACCAAATATACGGATGACCTGTGCGACAGGGGGGCCTATGTCGCCCGGGTGCTGCACGCGACCATCGCCAACGGAATGGTCCTGTCCATCGACACCGCCGAGGCCGAAGAGGTGCCCGGCATCGTCAGGATACTGACCTGCTTTGACCTGAAAGAAAAGCACTTCTACCCCACCGCGGGCCATCCCTGGTCCACCGACCCCGGCCACCAGGACGTGGCCGACCGGCTGATACTGACGGACCGGGTGCGCTTCTGGGGAGACGACATCGCCGCCGTGGTGGCCGAGGACGAGGTGGCCGCCGCCCGGGCACTCCGGCTGATCAGGGTCGAATATGAGGAATACCCCTTCGTGCTGGACGTGCAAAAGGCCATGGAGGACGGCGCGCCCCAGCTGCACGAGGATTACCCCAACAACATACTGAAGCACACCCAGATCCGCATCGGCGATTACGAAAAGGCCATACAGGAGCCGGGGCTCACCAAGGTGGAGGGTTGGTACGAGACCCCTGTGGTGCAGCACTGCCACATCGAAAACTTCATCTGCTTCGCCGAGGCGGAGGGCGACCGGATCAAGGTGGTCTCCTCCACCCAGATCCCCCACATCGTGCGGCGCATCGTGGGTCAGGCTCTGGGCATCGACTGGGGCCGGGTGCGGGTGATCAAGCCCTACATCGGCGGCGGCTTCGGCAACAAGCAGGACATACTCTACGAGCCGCTGTGCGCCTGGCTGAGCCTGCAGGTGGGCGGGCATCCGGTCAAGCTGGACCTGCCCCGGGAGGAGACCTTCGTCTGCAACCGCACGCGCCACTCCATCCGCAACCATATCGTCTCCTGGGTGCGCCCGGACGGCACCTACGCCGCCCGGAAGCTGGAGGCCTTTTCCGACCAGGGAGCCTATGCCTCCCACGGCCACAGCATCTGCGCCAAGGGCGCAGGGGCCTTCCCACAGCTGTACCCCTGCGACAACGTGTCGGTGGACGCCTACACCGTGTTCACCAACAAGCCGGTGGCCGGGGCCATGCGGGGCTACGGCATCCCCCAGGCCATGTGGTCCGTGGAGTCGCACACCGAGGACGTCTGCGCCGCCATCGGGGCCGACCCGCTGGCGTTTCGCAGGAAGAACCTCATGCCCGTGGGCTACGTGGACGACTTCTCGAAGAACGAAAACTATTCCGATTCCTTCAACCAGTGCCTGGACAGGGCCATGAAGGCCATCGACTACGAGCGCAAGGCCAGGGAATACCGGAATCAGACCGGTGACATTCGCCGGGGCGTCGGCATGGCCGTGTTCTGGTACAACACGGCGGTCTGGCCCATATCGCTGGAATCCTCCTCCTGCCGAATGGTATTGAACCAGGACGGCTCCTTCCAGCTCCAGGTGGCGGAGACCGAGATCGGCCAGGGCGCGGACACCGCCTTCGCCCAGATGGCGGCGGACGTGGTGGGCGTCCCCCTGGAGAAGGTCCACGTGATCTCCTGCCAGGACACGGACGTGACCCCCTTCGGCACCAGCGCCTACGCCTCCCGGCAGACCTATGTGGCGGGCTTTTCCATCAGGCAGACGGGGCTGATGCTGAAGCAGCGGATACTGGACTGCGCCCACGCGCTCACCCGCATGCCGGTGTTCAACCTGGACATCGTGAACGGCAACATCGTGCGCACCACGGACGGGCGGGAGCTGATGAGCCTTGGCGAGCTGGCGACGGAGGTCCTCTACAGCCTGACCGACAGTCGGCACATCACCGCGGAGAGCACCTTCCAGATCAAGACCAACGCCTACTCCTTCGGCTGTACCCTTGCCGAGGTGGAGGTGGATATCCCAATGTGCAAGGCGCGGCTTTTGAACATCGTGAACTGCCACGATGCCGGCACGCTGATCAACCCCGCCCTGGCGGAGGCCCAGGTGCACGGCGGCATGAGCATGGGCATCGGCTTCGGCATGAGCGAGAAGCTGATGTTCGACGAAAAGACGGGTCGGCCGCTGAACAACAACCTGCTGGACTACAAGCTGCCCACGATGCTGGACCACCCCCGGCTGGCGGCGGAATTCGTGGAGAACCCGGAGCCCACCAGCGCCTTTGGCACCAAGAGCCTGGGCGAGCCGCCGGTGTGCTCGGTGGCCCCGGCGATTCGCAACGCCATTTTCCACGCCACCGGCGTGGCGATGAAGGACGCACCCGCCAACCCCCACAACCTGTTCCGCGCCTTCACCGAGGCCGGGCTGATTCGCGACGAGAAGGAGGTGCCCCGGGATGTATGACATCAAGGCGCTCTACGAGGCGGGCAGCGTGGAGGAGGCCATCGAACTGCTTCAGCGGCACCCACAGGCCCAGATCATCGCCGGGGGCAGCGACGTGCTGGTACAGATCCGGGAGGGCCGTCGGGCCGGCGTCGAGCTGGTGAGCATCTACGGCATCGACGCGCTGCGGGGCGTCTGCTATGACGGCGAGGGGGCGATACGCATCGGCTCGCTGACCAGCTTCTCCCACATCGCAGGCTCCCCCATCATCAAAGAAAGGATACCGGTGCTGGGCGAGGCGGTGAGCCTGGTGGGCGGCCCGCAGATCCGCAACATCGGCACCATCGGCGGCAACACCTGCAACGGCGTGACCAGCGCCGATTCCGCCTCCACGCTCGTGGCCTGGGACGCCATTGTCGAGCTGACCGGCCCGGAGGGAGTGCGTCGGCTGCCCATCGCCAATTTCTATATCAAGGCGGGCGTGGTGGACCTGCGGCCCGCCGAGCTGCAGACCGCCATACTCATTCCCAGGGCGGCCTATGAGGGCTACTACGGCCACTACATCAAGTACGCCATGCGGGAGGCCATGGACATCGCCAACCTGGGCTGCTCGGTGAACGCGCGGCTGTCGGAGGACAAAGGCACGATACTCGACGCCCGCATCGCCTACGGCGTGGCCGGTCCGGTGCCCATGCGCGCGCCCTCGGCGGAGGCCGCCGCAAGGGGCCGCGCGGTCAGCCGCGAGACCGTGAACGCCTTTGCCCGGGCGGTGCTCGACGACATCCATCCCCGGGACAGCTGGCGGGCGGCCAAGGCCTTCCGCGAGCACATCGCCGTGGAGATGGCGCGGCGGGCCCTGGTCAGGTCCATCGAACTGGCGGGAGGTGTGATCGATGGGTAAGCAGTACAAGCTGATCCGCTGCACGGTCAACGGAAAGCCGCGGGAGGTCATGGTGGACGTGCGCGCCTCGCTGACCGACCTGCTGCGAAACGACTTTCGCCTGACCAGCGTGAAGAAGGGCTGCGAGGTGGGCGAATGCGGGGCCTGCAACGTCATCATCGACGGGGAGTGCTACAATTCCTGCATCTACCTGGCGGTCTGGGCCGACGGCAGGGACATACTGACGCTGGAGGGCCTGGAGGGGCCGAACGGCGAGCTGTCCGACATCCAGCAGGCCTTCATCGACGAGGCGGCGGTCCAGTGCGGGTTCTGTACGCCGGGGGCCATCATGAGCGCGGTGGAGATACTGAACGAGGGCCGGGAGCTGTCCGACGAGGAGATACGCATTCGCATGTCCGGCCACCTCTGCCGCTGCACCGGCTACGAGAACATATTCCGGGCCGTGAAGAAGACGATGCTGGCGCGACTGGCAGGAAAGAAGGCGCAGGCGGATTGACAGACCCCGGTTCACCGGGCAGCGGACTGATTAAGCAGGATTTTCCTCCACAGACGCGACGAAACAGGAGCAATCACATGCTGTTAATCACAAACGGGCGGGTTTTGACCCGCGACGCGGACAATCCCTACCTTCCCGACGGGGCGGTGGCCATCGAGGGCGACAGCATCCTCGACGTCGACGCCCGCCAGGCGCTGGCGGAGCGCTACCCGAATGCCGAACGGATCGACGCCCGCGGCGGCGTGATCATGCCGGGGCTGATCAACGCCCACACCCACATCTATTCGGGGCTCGCCCGGGGGCTGGCCATCAAGGGCAACAACCCCACCAGCTTCCTGGAGGTGCTGGAGGGCACCTGGTGGAACATCGACCGCCACCTGACCCTGGACATGACCCGGGCCAGCGCCTATGCCACGATACTGGAATGTATCAGGGACGGCGTCACCACGATCTTCGACCACCACGCCTCGTTTTGCCAGGTGACGGGCAGCCTGTTCGCCATACGGGACGTCGCCCGGGAGCTGGGCATGCGGGCGTGCCTGTGCTACGAGGTATCGGAGCGGGACGGAGCCGAAAAGTGCGAGGAGAGCATCCGCGAAAACGCCGAATTTGCCCGCTGGGCGAAGTCCGAGGACGACGATATGATACGGGCCATGTTCGGCGGCCACGCGCTGTTCACCATCTCCGACAGGACCTTCGAGAGGATGGTGAAGGCCAACGACGGCATGACCGGCTTCCACATCCACGTGGCGGAGGGCATGAACGACGTCTACGACAGCCTGAGAAGCTACGGCTGCCGACCGGTGAACCGGCTGTTGTACAACGGCATACTGGGGCCGGGGACGCTGCTGGGACACTGCATCCACGTCAGCCCCGCCGAGATGGACATCATCCGCCAGACCGGCAGCATGGTGGTCAACAACCCCGAATCCAACATGGGCAACGCCGTGGGCTGCGCGCCGGTGCTGCAAATGCTGGAAAGGGGCGTCACCGTCGGCCTGGGCACCGACGCCTACACCCACGACATGCTGGAGAGTCTGAAGGTTTTCCTGCTGATCCAGCGGCACAACGCCGCCCTGCCCAACGTGGGCTGGGGCGAGGCGATGGCCATGCTGTTCGACAACAACCGGCAAATCGCCGCGAAATATTTTGACAAGCCCCTGGGCGTATTGAAGCGCGGCGCGGCGGCGGACGTGATCGTGATGGACTACCCTGCCTTCACTCCGTTTTCCGGGGAGAACGCCGACGGCCACATACTCTTCGGCATGATGGGGCGCAGCTGTCGCACCACGATCATCAACGGCCGGGTGCTCTACAGGGATCGGGCCTTCGTGGACATCGACGAAGAGCAGATCAACGCCTGGACGCTGGCGCAGAGCAAAAAGCTGTGGCGCACGCTGCAATAGATATTCCAAAAGGAGGCCCGCCATGAGCGACAGGATGCATCCCATTCCATTTGAAGCCCTGCTGGACTGGATCCTCGGAGAATACAGGACGGAGGGCAGCGTCTTCGGTATAAAAAAGTTCTGGCACGCCCCGGAGGGCGCGGGACAGCCCTTCATGGGCCGCAGCATCGAGAGCGCCGTCGGCCCCGCCGCCGGCCCCCACACCCAGCTGGCCCAGAACATCGTCTCCGCCTACCTGTGCGGGGCCAGGGTATTCGAGCTGAAGACGGTACAGGTCATCGACGGCGAGGACCTGCGGGTGTCCAAGCCCTGCATACTGGCCGAGGAGGAGGGCTACAACTGCGAATGGTCCACCGAGCTGACGGTGGCCCAGGCCCGGGACGAGTACATCAAGGCCTGGGTGCTGCTGCATGTGCTGTCGAAAGAGCTGGGGCTGGGCCGGGCGGACGGCTTCGCGTTCTGCATGAGCGTGGGCTACGACCTGGCCGGCATACAGAGCCCGAAGATCGACGGCTTCCTGGACGACATGAAGGACGCCTCCAACACCGGGATCTTCCGGCACTGTCAGGCCGTGCTGGAGCGCCGGCTGGGCGACTTCAGCCGCTTTACATCGGAGGATCTGGCCCGCCTCTCCCCCAACCCCTGCAATAACGTGACCGTCTCCACCATGCACGGCTGCCCCGCCGAGGATATCGAGGCAATCGTCCGCCACCTGATGGAGAACAAGGGATTGCACCTGCTTCTCAAGTGCAACCCCACGCTGATTGGCTTTGACCACGCGAAAAAAGCGCTGGACGCGCTGGGCTTCGATTACCTGCACTTCGAGCAGACGTCCTTCGACAATGACCTGAAATACGACGACGCCGTGCCGATGCTGCGCCGCCTCCAGAAAAGGGCCGCGGCACTGGGGCTGTTCTTCGGCGTCAAGCTGACCAACACCTTCGCCGTCAAAGCGGATCGAGGCGAGCTGCCCGACAGGAACATCTATATGAGCGGGCGGGCGCTGCTGCCCCTGAGCCTGCGGGTCGCGGTGCGGTTGAGGGTGGATTTCGGCGATACGCTGCCCATGTCCTACTGCGGCGGCGCGGACGCGAAGAACATCGCGCTGCTGGCCAAGGTGGGCCTGTTTCCCATCACCGTCTGCACCGAGCTTCTGAAGCCGGGGGGGTACGAGAAGCTATACGCGATGGCGACGGCGCTGGAGGGCGTGCAGAGCACCAGAGCAACGCTAAAGAGCACCATTCTCAACGACCTGACCGATTTCTTTTACGTCCTGGCGCGAAACATCCCCACCCCGCACCGTGCCCTGCAAGCCCTTGACACCGGCGTAAAAGCCAACTGCCGCGCGGTATGCGGCATCTGCGCCTCGGTATGCCCCAACCGGGCGAACGTGATCATCACCGTGGACGGCAAAAGGCAGATGCTGCACCTGGACGGACCGTGCAACGAATGCGGCAACTGCGCCTCCTTCTGCGCGGAAAAGACCCTGCCGTACCGCAACAAGCTGACCGTCTTTACCGATAGGGCGGCGCTGGAGGACAGCGAAAACGCCGGCTTCACCTTCCTGCCCGAATCCGGGCGATTCCTGCTGCGCTGGGCGGGTACCTGCCGCGAGGCGTATCCTGAGGACGAGGGCGTGCCCCCGGAGATCGGCCGGGTGCTGACCACCGTGCGGGACCGGTATCCCTGGCTGCTGTACAGATAGAGGAGGTTCTTATGGATCGCATCAAATGGACCCTGAACGCCATGCCGAAGAGCGACGATCGGTACCTGTCGCTGATGTCGACGGACAACGTCGATCAGGCGCGCGCATTTTTCAGGAGCTTTCCCCAGTACGCCGTCACGCCGCTGGCCCGGCTGGACGGCATGGCGGGCCGCCTGGGGCTGGGCGGCCTGTTCGTCAAGGACGAGAGCTACCGCTTCGGCCTGAACGCCTTCAAGGTGCTGGGCGGCGCCTTCGCCATGGCGCGGTACATCGCCGAACAGACGAACCAGGGAATCGAACAGATGACCTACGATTACCTGACCGGCGAGCAGCTGCGCCGGGACTTCGGCCAGGCCACCTTCTTCACCGCCACCGACGGCAACCACGGTCGGGGCGTGGCCTGGGCGGCGCGCCAGCTGGGTCAAAGGGCCGTGGTGCACATGCCCAAGGGCAGCGCGAGGATTCGCTATGACAACATCGCCCGGGAAGGCGCAAAGGTCACCATCGAGGACATGAACTACGACGACTGCGTGCGGCTGGCCGCGGCGGAGGCCGCCCAGACCGAGCACGGCGTGGTGATGCAGGACACCGCCTGGGAGGGCTACGAGCTGATCCCCGCCTGGATCATGCAGGGCTACGGCTGCATGGCCCAGGAGGCCGCCCGGCAGCTGCCCGACAGGCCCACCCATATATTCGTGCAGGCGGGCGTGGGCTGCATGGCCTCGGCGGTGGTGGGCTTCTTCAGCAATCTGTTCCCGGAAGACCCGCCGAAGTTCATCGTCATCGAGGCCGAGTCGGCGGCCTGCCTGTACAAGGGTGCCTGCCAGCGGGACGGCAGCCCCGCCACCGTGGGCGGCGACATGCCCACCATCATGGCCGGGCTGGCCTGCGGCGAGCCGAACATACTCAGCTGGGACATTCTGCGCAACCACGCCGACGCCTTCCTGGCCTGCCCGGACTGGGTCAGCGCGAGGGGCATGCGGATGCTGGCCGCGCCGATGAAGGGCGATACCGCCGTGATCAGCGGCGAATCCGGCGCGGTGGGCATGGGCGTGATCGACGCGCTGATGACGGACGCGGCCTATGGCGAACTGAAGGCCGCCCTTGGGCTGGGCGAGGACAGCCGCGTGCTGCTGTTCTCCACCGAGGGCGACACCGACCCGGAGAATTACCGGCGTATCGTCTGGGGCGGGGCCTATCCCACGCCCGCGGTGTGAGCGATGGCGGCCCAGGGGCCGCCGCTACAGGAAGACCGCGTCGCGCGGCGATACGCCCCCGTAGCGGCGGCGTCCACGCCGCCACGGATATATACCATATTATGTCACTGAAAGGAGCAAACGCCATGGCACTGGACTGTTCCGCGATCAAAGCAGCGGCGGAAGGCTACAAGGCGGACATGGTCCGCTTCCTGCGGGCGATGATATCCCTTCCCAGCGAAAGCTGCGAGGAGAAAGAGGTGATCGCCTGCATCAAGGCCGAGATGGAGAAGCTAAACTACGACAGGGTGGAGGTAGACGGCCTCGGCAACGTCATCGGCTGGATGGGCGAGGGCGACAGGATCATCGCCATCGATTCCCATGTGGACACCGTGGGCATCGGCAACCGGGAGAACTGGACGGCGGACCCCTACGAGGGCTACGAGACCGACGAGATCATCTACGGCCGCGGCGCCTCCGACCAGGAGGGCGGCCTGGCCAGCGCGGTCTACGGCGTCAGAATCATGAAGGACCTGGGGCTGATCCCCGAGGGCTATCAAATCATGGTGGTGGGGTCCGTCCAGGAGGAGGACTGCGACGGCATGTGCTGGCAGTACATCGTCAATAAAGACGGCATCCGCCCCGAGTTCGTCATCTCCACCGAGCCCACCGACGGCGGCATCTACCGCGGCCAGCGGGGACGCATGGAGATCCGCGTGGACGTGCGGGGCGTCTCCTGCCACGGCAGCGCCCCCGAGCGGGGCGACAACGCCATCTACAAGATGGCCGATATCCTCCGGGACATACGGGCGCTGAACAACAACGGCTGCGGCGACAGCACCGCCATCCGGGGCCTTGTCAGGATGCTCGATCCAAAGTACAACCCCGACCACTACGAGGACGCCCGCTTCCTGGGCCGGGGCAGCTGCACCGTGTCCCAGGTCTACTTCACCTCCCCCAGCCGCTGCGCCGTAGCGGACTCCTGCTCGATCTCCGTCGACCGCCGAATGACCGCGGGCGAGACCTGGGAGAGCTGCCTGGACGAGATAAGGAGCCTGCCCGCCGTTAAGAAATACGGCGAGGACGTGCAGGTCTCCATGTACATGTACGACCGGCCCTCCTGGACCGGCGAGGTCTACGAGACCGAGGCCTACTTCCCCACCTGGATCAACCGGGAGGACGCCGCCCACGTGAAGGCGCTGGTGGACGCCCATGTGGCGCTGTTCGGCAAGGAACGCATCGGCGCGCCCAGCGCGATGGGCACCCGCGCGGGGCGGCCCCTGACCGACAAGTGGACCTTCTCCACCAACGGCGTGGCGATACAGGGCCGCTACGGCATTCCCTGCGTGGGCTTCGGACCCGGCGCGGAGAGCCAGGCCCACGCCCCCAACGAGATCACCTGGAAGCAGGACCTGGTGACCTGCGCGGCGCTGTACGCCGCGGCGATCCACCTCTACCCCACAGAGACGCCCACCGGCGACGCCACCCAGTTCCGCGCCGGAAGCGCCGACAGCGACAGCAAATGAACAAGGAGGACGCGAATCGTGGATGACAAGCTGCAAGCCTTTATCAGCAAGCTGAACGGACTTGACTTCAGAAATATGTACGGGGGCGACTTCTTCCTGACCTGGGAGAAGAGCGACGACGAGCTGGCCGCCGTGTTCACCGTGGCCGACGCCCTGCGCCACCTGCGGGAAAGCAACATTTCTACAAGGATATTCGACTCCGGACTGGGCGTATCGCTGTTCCGGGACAATTCCACCCGCACCCGCTTCTCCTTCGCCTCGGCCTGCAACCTGCTGGGCCTGGCGGTACAGGATCTGGACGAGGGCAAGAGCCAGATCGCCCACGGCGAGACCGTGCGGGAGACGGCCAACATGATATCGTTCATGGCCGACGTGATCGGCATAAGGGACGACATGTACATCGGCAAGGGCAACCAATACATGCACACCGTGGTCGACGCGGTGACCGAGGGCTACCAGCAGGGCGTGCTGGCCCAGAAGCCCACGCTGGTCAACCTCCAGTGCGACATCGACCACCCCACCCAGTGCATGGCCGACACGCTGCACCTGATCCACGAATTCGGCGGCGTCGAAAACCTGAAGGGCAAGAAGGTGGCCATGACCTGGGCCTATTCCCCCAGCTACGGCAAGCCCCTGTCCGTGCCCCAGGGCGTCATCGGGCTGATGACCCGCTTCGGCATGGACGTGGTGCTGGCCCATCCCGAGGGCTACGAGATCATGTCCGGTGTGGAGGACGTGGCCCGGGCCAACGCCGCGAAAAGCGGCGGCAGCTTCACCAAGACAAACTCCATGGCCGAGGCCTTCAAAGACGCCGACATCGTGTACCCCAAGAGCTGGGCGCCCTATGCCGCCATGGAAAGGCGCACGGACCTGTATGCCCAGGGGGATGACGCGGGCATCAGGGCGCTGGAAAAGGAGCTGCTGCAACAGAACGCCGGGCATAAGGACTGGTGCTGCACCGAGGAGCTGATGGCCACCACGAAAAACGGCAAGGCTCTGTACCTGCACTGCCTGCCCGCCGACATCAGCGGCGTCAGCTGCAAGGACGGCGAGGTGACGGCCTCGGTGTTCGACCGCTACCGCACCCCGCTGTACAAGCAGGCCAGCTTCAAGCCCTACGTCATCGCAGCCATGATCTTCCTGGCGAAGGTGAAAAATCCCCAGGCCACGCTGGCGGCACTGGCGGATAACCGCTCGCCCAGGTTCTTTCAGAAGTAAGGAATGAGCCACATGTCAAAGCGCATCGTGATCGCCCTGGGCGGCAACGCCCTGGGCGACAACCTGCCGGAGCAGATGAAGGCGGTCAAAATCACCTCGAAGGCCATCGTCGATCTGATCGAGGAGGGCCATAAGGTGGTCGTCTGCCACGGCAACGGCCCCCAGGTGGGCATGATCCAGAACGCCATGACGGAGCTGACCCGCTCCGATCCGGACAGGTATATCCCCTGCCCGCTGTCGGTCTGCGTGGCCATGAGCCAGGGCTACATCGGCTATGACCTGCAAAACAGCCTGCGGGAGGAGATGCTGAACCGGGGCATCGACAAGGGCGCGGCCACGGTGCTGACCCAGGTGGAGGTGGATCCCAACGACCCGGCCTTCCTCAACCCCACCAAGCCCATCGGCGCGTTCATGACCGAGGCGGAGGCCCGCAGGCTGGAAAAAGAGCGGGACTACCGCATCGTCGAGGACGCCGGACGGGGCTGGCGGCGGGTGGTAGCCAGCCCAAAGCCCGTGGCCATCGTTGAGATCAACACCATTCGTTCGCTGGTGGACACCGACCATGTGGTCGTCGCCTGCGGCGGGGGCGGGATCCCGGTATTCATAACCGAAGGCAACCACCTGAAGGGCGCGGCGGCGGTAATCGACAAGGACTTTGCCGCCGCGGTGCTGGCCCGGCAGCTGGAGGCCGATTTGCTGATCATACTCACCGCCGTGGAGAAGGTGGCCATCCACTTCGGAAAGCCCGACCAGCAGTGGCTGGACCGGCTGACCCCCGAAGCCGCGCGGCAATACATACTGGACGGCGAGTTTGCCCCGGGCTCCATGCTGCCGAAGGTGGAGGCGGCGCTGTCCTTCGCCGAATCCAGGCCCGGCCGGGCGGCGCTGATCACGCTGCTGGAGAAGGCCCGGGACGGCATCCACGGAAAGACGGGAACGCTGATCACCGGATAGATACGACAACGCAAAAGGAGCCCTCATGCAGAATAACTACTCTTTTACCGTCAACGGCGTGCTTCGGGAGACCGCCGTTGACAAGCCGCTTCTGCGCTATCTGCGGGACGATCTGCACCTGCACTCCGTCAAGGACGGCTGCAGCGAGGGCGCCTGCGGCACCTGCACCGTCATCGTCGATGACAGGGCGGTCAGAGCCTGCGTGCTGAGCACGAAGCGGGTCGAGGGCAAGCGCATCCTGACGGTGGAGGGCCTGTCCGATTTC
>JAZTZK010000277.1:0-11293 GCA_045637485.1 Clostridia bacterium
CGGCAAGACGGATGAGGTCCTTTGCGGATGGATCGGGGCCTTTATTGCGCCAAAGGCCCGAAGCACAGGGTGAGGGGGACCTCATCAGTCTGGCCTGACGCTCCGCTAGGCCTTCGGCCGGCCAGCCAGCTTCCCCAGAGGGGAAGCCTTTTGGACGCTGTTCGCCCTAATTCTGTTAAGACCGTGTTCAAAGTTGACAGCGTTACCCTGAAAGGGGAGGCAACCTCCAAAAGCCTCCCCTGAAAGGGGAGGTGCCGAGTGAAGTGAGGCGGAGGGGTTCCGAATAATCTGGACGCTGAGCCGTAACCCACGACGTGTTACCATTCACCCTTCAAGCCGATTGGCACATTTCCGTAGCGGCGAGCATTGCTCGCCGCTACGGAAATTCACCGCAAGGGTGAATGGTAACCACGACGTCAAGTCCTGCCGCATACAGTACGCGATAATGAGAAGCAACGACAAAGAACAGAGTCCAGGCAACCAAATACAGCATCTGATCAATCGTCCGCTTTTTTATCATCATTCTTCTCCGTTCTGATTTTCAATACGCCGATCGCGAAACCGGCGCATACGGATTGAATGCCGACGGTGAGACAGAGCACAGCCGGAATGACGAGCCTCATCGTCGCCTCCGGATCCATGTCGCCCAAATCGGATCTTTTCCAAAGGTAAAGCGCAAGGGCGCTGCAGATGATCCCTATGACCGTCAGCACACCGCCCGCCGCGATGATTCTGTCTTCGTTGATCTGCCTGTTCCAGTCGATCCTCCCCCTGGGAAGAAGGGCATGATTGTAGGCATAGGTTTTTACGATAAGGTACATCTGGATGATGCTTGTTCCGATGATGATTGAACAAGCGCAGTACAGGAGCGTATGGATGCTGAAACGGACCTGATGTATCGATACTGTGCTTACGACCAGGAATCCCCCGAGGATCAGGCCCAAAAATATGAAAACAAGCCCCGGATACAGGAGCAACCAGTTCGGGGCATACATGAGCAGAAACTTCAGATGCCGCCATCCGTCGTGAATGCTCCTGAGATGGGGTGACCTGCTTCTGCCATCCTTCCTAAGCCTGGTGGGCACCTCCGCAATCTTCAGCCCATTCAGCTCCGCCTTGACAACCATCTCAGACGCGGATTCCATACCGGTCGTCTGCAGGTCAAGGGCAAGGATGGCCGCTCTTCTGTAGCCCCGGAGCCCGCAATGGAAATCATGCAAGGAGCTGTGAAAAAACAGTCGCCCGATAAACGACAGGACAGGATTTCCGACATACCTGTGGCTCCAGGGCATCGCGCCTCTTTCGATGCCTCCGGCAAACCTGTTGCCCATCACAAGGTCATAGCCCTCCCTCAGCTTTTCCAGGAAAGGGGCAAGGCCGGTAAAGTCATAGCTGTCGTCCGCGTCGCCCATTATGACATATTTCCCCTTCGCGCTCTGACAGCCCGCCCTCAGGGCTGCGCCATATCCTCTGGTTTGGGCATGAACGACGCGCGCACCTTCACGGACCGCGATTTCCTGGCTTCCGTCTGTGCTTCCGTTATCAGATACAAGAACCTCGCCATCTATGCCGTTCTCCGAAAGGAAACGCATAGCCTTGCGGATGCAGACGGCGAGTGTATCGGCCTCGTTCAGACAGGGCATCAAAACTGTGAGTTCCATCTGTTACCTCGATTTACCTACAGCTAAAAACACTTTTCAGAAGGTTACCGGGGGTCGGGCGCTGCGGTGAAAGCGATCGGCAACCCCTGAGGTCGATCAAGGGAATCAACGCAGTGGTATTATATTCTGTGGAAAAATGAGTGTCAAGTATAGCACAATAAGGGGCGGTATTTCACCGCCCTTATGATTGCGCTTTTTCACAGAGTACTCATATTCTCCCCTGCTTCAGGTTCCATCCCGGCCTCCGGTGTTTCCTCCCCGGCTTGCGCCGCTTCATCGCCCTCCGCCCCTGTCTGGGCGGTAACGGGCTGCTCGGCCTTTTCATCCTCGCCGTTGTTCGTCAGTCCCGAGGTGACCACGTAGTTGTCCTTCATCCAAAGGGCGTTGGTCAGCGAGAAGTTGGTGGAACGGCTGGCGATGGCCTTCAGCATCGCGCCGCCCTCCTTGGCCGCCATGATGGTGGGCTGGAAGTCATTCAGGTTTTTCACCGACGACACCGTGCAGGGGATGATGTTGATGCCCGAGTCCGTGATGTTGGCCTGGGCGATGCCCATGCCGGGGTTGAAGCTGAAGGTCTGCTGGAAGATCATGCAGCGCTTGTCGTTGGGATTGGCGTTGCCGGCGAAGCAGAAGTTGCCCAGGCTGTACACGATGTACTTGCCCTTGTACTTCTCGATGCCCTGGTACACATGGGGATGGGTGCCGATCAGCAGGTCCGCCCCGGCGTCGATGATGGCGTGGCCCATGGCCTCCTGCTTGCGGTCCTGCATGGTGTTGCCCTCGACGCCCCAGTGCATGTTGACGATCAACAGGTCGCAGTTGGCCCGGGCGTTCTGGATCGCCTGGATGATCTGCTTTTTGTCGTTGTCCCACCAGGTGAAGCCCAGCGCGCAGACCCGCACGCCCTTGATGGTGGTGCTGAAGGTCTTGGAATAGCCGCAGTAACCGATCCTGGCGGCCTCCAGCACGTTCACGGTATCCCTCAGGCCGTTCTTGCCGTAGTCCATCGTGTGGTTGTTGGCCAGGTTGCACAGCTCCACGCTGGAGCCGCTGAGTATTTCCACGTATTCCGGGTCGCCCTTGAACACGAAGCCGTGCTTGTTGGATTTCACCGCGCTGGTCAGCGGACCCTCCAGGTTGACGATGGTCAGGTCGTCGCCCTCGAACACCTGGCGCACGCCGTCAAAGAAGTAGTCGTAGCCCTCCTTGTTCACCAGGTCCACGAAGCGCCTGCGGCCCTTGGAGCCGATTTCGCCGCCGAAGGTGCAGTCGCCCGCCGCCGAGATCGTCAGCCGCACGGTGCCGCTGCTGTCCGCCGCGTCCCCCGCCATTTCAATGTCACCGATCTGCGGATCGACGTCGGAGAGCGCGTCGAACGCCTCGGTGGGGTCGACGTCGTAGGTCTCGCCGTCATCACCGGCGGGGGCCTCGGTGACCAGCATCGGCCTCATGGTGGGCTTGATCGTGGGCCGGGGTGTGGGATCGCCTTCCCTGACCGCCAGCACGGGACCGTTGACGCCGCTGCGCTGGGTCGACGCGGCATAGCCCTCTCCCGTCGCCGGCGCCGCGACCTGCACCTCGCTGTCGCGCACATACCACTTCATATCGCGCTGGGGCTTGGCGTTGGCGTTGAACATGGCCATGCCGACCATCGTGCCCACCCCCAGCACCACCAGCAGCGACAGCACCCCCGCGCGTATCGTCTTGCGCCGCTGCATCTCTTTTTTCTTACTCCTGTTCTTTGTCATATTTTTGCCCATCTTTTCCTCCATCGTCCGCCAAAGAGCGCAAAAGAACCATGCTCAACCCCATGGCAAAGCCAAACCAGGGTCGTTCTCCTGCCTTAATATGTCATTTTGGAACATTATAATACAAATGTGAAAAAATATCAAGAGAAATTATGATTTTTCTATGACAAATTTTTCATGGCGAAACGGGGGCGGAAAGGGGGGTTCGGTTGCGTCGAGCCGCGGGAAATCAGGATTCATCCGCCTGGATCAGCCCGTTCGCCTCCAGATAGTTTCCCTTCATCCACAGGGTATCGCCGAGGGTGAAGTGGGTGGAGCATTCGGCCACTTCCTTCAGCAGGGCCTTGCCCTGCTCGACCGGCAGCATTGTGGGCACAAAGTCGTTCTTCTCCGGCGCCGACGATATGCTGGCGGGGATGATGTCGATGCCGGCGTCCAGTATGTTGGCCTGGGCGATGCCCATGCCTGGATTGAAGCTGAAGGCCTGCCGGAAGATCAGGCAGCGCTTGTCCTCGGGATTGGCGTTGCCGGCGAAGCAGAAGTTGCCCAGGCTGTACACGATGTACTTGCCCCTGTACTTCTCGATGCCCTGGTAGACGTGGGGATGGGTGCCGATCACCAGGTCCGCCCCGGCGTCCACCGCCGCGCGGCCCAGCTCCACCTGCTCGCGGCACTGCTGGTTCTGGCGCTCCCAGCCCCAGTGCATGTTCACGATCAGCAGGTCGCAGTCCGGCCGCGCCGCCGCAATCGCCTCCGTCACCTGTTCGGGGGTGTGGTCCCATTTGGTGAAGCCCAGCGCCGTGACCCTCACGCCCTTCAGCTCGGCGCGCCAGGCCTCGGTGAAGCCGCAGTAGCCGATGCCGTTGGCCGAGAGCACCTCGGCGGTCTGCTTCAGCCCCGCCGCGCCGTAGTCCATCGAGTGGTTGTTGGCCAGGTTGCACAGCTCCACGCCGGACCCGGCCAGTATCCTGACGCATTCCGGGTCGGCCTTGAACACGTAGCCGTGGGCCCTCGGCTTCTCCACCGTGGTCAGCGGGCCCTCCAGGTTCACGATGGTCAGGTCGTCCGCCTCGAACAGCGCCCGCACATTGGCAAAGAAGTAGTCATAACCGTTCTGTTCAACGCATTCCAGGAAGCGCCGGTTGGACTTGGAGCCCGCCTCGCCGCAGAAGGTGCAGTCCCCCACCGCGGTGACGGTCAGGGTGACCGTGCCGGAGGAGGTGTCGGATTCGGCGAGGGCAGCGGAAACAGACAGAACCAGCGCCAATGCCAATATCAACAGCTTCTTCATGTTACAGGGACCTCATGGCCTAATCCGCATCCTTTGTGACAGGCATGTTCAGTAGGAATGCCGTTGTATTCAGCTTGGAATCGTTCCTGTCAACCGCATTGCCGACCGTGCCTTCAATCGATGTGAAATAGCCGTTGGACCCGAGCAGCTTTTCCCAGGTATCGACGGATTCAATGAGCCTGATCATGCATTTCACGGGGATGGTGTAGTATATCCGCAGGTAATCCGTGGGATAATCGTCGATCTCATCCACGCCGGCCCAGGTCGCAGCATCCCTTTTGACGAAGCTGTCCAGCTCCTGATTGGTAAAAGGATCGAAGGCATAGAGCAGCGCATGGAGGAGTTCTATGTTTTCCGGCGTTTGAAACGCAGTAAGATCCTCCTCTTTGCCTGTGAGGCGCATATTGACGGTGTGGAGCGCCATTAGAAGGGCTTCCCGGAAGCTGCGGCTGTCAGCCTTGGGGTTGCGTCGATTCACCTTCAACGCATTACTCTCCAATGTGAAGAAGATGGCATTATACGAATCTTCCTGTCCGCGCTCTATGGTTCCAAACGCATCACTCATGCGCTTGACAATCTTTTCAAAGTTGTAGCGATTCATGGTTGTCTCCTTTCCTTGGACTTATTCGTGACGAAGCAGCCCCGGAAGCGTCGCTTCCGGGGCTGTTCCATCCTCCGTTTACAGCGGCATGGCGTTGTTCTTCCTGTCCAGGACGCTGTTGTCCAGGCCGATCTGGCTGGCCTGGCGGGCCTGGAAGAACTTCTCGGCCACCTGGGGGAACAGGGCGTAGCTGAGCACGTCCTCCTCCTGGGTGTAGTACTGGCCCATCTCCTTCTTGAACTCGTCAAGATGCTTGACGCCATAGGAGGGGTCGTCCACGGGGCGGCTGGTGATGATCTTCTGGTCGCCGATGACCTTCTTGCGCACGGCCTCGTTGACGGGCGCGGGCAGGCGGCCATACTCGCCGCGCATCAGGCCCTGGCTCTCCTTCGGGCACATCTTGTAGCGCTCGCCGGTGAGCACGTTCATCACGGCCTGGGTGCCCACGATCTGGCTGGTGGGGGTGACCAGCGGCGGATAGCCGAAGTCCTCGCGGACCCGCGGCACCTCGGCCAGCACCTCGTACAGCTTGTCGGACTGGCCGGCCTGCTTGAGCTGGTTGATCAGGTTGCTCAGCATGCCGCCGGGCACCTGGTACTTCAGGGTGTTCACGTCCACGCGCAGCACCTTGGGATCCAGCACGCCCTGCTCCTGCAGCTTCTGGGCCACGCCGCGGAAGTGCTCGGTGGCCTGGGTCATCAGGTGCAGGTCCAGTCCGGTGTCGTACTCGGTGCCGGCCAGGGTGGCCACCAGGGGCTCGGTGGCGGGCTGGGATGTGCCGTTGCCCAGCGGGGACAGCGCGCAGTCCACGATGTCCACGCCCGCCTCGATGGCCTTCAGGTTGCACATGTCGCCGATGCCGGCGGTGTTGTGGGTGTGCAGGTGCACCTTGGTCTCGGGCTTGAGGGCCTGCTTCAGGCACTTCACCAGGCTGTAGGCCTTGTAGGGCAGCAGCAGGTTCGCCATGTCCTTGATGCAGATGTTGTCCGCGCCCATCTTCTCCAGCTGCAGCGCCAGGTTCACGAAGTACTCCTCGGTGTGCACGGGGCTGATGGTGTAGCTCATGGCCACCTCGCAGATGCCGCCGTACTTCTTGGTGGCCTTGATGGCCGGCTCCAGGTTGCGGGGATCGTTGAGGGCGTCGAAGATGCGGATGACGTCGATGCCGTTCTTGATGGACAGGCGGGTGAACTCGTCCACCACGTCGTCGGCATAGTGGCGATAGCCCAGTATGTTCTGGCCGCGGAACAGCATTTGCAGCTTGGTCTTGGGCATGGCCTCCTTCAGCTTGCGCAGGCGCACCCAGGGATCCTCGTTCAGAAAGCGCAGGCAGCTGTCGGAGGTGGCGCCGCCCCAGCACTCCAGAGAATAATAGCCAACCTTGTCCAGCACCTCGCAGGCGGGCAGCATGTCCTCGGTGCGCATGCGGGTTGCGGCCTGGGACTGGTGCGCGTCGCGAAGGATGGTCTCGGTAATCATTACTTTAGCCATATCTATCTCCTCCATAGTTTTCAACATGACACTGCCGCTAACCTGGCAGGGAGGTATCGGAGGGGCGCAGCCCCTCTGATTTTCAATCGGTCCCGGCGGCATGTACGTCGGGGCCGCAGGATATTTGATCGCAGGGAAATCCCATTTCCCGGAGAGCAAATTCCGACCTTGCAGATTCGCCGCCCGGAAATCGCCTGCGATTTCAGGCGAATCTGGAGGGGGTGGCCATGGCGGGGGAGCTTGCTCCCCCGACCATAAGCGTCAGCGCCATTAGTGCGCGAACAGCGCGATGAAGACGCCCGCGGCAACCGCGGAGCCGATGACGCCGGCCACGTTGGGGCCCATGGCGTGCATCAGCAGGAAGTTGCCGGGATCCTCCTCCTGGCCGACCTTCTGGGACACGCGGGCCGCCATGGGCACGGCGGACACGCCCGCTGAGCCGATCAGCGGGTTGATCTGGCCGCCGGAGAGGATGTTCATCAGCTTGGCCAGCAGCACGCCGCCCGCGGTGCCGCAGCCGAAAGCCACGACGCCCAGCACGACGATGTAGATGGTCTGCAGGGTCAGGAAGGTGCTGCCCTGGGTGGTCGCGCCAACC
Organism: Clostridia bacterium; assembly: GCA_045637485.1. Classification (GTDB taxonomy): domain Bacteria; phylum Bacillota; class Clostridia; order Christensenellales; family Aristaeellaceae; genus UBA2862. The sequence continues at coordinate 7,391 of JAZTZK010000277.1, forward strand.
GTCAGGCCCAGGAAGATGGTCACGATGTTGATCAGCTCGTTCTGGGCGGTCTTGTTGATGCGCTCCACGACGCCGCAGACGCGCATCAGGTTGCCCAGCATCAGCATGCCGATCAGCGTGGCCGCGTCAGGCAGCAGCAACGACACGATGATCGTCACCGCGATGGGGAAGATGATCGTCTCGGTCTTGGTGACCTGGCGCAGCTGGCCCATGCGGATGGTACGCTCCTTCTTGGTGGTCAGCGCCCGCATGATGGGCGGCTGGATGACGGGCACCAGCGCCATGTAGCTGTAGGCGGCCACGGCGATGGGGCCCAGCAGGTGGGGCGCCAGCTTGGTGGTGACGAAGATGGCCGTGGGGCCGTCCGCGCCGCCGATGATGCCGATGGAGCCGGCCTCGGCCGCGGAGAAGCCCAGCAGCTTTGCGCCCAGGAACGTCAGGAAGATGCCCAGCTGGGCCGCAGCGCCCAGCAGCAGGCTCTTCGGGTTGGCGATCAGCGGGGCAAAGTCGGTCATCGCGCCCACGCCCATGAAGATCAGCGGGGGATAGATGCCCAGCTTGACGCCCTGGTACAGGTAGTACAGCAGGCCGCCGTTGGCCGTTTGCAGCGCGTAGCCCATCTCGCCGGTGGCGGGGTTCATGCGCATCGTCACGTCGGTGATGTCCTTGCCCAGGTTTTGGGCCGCGGCCAGCGCCTCGGGCTGGGAGGCGTAGAACGTGAAGCTGGGGTGGCTCATCATGCCCGCGGCGGGCAGGTTGGCCAGCAGCATGCCGAAGGATATGGGCAGCAGCAGCAGCGGCTCGAACTGCTTCACGATCGCCAGGTACAGCAGTAAGCAGGCCACGGCGATCATCACGTAGTTGCGCCAGTCGCCGCCGGTGCCGTCCAGGCTCTTGGCAAAGCCCGTGGACTTCGCGATATTGCCAAGGCCCTTGATAAAGTTGATATCGGGGTCGGTGCTGTTCGTCGCGGTTTCGGCAGCCTCTGTGGGGGCGGCCGCCTCGGTCGCCACGGCGGCTTCGGTCTGCGCGGCGTTCTCAGCCATCGCCGCAAACACGGTCAGCAGGGCGAACAGCACCAGCAGGCACGCAAAGGCGCGCTTGGGGCTTACCTTTTTCAATTTGGACATTCGTCAAACCCTCCTTACCGCTTTCAAAGAACCGTTTTATGTCAGTTCAGCGAAAGCAGTACGTCGCCGGTGTTGACGGTGGCGCCCTTGGTCACGTTCACGGAGGCCACGACGCCGTCCCTGGGCGCCATGATCTCGTTCTCCATCTTCATGGCCTCGAGGATGACCAGCACGTCGCCCTTCTTGACGCTCTGTCCGTTGGACACGTTCACGGCGTTGATGTTGCCGGGCATGGGGGCCTTGATGGCCTCGGCGCCGGCGGGCGCGGCGGCGGCAGCCTTGGGGGCCGGGGCGGGCGCGGCCTTGGGGGCGGGGGCCGCCACGGGGGCGGGGGCAGCCACGGGCGCTTGGGCGGGCGCGGCGGCAAACACGGGCGCGCCGCCGATCTCTTCAACTTCCACTTCGTAGGCCTGACCGTTGACGGTAATCGCAAACTTGCGCATGATACTCTTCCTCCTGAATTATAATCGAATCGATATGATAATGAGGAATGAGGAATGAGGAATGAACAGTGTGAATACCCTGCGCGAATATGCCTTTAATTCCTAATTCCCAATTCCTAATTCCTAATTCAAAACCGATACACCTGCTCGGCCCTGCCGGCCCTGTTCCAACCGGACACCCGGCGGACCTTGCGCACCACCAGCTGCTTGTCGGAGTCGGTGAAGGCGGCGATGGCGGCGGCGATCACGGCGATCAGCTCGCTGTCGTCGGCGACCTCCTCCACCGCGCTCTCCACCGGCGCGGGGGCGGCGGCAGCGACCTTCGCGGCCTCGGCGGCGCGGGCGGCTTCGGCGGCGCGGGCGGCCTCGGCGGCCTTCGCTTCCTTCTGCCCGTTGATGACCTTGAAGACCTGGGCCATCAGCGTGATGAAGCCGATCAGTATCGCCAGGCCCAGGAACACGACCACCAGACCGATGGCCGCCACCTGGAGGCCATAGACGATCTTATCAAAAACATTCATCTCAACGCCTCCTTACAGCGGCATGTTGCCGTGCTTCTTGGCGGGCTTCGCTTCGCGCTTGCCGGAGAGCATCTCCAGGGCGGAGGCCAGTATCTGGCGGGTCTGGGCGGGCTCGATCACGTCGTCCACATAGCCGGCCTTGGCCGCGTTGACGCCGTCTGCCACGTCCGTCATGTATTTCTCCTCCAGCTCCGCCCGCTTGGCGAAGGGATCGGCGGCGACCTTCAGTTCGTCGGCGCAGCTCAGCTGCACGGCGATCTTCGGGGTGAGGGCGCTGATCACCGCGCCCGGCCAGGCGTAGACCATGTCGCTGGCGGCGCGGGAGGCCATCGCGGCGTAGGCCATGCCCACGGCGTTGCCGGTGATCAGGGCCACGCGGGCGTTGGTGGACTCGGTCAGCACGTACATCAGCTGCGCGCCGGCGCGGGCCAGCTCGCCCTGGGGCGCGGTGGAGACCTTCATGCCCATGGAATCCACGATGGTGACCACCGGGATGGAGAAGCAGTCGCAGAACGCGGCAAAGCGGGAGGCCTTCTTGGCGCCGTAGACGGTGATGCGGCCCTCGTCCTTGCCGGGCTGGTTGGCGATAAAGCCCACGGTGCTGCCGCCGATCTTGCCGATGGCGGTGACCATCGAGGGGGCGAAGCCCTCGCTGAGCTCAATGATATCGTTCATATCGGCCACGCGGCGGATGATGTCCCGCACGTCGCCGACGCTGTCGATGGCGTTCAGGTCGCCCAGCTCGCGGTTGACTTCGTCGGGGGTGACGCCGAAGACCTCGCCCATGTTGTTGGCGGGCAGGAACCCGGCCAGCTTGCGGGCCAGGGCGATGGCCTCCTCGTCGGTCCCGGCGGTCAGCTGCGCCACGCCGGAGCGCATGGACGCCTGGGCGTGGGCCAGGGCTTCCATGTCCACTTCCTTGCCGGCCACGGCGGAGACAACCTGGGGGCCGTTCACGAACAGCGCGCCGTTCTTGCTCATCACGGTGACGTCGCTCATGCTGGCGATGGCGGAGGCAATGCCGCCGCACTGGCCCAGCACCACCGCGATCTGCGGCACGACGCCGGACAGCTCGCTGGTCTTGCCGGCAATCAGCGCGTAGGCGTTCATCGCGTCGATGCCCTCATCCAGGCGCGCGCCGGCGGTATCCAGCAGCGCGAACAGGGGCGCGCCGGTCTTCCCGGCCAGCTCCATCACCTTCAGCACCTTGCGGGCGTGGGCCATGCCCACGGAGCCGCCCTTGACGGTGAAATCCTGGGCGTAGACGTAGGCGGGATTGCCGTCGATCAGGCCGTAGCCCGTCACGACGCCGGCGTCCGCGTTCAGCACATCCAGCTCCACGAAGCTCGCGGCATCCAGCAGCAGCGCGATGCGCTCCCGGGCCAGCAGCTTCCCGGCCTTTTTCTGCTGGGCACAGAGCTCCGGGTCACCCTTCAGAATCGCCAGCTTGCGCTCGCGAACGACGGGCAGATTCTGTTCCACTTTCATTTTCATTCCCTCCATCGTTGTGTCGAACGCCGGGGCGCGCCGCGCGCGGGACGCCACCCCGCGCCATCCGCGCCCAAAGGCCCGAACGCGCCGTTCCACCGTCCGGCAGATTTAAAATCATCGAATCCCAAATTCAGAATTTTCGACATAACCCCCTTTTTTCCTCTTATTCGTTCCGTTAATTTTTGTACCTGTAGCTTTTATAACAAAGTCTTTCCGGGGGATAAAGGAATGGGGAGAGGCATAGGGTGGAGGGAAGGGTTAATTCTGATTTATCGAGCTTTGCTCGATAAATCAGAATTTGAGGGGTTAGGCTTTAGG
>JAZTZK010000278.1:0-3291 GCA_045637485.1 Clostridia bacterium
ATAAAGAAATCCGCAAGGATTTCATCCTTCCCTAACCCCTAAAGCCTAACCCCTCAAATTCTGATTTATCGAGCAGAGCTCGACAAATCAGAATTTGCCTTTCCCCGCTATCCACCTGACCGACAGCCAGATGCCGGCGACGGCCACGGAATACCACATGGCCTGTCGAAACTTCAACACACAGGCAATCATGCCCGCAAGCATCAGCCCCAGGGCCACGGCCAGCGAGCGCCCGCAGATGCGGCAGGCATCCCCGCATTCCGGCGCATCCGGGTTATCCTTTCCTATCTCCCGGCACAGCGCCCAGGCGCTCGCGCCTGACAACATCGCCGTGCCCCCGTAGATCAGCTGTGAAAGCAGCGCCTTGTAGGAATAGATGACGAGATGATTGGCATAGGTCATGGCCAGGACAGACACGCACAGTGCCGCGCCCGACGTCACGGTCGACCGCGATACCCGTTTGCCGCTGTCCCGGACAGGATACAGGCTCAGCCACAGCATTACCAGCCACAGCGCGGACGTTGCCGTGCGAAAGATATCCCTGTGCATGTTCCTCAGCCCGCCGAGCGTCCTCGGATAGGGTATATCCAGGTAATTCACCACTTGAAACAGAGCCAGTGCCAGCGCTACATCCAGCAGGCGCATCAGGCCTGTCTTGTCCATCCCTTATTCACCTCTCCCCGGATGTTCTTCCCTGCAAACGGTCACCAGCAACGCGCCTTCCGCTACGGAGATCTCCGCGCATTCATCGATAAATTCGTTGCTCACGCCCAACGGAACGCCGTTGGTCCATGTGCCGTTTTCGATTGCCCATTTCGTACCGCGGATGGAAACGCCCCGGCACTCCCGGTCCAGCGCGAACACCGACAGCTTGACGGGCCCCTCGCCGATGGCATCGGCGGGCACGCGCACCCCGCCGCCCTCGATCACCGTCGCCCAGCTCTCACCGTCGTTCATCACAATGGATGCGGCGCGATTCGCGGCGTAGCGCATCGCCTGGAGATTGCCCAGCGTATGGTCGATCCTTCCGCCGAAGCCGCCAACGACCAGAAAGTCGTCGAAGCCCATCGACAGGCCTTTTTTCAGGCAGAGCATGGTGTCGGTGTCGTCCTTCTCCATCGGGTAGCGCTCCACAGGGCCGTCCCCGGGCTGGTCGGAGGAATCGAAGTCGCCGATGACCAGGTCGGGCCGGACGCCCGCCTGTCGCGCCAGTATCCAGCCGCCGTCCGCGCAGAGCACAAAATCCCCCACCCGGGGCGCATAGGCCCGCTTCACTTCGCCGACGCAGCGGGCGGTGAAGATCACGCACCGCCGCCTCTCCGGCAGGCTGTGAAAGCACGCCATCCGGGAAAAATCATCGATCACGCCGTCCGCCAGGGCGGCGATTCTTTGGGCATGGTGGTCGCTGGCCGCGTCCCGCACGGCATATACGCCCATGCCCGCCCTCCGAGCTCCCCGCACGCCCTCCAGCGTATCCTCGAACACGACGCATTCACCGGCGGCGACCCCCAGCCTTTCCGCCGCCAGCGCGAACAGCGCGCCGTCGGCCTTGCCCGCGTCCCCCACCTCGGCGGAGGTGCACACGGCGTCGAACAGCTCCCACGCCCCCCAGCGGCGCAGGGTCGGTCCGAACAGCGCCTCCCGGTTGGCGGAGGCCACGGCCAGCTTCACGCCGGAGCGCTTCAGCGCCCGCAGGTAATGCAGCGCCCCCGGCTTCAGCGCCACCCGGCGGGCATAGGCCTCGGCGGTCATGCGCATCCAGCCGTCCATGACCGCCTCCACCGACCGAGAGAGGCCGAAGCGCCGCACGGTGTATTCCGCGGTCTCCCGAAAGCTCATGCCCTGGATGGCGCGGGCGTAGTCCTCCGGCTCCGCCATGCCGATCTCCCTGAAGAATGTCCGATCCAACTCCCGCCAGACCCAGGTGCTGTCCAACAGCGTGCCGTCCATGTCGAATATGGCGGCGGCGAAGGGAATGCTTCTATTTGACATGATATCACTCCTTGGATGCGGAAATACGGATTTGTCGGGGAAGATTGCACAACACTGTAGCGGCCCTAAAGGAATAGCTTCGCGTCGCGGCGTCTACGCCGCCACGGTTTCCGACGTGATGGGAATGCGTGTGGCGGCGTAGACGCCGCCGCTACATGATCTCTCCCCCCACAAATCAGTGTTTCATCACCGCTTCCGCGCACCGGATGCCGTCCACGGCGGCGGACATGATGCCGCCGGCGTAGCCCGCGCCCTCGCCGCAGGGATAGAGGCCGATGATATTGGAGACACAGTCGTCGTCCCGTTCGATGCGCACGGGCGAGGACGAGCGGGTCTCCACGCCGGTGAGCACGGCGTCGGGATGGGCAAAGCCCTTCAGCCTGCGATCCAGTAGCGGCAGCGCCTCGCGCATGGCCTCCGTCACAAATCCCGGCAGGCAGCCGTCCAGGCTCCCCCACTTCACGCCGGGTCGATAGCTGGGCGTCACCCCCGCGGGGCCGACGCTGGGGCGCCGCGTCAGGAAATCCCCCACTCGCTGGGCCGGGGCGCGGTAGTCGCCGCCCCCCGCCTCAAACGCGGCGCGCTCCCACCTTCGCTGGAAGCGTACCCCCGCCAGCGGGTCGTCGCCGCCGAAGTCCTCCGGTAGCACGTTCACCAGCAGGGCACTGTTGGCGTTATCGCCGTCCCGGGCATACAGGCTCATGCCGTTCACCACCACGCCGCCTTCCTCGCTGGCCGCGGCCACCACCTGGCCGCCGGGACACATGCAGAAGGTGTAGGCCGAGCGCCCGCCGGGCAGGTGAACCACCAGCTTGTAATCCGCCGCGCCCAGGGCCGGGTGTCCCGCCGAAGGACCGTATTGGGCGCGGTTGATCCAGTCCTGCCGGTGCTCGATCCGCGCGCCGATGGCAAAGGGCTTGCGGGACATGGCCGCGCCGGTCCTAACCAGCATCTCAAAGGTGTCCCTCGCGCTGTGCCCCACGGCCAGTATGACGGCGTCGGTCTTCAGCGCACAGCGGCCCTCCGTGCCCTCCAGGATCGCCGCCTTCACGCGGCCATCCTCGATTTCAAGCCCGGTCAGCTTCGTCTCGAAGCGCACGTCGCCGCCCAGGGCGACGATCTCCCGGCGCAGGCCCACGACCATCGCCTTCAGGTGATCGGTGCCCACGTGGGGCTTGGCCTGCCACAGGATGGACTCCGGCGCGCCGGCCCGGCACATCTCCTCCAGCACCCGGCGGCAGCGGGGGTCTCTGATGCCGCTGTTCAGCTTGCCGTCGGAAGAGGTGGCCGCGCCGCCCT
>JAZTZK010000279.1:0-7740 GCA_045637485.1 Clostridia bacterium
ACGTCGTTCCAGATCTCCAGGTACCGACCGCAGGAGCAGGCGGGCGAGCAGTCCGGGCCGCAGGGCGGCTGGTCGCGGATGATGAACATCTCGGTGTCCGGGCCGCAGGGGCCGGTGATGCCGGCGCGGCCCCACCAATTGTGCTTCTTGGGCAGGTAGAACAGGTGATCGTCCTTCACGCCCTGGGCGCGCCACAGGTCCGCGGCCTCTTCATCGCGGGGCGCGTCCTGGTCGCCCTCGAACACGGTGAAGGCCAGCTTGTCGGGGTCCAGGCCCAGCCAGTCTGGGCTGGTCAGGAACTCCCAGCTCCACGGGATCATTTCCTTCTTGAAGTAGTCGCCCAGCGACCAGTTGCCCAGCATCTCGAAGAAGGTCAGGTGGCTGGGATCGCCCACGTCGTCGATGTCGCCGGTGCGGATGCACTTCTGCACGTCGGTCAGCCGCGTGCCCATCGGGTGCTTCTCGCCCATCAGGTAGGGCACCAGCGGATGCATGCCGGCGGTGGTGAACAGCACGGTGGGGTCGTTCTCGGGGATGACCGACGCGCTGGGGATGCGGGCGTGGCCCTTCTCCTCGAAGAAGCGCAGGAACAGGCTGCGCAGCTCGTTGGCGGACTTGATGTTCATGGGAATTACCTCCTCTTGATAGAGGGATCAGGGATAAGGAATCTGAAACAGCGGATGGCTGTTTCCATTCCTCATTCCTGATTCCTAATTATATAGCGCACCTGTCATCTCAAGGACGAACAGATGCGCTTCGCGGTACCACCCTGATTGGCTCCTTGTGCAAGAGCCCTCTCGACTTCCGTAACGGGGAAAACCGCCGCGCCATTTCCTGCGCGGGGCGCGAGAAGCGTGCTTCCCGGGGAAACCGGCCGGCCCCTCGCCCCGCTTGCCGCCTCGCACCGCCCGACGGCTCTCTGAAAGCGCGATGAAGGGCGCATTTCCCATGCGCCTTTTGATATCGACAGCCATTATAGCACCTCGTGGCGGCAGGTGTCAACGCCTGGCATGTGAAAATTATGACGGCACTGGGGGAATTGTGAAATAATATCGGAAATGCCTTGAAAGGAAAACGATGGAAGTGATACAATGATACATATCAATCGGAGGAGGCATGCAGATCATGAACGCAAATCCCCATATCGCCCTGCGGCGCGCGCTGGCCATGCTGCTGGCGCTGCTCCTGGCCGCTTCCCTGCCAGCTGTGGCGGAGGACATCTCCGTGGCGCTGGACGGCGCGCCGGGACTTAAAGTCGTCGACGCAGGAAGCCTGTTCATCGACGACCTGCCGGAGCTTTCCGGGGATCCTGCGCTGGAGGGCATCGACCCGAACCTGTCTGACGACATCAGCCTGAACCTGCCTGACGACATCAGCCTGGACCTGGAGGAAGCCGGGCCGGAGGGCGATGCCGATAACTCCTCGAAGCCTGCCCCCACATATGATGCAAAGAATTACAAGCTGACAATAAATGAGGATGAGGATGATGATGAGGATGATGATGAAGAACTCACAATCAACAGGCAGGACATTTTGCGCGTCTACTCAAGCACTGCCAACATCGCCTCCTGGACCGTCAGCAAGGACAAGCTTGTCGAGGTGGAACGGCTGAGCGACAGCCGCGACACCATCGTTGTTTACCCCATTGCTGTGGGCCATGTGGACATTGTCATCAAGCTGGTCAACGGCAAGCAGCAGGCTCTCTCTCTCTCAATCAAGGATGCCTACGAGCTCAAGAGCCTGTCCTTCGCCAAGAAGTCGATGACACTGCTCGTTGGCCAGGACATCGACCTGAAGCAGCTCTGTGTCGTGGAGCCCGCCTATGCCAATTACAGTCTGAACTCCACCACCTCTGACAAGGACATCGCCCGGACGAGCAGGGACAACATCCTCACGGGCATGAAGCCAGGCAAGGTCACCGTCACCACCGTGTCGGAGAACGGCCTGAAGGCCCGCATGAGCGTTGTCGTGAAAGCCAACCGCACCAAAGCGCTGTATGCCAAGCCCACGGCCAAGGCCGTCGGGAAGCTGGCGAAGAAGTGGACCCTGTGGCCCAGCACCCTGGAGCTGAAGGGCGACGGCAGCCTCGTCTGCAAGCTGTGGCTGCTCAACGACAGCGCGGGCAAGCTGACCGCCATCAGAAACCTGGACCTGTCCGTCAGCACGAAGGACGACACCGGCGATACCCTGATCGCCCGAAACGCCTTCAAGAGCGTTAAGGTCAGCTGCGCCGAGAACAAGTGGCAGGCCGTCACCCTCACCTTCCCCGCCAAGGCAGTCAACTGCCCCCAGGCCTTCACCGACCTGAAGGCAAAGGACCTGAGCTTCAGGCTGTACGGCACGCCCCGCGCAACCAGCACCGGCAAGGTCGTGAACCCCGCCTATCAGCCCACCGCCATTCTTCCCGGCATTCAGCCTGCTTACAAGAACACCACCAAATACCGGGCGCTGCTGGTCTCCGAGTCCGAATTCTACCATCCGGACGCGAAGAACCCTTCCAAGCGCTGGGAGCACGTTCCCCGCAACAAGAACAACGTGACGATGGTAGAGAAGATGCTCCAGCAGGTCAAAACCCCCGACGGCGGCAAGTATACAATCACGACCCGGAACAATACCACCCTCATACAGCTCAAACAGCTGATCGCGGATACCTACGCCGGCGCTGACGCGAACGACGTCTCCCTGTTCTTCATCGCCTCCCATGGCGTCAGCAGCGATAGCGCCGAGGAATCGGACTCCGGCGCCATATCGATGGCTTCCCTGGAAGAAAAGAGCCCGGATCGGCTGAGACTGGACATGCTGAGGGACCTGCTGCTGGCAGTGCCCGGCAAGGTGATTGTCATCCTGCAAAGCTGTGGCTCCGGCGCGGCCGTCTATCAGAAGAACGACGGCAGCACCCGCAGCGATATGGCCCGGGCCGCCGAAGCCTTTGACGCCAAGGTGGTGAATGTCTTCCGCAGCGCCGATCCCGGGGTAATGGAATCGGATTACGCCGCCAACACTGGCGACCTGCGCAAGGTGAACAAATTCTATGTGCTCACCGCCACGGCCTACCGCGAGGATAGCTGGAGCTCTGACGAAAAGAGTTTCTTCGTATACAACCTGGTCAATGCTGTGGGCCAGTCAGGCAAAATGCCGGCGGACACGCAATTTGCCGGCAACAACAACGGCACGGTGGACCTTCACGAGCTGTATCGCTACATATCGGGCGTTGGCGACCGATACAAGATAAAAATCGAAGGCGAAATCTATTACCAGCATGTGCAGGTGTACCCCAGCGACCTGCGCTTCCCCCTGTTCAAATAATCCTACAGAGGTATTGTCATGGCGAACCATCAGAGGAACATGCCCCGCGGACGCGGCCGGCGGCGCGCCGAACAGCGGCGTTTGCTCCTGATCGTATTCGGCGGCACGGCGGCGGTGGTGCTGATCGCCGTGCTGGCGGTGCTGCTGCTGCCAAAGGGCGGCGTGCCGGATCACGCGGCTTCCCAGCCCGTGCTTCAGGCCCAGGGCGAGCCCCTGGCTAAGCAGGCTGCCGAGGGCGAGCCTTTGACGCCACAGCCTCCGGCGGACGAGGCGAACGACGAGGCGATCGCACAAGCGGCGATTGCCGCGCCGACGCCCACACCCACCCCTGAGGCTCATGGCGACACGGTGTCCTTCTCATCGCTGCGTGCCGCCACGCGACCCACGCCCACCGCGCCGGGCTACGGGCTGGTGTTCTCCGAGGCGGACACCGAGGAGAAGATCATCGCCATCACCGTGGACGACTGCTTCCAGGCCGAGAACCTGCAAAGGATGGTGGACAAGGCCATCGAGGTGGGCGGCAAATTCACCATCTTCCCCATCGGCAAAAACGTGCTGAAGAAGGCCCAGAGCGAGGTGCTGAAGTACGCCTGGGAGCACGGCTTCGAGCTGGAGAACCACACCTTCACCCACAACGGCCTGTACCGCTGCTCCGACGAGGAGATGGCCCAGGAGGTCTATATGCAGCAGCTGGCCCTGAGCCACATACTGGGCGTGGAATACCAGTGCCACTTCCTGCGGCCCAAGGGCGGCGACGCCCGCCGGGACCAGCGGATGCAGATGTACGCCCAGCAGATCGGCTACTACGGCATCGCCCACTGGAGCTGCGCCGGCTCCACCAGCACGGAAAAGGAGATCGCCAAGGCGCTGAAGCCCGGCGCGATCTACCTGTTCCACACCACCACCGACAACGACCTGGACAAGCTGCTGAACTTTATGCCCTACGCGGTGGAGAAGGGCTATAAGCTGGTGACGCTGAACGAGATGTTCGGCTACCCCGAGAACGAGACCAGGCCCCTCAACGGCGCGGCGAAGGACTACCCCGTCCCAGAGCTGCAACCCTACAGCCGGGTCTACGACGTGTACAAGCCCACCCGCTACTCCTGGGGCGTGTATCTGCTGCAGGAGAAGCTGATCGAGCTGGGCTACATGAAGGGCGAGCCCGACGGCGTGTACGGCCATGACTGTGCCAAGTGCGTGAAGGCCTACCAGAAGGACCACGGCATGGAGCCCACCGGCGTGGCCGACGTGGCCCTCCAGGAGCAGCTCTTCGGCGTAGCCAGCGGGGCATGATGGATTGACGAAAGGGCTGTCTCAAAACGGCGAAATTGGCAGGAATCCAACGCGTAGCGGCGGGAATCTGCCGCCAAATGGCAACTGATAGTCGCCGCTACATTGGAATCTGCACATTGCAACACGTTTTGAGACAGCCCCTTGTATTTGGTCTACTTCACCGTGACCGTCACCTTGGCGGTCTTCCCGTTGAAGGTCTTCACGGTGATGACGGCGGTACCCTTCTTCAGCGCTGTGACAACGCCATTCTTGTTCACACTGGCGACCTTGGGCTTGCTGGAAGTCCAGGTCAGGGCCGAGGCGGTGTCCTTTGGCAGCGTGGCCTTCAGCTTCAGCGTCTTGCCCTTCTTCAAGTCCACCGTACCGGACTTGTTCAGCGTCACCTTCTTCGGCGCGGCCTTGACGGTGATGGTGGCCTTGGCGGTCTTGCCGTTTTTCGTCCTGACCGTGATGACCGCGGTGCCCGGCTTCTTCGGGGTGACTACGCCCTGCTTCGACACCGTGGCGATCGCCTTGGCGCTGGACTTCCATGTCAGGGTCGTATAGGCCCTGGACGGCGAGACGGTGGCCTTCAGCGTAAGCTTCTCCCTGACGCCCAGGGTGGCCTTGGCCTTGTTCAGCTTGACCTTCGTCGGCGCGGGCTTCACGGTGATGGTGGCGGAAGCCTTCTTGCCATTGTCGGTCGCGACGGTGATCTTCGCCTTGCCGACCTTCAGCGCCGTGACCACGCCCTTTTTCGAAACCGTGGCGACGGAGGGCTTGGAGGAGGACCAGGTAAAGCCCGTCTCGGCGTCATAGGGCGTGAGCGTCTTTTTCAGCGTCAGGGTATCGCCCACGGCGAGGGTGGCTTCGGTTTTGGAGAGGGCGATCTTTTTGGGTGGGGTGAGGACGTAGATATCGATGTAATCTTCACATTCATTGTCCGTTTCAACACTGATTGTTGCATAGCCCGGTTTGACTGCGGTGACCAAGCCGTCTTGATTGACAGTGGCAATATGTTTGTCTTCAGTATTCCACGTCAGCTTTGCCTCTGCGTCTACGGGCTTCAATGTGATGGAAAGGCTATATTTTTGGCCAGGATAGAGTTTGAGCGAGCCGGATTGATTGATCTTGATGCTGTCAGGATGAGGGTGAAGCGGCTCTACGTTTACTCTTATTGCATCGCTCTTCTCATTCTCCGTATATACTTCAACCCATGTATATCCTTCCGCAACTGCGGTGACGATACCGTCATTACTGACGGTGGCAATATCCGTATCATCCGATGACCAGGTCAATGCGGATTCAGATTCTTTGGGGGACAGCGTTGTCGTTAGGCTGTACTGATTACCGTGATGCAGCGTTATGGGACCGGTCTGATTGATTTTGATGCTTTCCACTTCCGGACGAACGACCTCCAATTCTATGAATGCCATACCGTTATCCGGTGTAGAGGCAGTTATAGTGGCCCTTCCCAGCTTATTGCCTTTAATCGTGGCTCCATCGTCATCAGACGCCTCGATTGATATGACCGAGCTATCAGACGAAGACCAGAAAATGGGCATTTTTGCACTTGTTATATAACTATAGGGCGTATTCTTTTCGACACGGATTGTAGAGGTTTCACCAAGAACAATCTCTGTATCCTCCCCATTTTGATATGACAATTCGATATCCGTCGGTTCAGGAACGATAATCCTTATCTGTGCCGCCTTGCCCTTGCCGTCAGCAGTATTGACTGTAATTGAAGCTATACCCTGTAATAAACCCTTGATCGTGCCACTCTGGTCAACCGATACAACTTCTGAATTGGATGAAGACCACGCCAGTGTCCTCGAAAGATCAGAGGGCTTTTGAGACGCGCTGAGCGTACGGGATTGATTAATGTATAGAATCAACGCATCAAAATACTGTTCATCATTATAAATCCTTGACGTGTCCTCCTCTATGGCAACAATTGGCGCGTTAAAAGGAATACCTATGCCTTTTGCATAGCGCTCGGCATAGGAATCCGGTATGCCTCGAATGACGACATTATCACTGCTGTAAAACGCTTCCCTGTCAATGGTTGCAACGCTTGAAGGGATGGTAACGCTTTCCAATTTGGCACAGTATCCAAACGCACATTCCTCAATATCGGTAACGCCGTCGGGAAGGATCATGTTTTTTATGCTGTCACATCCATAGAAAGCATAGGCTTCAATCTTTTTTATGTTCGCAGGCAATGATATATCTTCAAGGCTGTCACATCCAGAGAAGAATTGAGATGTTATTGCTGTCAGACTATTCGATAGTTGTATACTGATCAGACCGTCACAATACGAAAACACACTCTCACCAATATCATTTACACTGTCTGGTATTGTTACGCTCTTTAGTCCAGTACATCCAGAAAAAGCATAGTCCCCAATATATGTTACACTGTCGGGGATACTCACACTTTCCATAATAGTATCTTCATCAAAAGCCCGCCTGCCAATCTCCTTTACTCCGTCTGGAATGACAACATTCTTGGCAAAGCCGCGATATCTTATCAATACGCCATACTCGTCAATCTCAAAATCACCGCTTGCATTGGATGCCGGGGACATTTCTGTATATTCCCTTTCCTCGGAGATCAATAGATTGTCCTCCAAACCATCCAAATCAAGATTATCATTTTCCAGCGCAATTGACGAAGCATCAAAAACATCAATGCCGCTGTCTTCCACGCCTATAACAAATTCACCATCGACAGATTCTCCTATGTCGATAAGGATCTCGTTCTCCGCCATCGTCGCCGGAAGCAAGGCAAACAGTACAGCAATAATCGTCAAGATTGAAAACCACCTCACAAAGCGCATAGAACACCCTCCTTAACAAAAGAATATTGTTGGATTCATTCTATAACAATTATAAATGGTTGTCAACAACAATCATTGTTTTGTTTCACATCTGATTGTTGTTAATATATATGTGATGGGAGGTGGGATTCATGCTGCCAAATCTGAAGCTGTTGAGAAAAGAAAGCGGAATCAGTCAACAAAAGCTGGCTGACGCAATCGGCATGAGTCAACAATCCATCAATCAATATGAAAACCACGATACCGAACCGGATATTATGACGCTTTGCAAGCTGGCGGATTACTTTGAAACCTCTGTCGACTATCTCATCGGGCATAC
>JAZTZK010000280.1:0-4865 GCA_045637485.1 Clostridia bacterium
CAAACGCAGATTCAGTAATTCACCAGAATTCAATAAAAGGAGCGGTAAGGTATGGCCGAATTGAAGCTGCCGTTTATCGGTCACGGGAGCGATTACAACCCCGATCAGTGGCTGGACCGGCCCGATATACTCGATGAAGACATCCGGCTGATGAAGCTGGCCGGCTGCAACCTGATGAGCGTGGGCATCTTCGCCTGGTCCGCGCTGGAGCCCGAGGAGGGATTTTTCACCTTCGATTGGCTGGAGAGCGTGCTGGACCGGCTGCACGCGGCGGGCATTTCCGTCTTCCTGGCCACGCCCAGCGGCGCGCGCCCGGCCTGGATGAGCCAGAGGTATCCCGAAGTGCTTCGCGTGCGGGAGGACGGGAGGCGCAACCTTCACGGCGGCAGGCACAACCACTGCTTCACCTCGCCTGCCTACCGGGCCTTCGTGGATCGGATCAACCGGGCCCTGGCCGAGCGCTTCGGCCGCCATCCGGCGGTGGTGGGCTGGCACATTTCCAACGAATACAGCGGCGAATGCCATTGCGAGCTGTGCCAGCAGGCCTTCCGCCGGTTCCTGAAGGCACGGTACGGCACGCTGGACGCCCTCAACCACGCCTGGTGGACGGGCTTTTGGAGCAAGCGCTACACCGAATGGGACCAGCTGCACAGCCCCTCCAGGTTCGCAGAGAATTCCATCCACGGCCTGAATCTGGCATGGAAGCGCTTCGTCACCCACCAGACCGTCGATTTTATAAGGGCCGAGATCGCGCCGCTGCGGGAATTGAACCCGAGCCTGCCCGTGACCACCAACCTGATGGAGATGTTCGGAGGTCTGGATTACTATAGAGTCGCCGACGCCCTGGATTTCGCCAGCTTTGACAGCTATCCCAGGTGGGGCCACGGCGACGGAGAACAGACCGCCCTCGGCGCCGCCTTCAACTACGACTGGATGCGCTCGCTGAAGCAAAGGCCCTTCGCGCTGATGGAATCCACGCCCTCCCAGGTCAACTGGCACGACGTCTGCAAGCTGAAAAAGCCGGGCATGCATCTGCTGTCCAGCCTCCAGGCCGTCGCCCACGGCGCGGATACCGTGCAGTACTTCCAGTGGCGCAAGAGCCGCGGCGGGGTGGAAAAGTTCCACGGCGCGGTGGTGGACCACGCGGGGCACGAGCACACCCGCACCTTCCGGGACGTGCAGGCGGTCGGCGCGCTGCTGCCTGAGCTGAGGGAGGTCCTCGGGCGCATGCCCGATCCCAGGGCCGCCCTCCTGTTCGACGCCGAAAACCGCTGGGCGCTGGCGGACTGCCAGGGCCCCCGCAGGGACATGCGCCACGACGAGACCGCGCTGGCCCACTACAGGGCGCTGAAGCGACGGGGCATCGACCTGGACATCATCGACCAGACCTGCGACTTCGACCGCTACAGGCTGGTCGCCGCGCCGATGCTGTACCTGCTGCGCCCCGGCGTCGCGGAACGCCTGTCCGCCTTCGTGCGCGATGGCGGCACGCTTGTCTGCACCTGTCCCACCGCCCGCGTGGATCAGGACGACCTGTGCTTCCTCGGTGGCTTTCCCGGGCCGCTGCGCGAGCTGTTGGGCATTTGGATCGAAGAGATCGACGCCCTCTACGACGACGAGCGCAACGGCATGCGCACCTGCGACGGCAAAACCTACGCCTGCGATACCCTCTGCGACCTGATCCACACCGAAGGAGCGGAGGCGCTGGCGACCTATACGAACGATTTCTATGCCGGAATGGCCTGCGTCACAGTCAATCGCTTCGGCAAGGGCAGGGCTTACTATATCGCCACCTGCCCGGAGGCCGACTACCTGGATGCCTTTTACGGCAGGCTTGTCTCCGAACTGGGCATAACGCCGGCGGCGCCCCGCCTGCCCGCAGGTGTGCAGGCCACCCGGCGCGGCGACATCGCCTTCGTCATGAACTTTACCGGCGCGCCGGTCGAGGTGACGCTGCCGGAGGGCGCGGACCTGCTCAGCGGCGAAAGGACGGGCGGGCACGCCACGCTGCCGGTCAACGGCTTCAGGATTATCAGAATAAGTACAGGAAGAGAGGACAGACAGCATGGCTGAAGACATGCGATTGATCGCCCCGGCCCTTCTGTGACAACCTCCGGTTTTTCGGGCAACAGCCCGATAAATGCAAGGCGGCCCACCCGGATGGCGTGGGCCGCGTGCTCTTCAATGCGTTCAGGGATGAGGGCGGGGCATATGATACGCCGGAGAAGGGACGCCTACAGCAGCCCCACGCAGGCGTAATACACCGCCCCGACGGCCTGGGCGAACTGAGCCACCGTGTAGACGGGGTGGGCCGCCAGCTGCCTCATCAGGTCGGTGTTGGCCAGGCCCTCGTCCGCGACCGCCTGCTCGATATCCGGCACGATGCGCCGCGCGCCCTCGCACATCAGCTCGAAGCAGGCCTGGGTCTTGACGAGCCTGCCGAACAGCGTGCGCGTCCTGCAGGGGGGCTTGAGCAGGTATTCCGTCTCCCGCCAGGTCACGGCCAGGAATTCGCCGATCTCCCGGAAGATATCGGCACATCTGGAATCCCGCCGCTCCGCTTCACGCATGAAGTATTCCAGACAGGGCTTGCGCATGTCCTTCGGCACGGTGGGTACGATCAGCTGCGCGTCTTCCTTTACAAACAGCCCCCTGTCAAGCGCTCCCTGATACACCTCGGGGTCGGCCCCGGGCAGGCGCTTCGCCGCCAGGCGGAACACGCCGGACTGGCTGGCACACTTCTGCAGCGTGCCGGGCAGGCCGGTGTTGACGTTGTTGATGCTCCGGACGTCCGGGGCGGGAAAGCGGCGTTGGTCGAAGCTGCCCAGGTCGATGATGAAGTTGTAGACCTCCAGCGGAATCTCGGGAATCGAGCCGTCCGGCAGAATCCAGCCCGTGCCCAGCTCGGTGCCCAGGGTATGGGCGAAGAAGCCGTCCGACAGGTCCGCGCCCGCGACAGCCTGCTCCACGGCGGTGGTAAACGCGGCCATGGGGCCGTCATTGGTGTTCATCACCACGCCCTCCGGCGTTGCGTAGGCCTTCAGCACGTTGCAAAGGCTCGTGATCTTCGCGAATTGCGCTTCATAGTCCGCTTCCCTGTTCATGCGCATGCCGTAGGTTTTGTGGGTTTCGCCGCCGATGATCCGATTCTTGATCACCACGTCCGGGAAAGACAGGCCGATGCCGTCAAAACCGCGCAGCCTGTCGCCCAGCAGCGCCTCCATTTCAGAGACGGTGGTCGCCATTTCCCCGTCGGTGGCGGCTTTGTCAAAGACCTGCGCAGGCACCTGATGGCCCAGCCCCAAGGCTTCCATGCACACGGCGGCGCGCATCAGGCGGGTCAGCAGGCACAGCGGGTCGATCAGCTGCTCTGCCAGGGCGCAGGCGGCGGGGTTCCAGTCGTACTCCTTGAACGCGACCAGCTTGCCGTCCAGGGCGGCTACCAGCTTGACATCGGTGCCTCCGATGTCCATGCCCATCAGCATGCCATGCTTCGCCCTTTCCGGCAGGGCTGCGAAGACGGGGGCGCCCGCAGGCGCGGGGTCAGCTTCGGGCGCTTCAGGCTCATCGGCGATGTCAAACAGCCTGAACGCTAACCGCGCCTCCGGGCCGCAAAGCGAGGCCAGCGTGCGCTGGTTCACATTCAGGCACTTGCCATAGCCGCTTCGCCCGGCGAGGGGCGCGTTGACCTGAAAGGTTTCGTCCAGTCCCTTTGCCCAGGCGGCGAGAAGCGCGTCCTTCAGATCGATGTAGATGTCGATCCGCTTTGCGCCCAGAGAGGAGAGGGCATTGTAGAGCATGGCGTTCAGGAAGGACGCCACAAATGCCGATTCCTCCCCGCCATTGCAATGGGGCGCCTTCAGCTCGAAGCGGCGGACGCTGTCGTCGTACAGCGTGACATGGAAATGAAACGGGCGCGTGCCCTCCCGCTGGAAGGCGTCCCGTACGTCGCTGATGTAGACGGGCTGATCCGAACGGGCGGCCTCTATGAGCTTCGTGAGCGCAGACATATATTCACTCCCCTGGATCGCCTGCCGTTCGGCAGGACGCTGATTCTGTTGGGCTGTCAAAACCATATTATCATAACGGTATCCAAAAGGCAAGAACCGCGTGAAATAACTGTGGCATTCCAGCCCGATGTGTGCTATAATGGGAAAAGGAATATCGTCGTCCTCATGAGCACGACGACCGTCAGGAGGAATATTATGAGCGGCATCATCACCATCAGCAGGGAATACGGCGCGGGCGGACATTCCATCGCCAGGCGCGTAGCGGCGGAGCTGGGCATTGAGATCTACGACCGCGACATCATCCGCAACACCGTCAAGGACAGCGGGCTGGACACCAGTGTCATCGAGCAGGAGGAGGAGGAGATCTCCAGGATGGACGCCTTCCTGCGGGCCATCACCCCCGCGGCCTATGTGGACCGGCGCGAGGCCATCCACGAGATCGAGCGGCACGTCATATTGATGCTGGCGGCAAAGGGGCCCTGCATCATACTGGGCCGCTGCGCCGACGCCATACTGGACAAGGCCAACGTGGACAGCCTGAACGTGTTTATCTACGCCGACGATCTGCACCGCGCCGCCCGCGTCGGCGAGCTCATCGGCAGCAGCAATCCCTCGGACATACAGAAGGCCATGAAGAAGACCGACGCCGCCCGCCGCAGCTACTACCAGCAGTTCGCGGGCCGCCACTGGGGAGATTATCACAACTACAACCTGATGCTGGACAGCGGCCTGCTGGGCTACGATACCTGCGTGAAGCTGATCTGCGACGCGGCCAGGGCGGTGAAGAACCAGTAAAAAATTCATGGGACCGGGCCGCCGCGCCCGATCCCATGTCGGCGCGTGAACCCCGTATAT
>JAZTZK010000281.1:0-6960 GCA_045637485.1 Clostridia bacterium
TCACGCTCCGCGTGACAGCTCCCCTTTCAGGGGAGCCTACTCCTCAGTCACGCTCCGCGTGACAGCTCCCCTTTCAGGGGAGCCTACTCCTCACTCACGCTCCGCGTGACAGCTCCCCTTTCAGGGGAGCCTACTCCTCAGTCGTGCTTCGCACGACAGCTTCCCCTTTCAGGGGAGCCTACCCCTCAGTCACTGTTCGCGTGACAGCTTCCCCTTTCAGGGGAGCCTACCCCTCAGTCACGCTTCGCGTGACAGCTCCCCTTTCAGGGGAGCCGGGGATATACAAACCGATATACGAGGCAAAAGCCGTATATATACAATCACCTGATATTGTCAAGGAGGAATTCCCAATGGTCAAGATTCGTTTGAAGAGGATGGGCATGAAGAAAAAGCCCTTCTATCGCCTGGTCGTCACCGACAGCCGCAACCCCCGCGACGGCCGCTTCATCGACGAGATCGGCTATTACAACCCCGTATCCAATCCCGTTGAGATGAAGATCGACGACGAGCGCGCCAAGTACTGGCTGGGCGTGGGCGCGCAGCCCACCGACACCGTCCGCGGCCTGCTGAAGAAGGGCGGAGTCCTGTAAGATGTTGGAGCTGGTCAAATATATCGCCCAGGCCTTGGTGGACAAGCCGGAGGCCGTGGATGTCCGCGAGGTCGAGAATGAGGACAGCCTCGTGATCGAGCTGCGCGTCGACCCCGACGACATGGGCAAGGTCATCGGCAAGCAGGGCCGCATCGCCAAGGCGATCCGCACCGTGGTCAAAGCCGCCTCCGTCAAGGCCGAAAAGCCCGTGTTTGTGGAGATCATCTGATTGGGTATGAAGGCCCTCTACCGCGTTCAGGCATTGTCCCGCCGGACGGGTGGAAGGCCTTTTCATGGCGCTTTTTCAAAAACAGCCACGCCGTGTTTAGCTTCAGATGATCAATAGCAACCTCCAAAAGCCTCCCCTGAAAGGGGAGGTGCCGAGCGAAGCGAGGCGGAGGGGTTCCGAATAATCAGGACGCTGAGCTGTAACACAATATTCGCCTGTTTCGTATTTTTTGCCCCTCGGATATTGCATTTTCGGGGGTTTGGGTGTATAATGGTTCCAACAACAAAACAGGAGGTACTAATCATGGCATATCAGATCAGCGACGAATGCGTCAAGTGCGGCGCTTGTGCAGAAGAGTGTCCCGTTTCCGCCATCTCTGAGGGCGACGCGAAGTTCCAGATCGACGCGGATACCTGCGTGTCCTGCGGCGCTTGCGCCGGGGTTTGCCCCGTCGGCGCACCTGCCGAGGCCTGATCCAACGGCTTTGAAACCCCGCTGCGGCGGGGTTTTTGTTTTTGCAATTCGCCATTGTTTACATCTGACGAAAGCGTTTCGATATTCTCACAAATCTATTTCATGGCAGGAAAACAGGCACAGGAATAGAAATTATTAAAGCTGGCTTTTTGTCGGCCTGTGTCGGCGCGCCGATTTCTACAGAAGATTTACAGAGGACCTACGAGGGCTTTCATGCGAGCAGTGACTCAACGGAGGATCGTCAACGCCTGCGCGCGCGTACTGTGCGCCGCGCTGGCGCTGTTTGCGTTGCCGATCGCCGTCGCTCGCGGGGAATCCAGCGGCATGCTCCGGGTCAGGCTCGCCCGGCTGGGCTCTCCGGCATCGGTGACCATGCGGGCCAGCTGCGACTATACCCTCGCCGGGGATCCCGCGGTGCGCATACCCTCGGGCAGTGAGATGACCTTCTCCGCCAGGGGCGGCAACCTGACGCTGACCATGGGCGGGCGCAGCGTGGGTCTTGGCGCGTCCGCCCGGCTTCGCCGGGGAGACGACGGGGCCGCGGGCATGGTCTTCCTCTCCCCCGCCCTCTCCAACCGCTTTTGCGGCGACCTGGTGCTGTCGGCCTCCGGCGACACCGTCTCCGCGATACTGCGCATCTACATCGAAGACTATCTTTACGGCGTCGTGGGCAACGAAATGCCCCCCTCCAGCGGCATCGAAGCGCTGAAGGCCCAGGCCATCGTGGCCCGCAACTACGCCCTTCAGCGCAAATCGGCCCGCAACGACTCGGACTACGACCTGTCCGATTCCGGCGATGCCCTGAGCTTCAGGGGCTACAGCGACGCCTCGGAGTACGGCGACGTGGTGAAAGCCGTAAACGCAACCCGGGGCCAGATCGCCTGCTACGGCGACAGTCCCGCCACCTGCTACTTCTGTGATTCCAACGGAGGCCAGACAGAGTCCTCGGCCAACGCCTTCGACGCGGCACTGCCCTACAGCCAGGTCATGGACGACCCCCACGACCTGGAGGGCGGCGGCGTCAAAAAGACCGCCACGCTGCGCCGGGACGCGGAAGAACTGGACGGCCGTCTGCAGGACGCCCTCAACGCGGGCGTCGTCGACGCCCTCAGGCAGCAGGGACTGAACCCGGAGGGCGCCCGGATCGACGCCATCGAGGCCATACAGCCCGTGGACCCGCGCTATGAAGCGCCCAGCAGGCTCTATCGCGCGCTGCTGTTCACGCTGTCCGTCACGACCCGCGACGCCGTCACGGCCCGGGCGACGGTCCGCGTGCCCACCTACGGCGCGCTGGAGCAGTGGTACGACCTGAGCATCAACGACGACGACAACGAGACCGTCTGGGTCAGCCGACGCGACCAGGACTTCGAGATCACCTTCCTCCGCAAGGGCAGCGGCGTGGGCATGAGCCAGCGCGGCGCGATCGCCATGGCCAGAAAGGGACTGTCCTGCGAGACGATACTGGATTACTACTATCCCGGCGTCACGCTGCGCCGGGAGACGCTGAGCGACAAATCCCAGGAAAGCGCCGCTGACGCAGGGCAGAGCGCCACCAGCGCCCAGCCCATCGCCTCGGCCCGTCTGAAGCAAAAGACCCGGCTCTATGAAACTGCCGACGATACCGGCGCGGCCCGCACCACGCTGCCCGCGGGGGCCGGCGTGACGGTCTACGCCGTGCGGGGCGAGTGGGCGGCCATCGGCAGCGGCAAGCTGACTGGCTTCATACACACCGAGGCGCTGACCGCCTTCGCGTTGGCGGGCGTCACCGCCGCCCAGGTTCCGGGCGAGACCTACGCCCGCATCAGCGGCAGCTCGGTCAAGGTGCTCCAGCTGCCCGTCACAAGCGCCCTGGTCATCGACACCCTCGACGGGAACACGCTGGTGCGGCTGAACGCCTACACCGACAAATGGGCGCTGATCGCCACGGTCTCGGGCATAGAGGGCTTCATTCCCCGCAGCGCTCTGACCCTGCAGGCCGCCGAGGCCTCCGATAACGCGGGCGACAGCGTCACCGCCCAGGACAATCTGTTTGGGCTGCTGACCGAACGCGCGGGCCTGTACGTCAACGCGGACGACTCCGTGGACCCACAGCAGCTTCTGGACAAGGACGCAAAGGTGCGCATACTGGCCTACAACGACACCTGGGCCCAGGTACGCACCTCCGACGGGGCGACCGGCTTTGTGAAGCTGGCGTCGCTGTCCGCCGTGCAGCAGGTCAACGCCGCCGGGGGCGAGGCTCCGGACGGCGGCGACGTCGTCTTGGCCAGGGACAGGCCAACGCGCTTCGTCAGCGCCGACGCCCTGTCCCTGTTCAAGAGCTACTCCACGGAATCCGACATACTGGCCACGCTGAACGCCGGCGAAAAGGTGCGCCTGGGCGCCTACAACGACAAGTGGGCCTGCGTGCGCGTCCGGGGCATCACCGGCTTCGTGCTGCGCAGCGGGCTGTCTGAGGAGCCGCCAAAGAGCGCCTCCGACGCCATCGAGGGCGGTAGGATCACCACCGTCAAGGGAAAGCGCTATGCTGCCGTCACCGCCGAGAGCGCCCCGCTGTATCCCTCCTGGAGCGAAGCCGACGCGCCCATCACCCGACTGGAAAGGGGCGCGCGGGTTCAAATCGGCGCCTACAACGGCGCATGGGCCTGCGTGAACGCGGACGGCGTCATGGGCTTCATGCGCATTGACGCGCTTGAGCTGTCCGACGCCCAGCCCACAGAGGATTCCGGCGTGAACTACCTGGAGTGCGACGCCGAGGTCACTGCCGAGG
Organism: Clostridia bacterium; assembly: GCA_045637485.1. Lineage (GTDB taxonomy): Bacteria > Bacillota > Clostridia > Christensenellales > Aristaeellaceae > UBA2862. The sequence continues at coordinate 4,061 of JAZTZK010000281.1, forward strand.
CGGCGTTGTATAAACGCGTCGAACTCAGCGGAACCCCCCTGGCCGATATGCCCAGGGGAGCGGCGGTGCACGTCTATGCCTTCAACGCGCGCTGCGCGTATGTGGATTATGAGGGGCGACGCGGCTTTGTCGCGCTGCGCTATCTGAAGAAGACCGACTGATTTGACCCCCGACTGTCAATGAAAGGAAACCCATGAAAGTCAAGACAACCCTCGCGCTGCTGGCCGCACTGTCATTGGCCGGCAGCGCGCTGTCAGAGCCCGTGGATACCGGGCTGTTGGTGGATTTGACCTCGGAGCAAAAGGTCCGGCTGGAGCAGCGGCTTTCGGAGCTGGGCTTCTTCAGCGGAGAATGCGATTCCACCTACGATGCCGAGACCCGCGCCGCGGTGGAGAGCTTCCAGCAGGCCAACGGCCTGGAGGTCACGGGCCTCGCGGACAGTGACACGCTGGAGCGGCTGGACAGCGCCGAGGCCGTCTCCCGCCAGGACTACCTGACCCGCTTTGCCAATGCCTATGCCCAGATGACAGCGCTTGAGACGGGCGCGACCAACAACGACGTGCTCGTGCTGCAGCGCCACCTGAAGGACTTCGGTTACTTCTCCGGCGAGCCTTCGGGCAGCTTCGACGACGCCACGCGACAGGCGGTGGAGAGCTTTCAGATGGTCAATGGCCTGCCCATCACCGGCGTGGCCGACGGCGCGACGCTGATGCGCCTGATGGCCGACGCCCCCATCACCTGGCCCGCCTTTCTGACGGAGATGAGCGCCGGTGAGGGCGACACGGGCCTGAACGTGTACGTACTGCAGAGCCGCCTTGCCCAGTTGGGGTACTTCACCGGCAGCCGGACGGCCTGCTTCGGCGAACTGACCGGTCAAGCCGTTCGGCGCTTCCAGCAGGAGGTGGGCCTGGAGGTCACTGGGCAGGCCGACGCCGCCACATGGGCCGCGATCTATTCCCGCTCCGGCGCGACGGATATCCCCGACGACGCCATGAAGCCCGGCGATTCCGGCGACAACGTCAGGGCGGTTCAGACGCGCCTCAACGCGCTGGGCTTCTTTGACAACGCCATTTCCGGAGAATACGGCTACGCCACGGAGACCGCCGTACGGCTCTTCCAGACCGCCGCAGGCCTGGAGGTCACCGGTATTTTGGACGCGGACTGCTCGTCCCGGCTGATGGCGGACAACGCTCCGAACATGCTGGACGGCGGCGTCCAGCAGCGCTTTGCCGCCATGCTATCGGAAGCCGACGCCAATGTCCAGCCGCGCATACTCGACATTGCCACGGCCCACATCGGCGCCGCCTTCGAGGGCGAGGAGGACGACCTGTACCCCGGCTTCAGCTTCGTGCAATACGTCTGTGTCGCGGCGGGACTGCCGGTCACCATTCCCGAGGACCTGATCGGCATGGCCAGCCAGCAGGTGCAGTCCATGGACAGCGTCGGCGCCGGGGACATCGTCGTCTTCCAGAGCAACGGCGACAACGTCGTCAACATGGTCATGGCCATCGGCATTGGCGACGGCAGGGTCATCGGCACCAACGAAAGCGGCGGCTGGGCCGAACCCAGCTACATGGAGCAAATGGACGGCGCGACGATATACTGCTGGAATGGACAATAAAGACATGTCAATCACCCTACTGCCCGATGAACGCCTGGACGACCTTCAATGCGGCGTGCTGAAGCTGATCCAGCGGCCCGATGCCTTTCGCTTCGGCACGGACAGCGTGCTGCTGGCGGACTTTGCCGCGCCCCGAAGGGACGATGTCGCCGTGGATCTGGGCTGCGGCACGGGAGCCATTGCGCTGTTGATGGCGGGACACCAGCCGCACATGCGCGTGGACGCGGTGGAGCTCCAGCCGGACGTCGCCGACATGGCCGGACGCAGTGTCGCGCTGAACGGCCTGCAATCGCGGATGCGGGTATACTGCCTGGACATGCGCGAGGCCTGGCGAACGCTTGGCGCTGGCCGCTATTCCCTGGCGGTGTGCAATCCCCCCTACGGTCGAAGCGGCGCGGCGCTGGAGAGCAGGAGCGCATCCTTCCGCATCGCGCGCCACGAGGGCGACCTGACCCCCACGGCCGTCGCCAGGTCCGCCGCGATGCTGCTGAAGAACGGCGGCCGCTTCTGCGTCATCTACCCCGCGCCCCGGGCCTATGAGCTGATGCGGGCCATGGACGAGGCCGGCATCGCGCCCAAGCGCGTGCGCACCGTCCACGGCGTCGAGGGCCGCGCCCCTAAATTCGTGCTGTTGGAGGGCGTCAAGCAGGGCGGCGAAGGCCTGCACTGGCTGCCGCCGCTGGTGCTGCGCAGCGCGGATGGCAGCTTCTCCGGGGAATGGCACAGGATATACGGACTATGATATAAACAAGAATTTACTTGTAAACGGGCACAAACCATACTATAATGGGCATGTAATCGAAGCTGTTCTCTGGATATTTGGAAAACACTTCACCATCAGAGGATCGAAGGAGGTTGCTGCCATGATTACCTATCAAAATCAGCAGAGCCACAGCGTGCGCGAATTCATGCGCGGGGGTAAGAAGCATGTGGAACTGACCAAGCTGTCGACCCAGCTGCCCGGAAACATGCGCATGTTCAACGTGCTGACGCTGATCCCCGGCGCATCCATCGGCTATCACGTTCATGAAGGCGAAACGGAGCTGTTCTACTTCCTGGAGGGCAACGGTCGCGTGCAGGACGACGACAGGTTCTTCGACGTCAGCGCAGGCGACGCAATGGCCACCTTCAGCGGCCACGGCCATTCGGTGGAAAACACAGGCGACACCAACCTGGTCATCCTGGCGGCCATCGTGTTGGATTAAAGGGAACGAACCGACGCCGCCCGTAAGGGCGGCGCCGTTTTTTTGTAGGATGAAGGGGGAACTTCTGGTATGTC
>JAZTZK010000282.1:0-18735 GCA_045637485.1 Clostridia bacterium
CGAGGTGCAGCTGGATCGGGCAAGGCTGGTGGTGGAGAACGACAGGCTTTCCCTCCTGGAGTACGCGGTGAGCGAGCCGGAGTGGAGCCGGACGAACCGGCAGCCCTTCGCCGCCATGCCCGCCCGGGAGATCCCGGTGGAGACCGACGGTCAGAATCCCCAGCATGTCGGCGTGCTGAACGCCTGGGCGGGGGCGATCCTGCGGGGCGAGCCGCTGGTCGCGGGGGGCGAAGAGGGCATCAACGGGCTGATGCTGTCCAACGCCATGCACCTGTCCGCCTTCCTGGAACGCCCCGTGGAGCTGCCCATCGACGAGGATCTGTATTATGCCGAGCTGATGAAGCGGGTCAACACATCCCGCCACAAGGCCGTGGCGCAGTCGGCCCCTGCGGATACCCGGGGCTCCTATGCCTGAGCGCCGCTTTGCGCCGGGAAGGCGGGCAAGCGGGAACGGCTGGACGCGCGGCGCCATCGCCGCGGGCATCCGGCAGGCGACACTTGATTTTTCGGACAGGAGGCATTAAACGTGGATTACAAGCAAATCGCGGACAGCGTGCTGGGAATGCTGAAAAGGGCAGACGGAAACGATCCCTCCCGGGGCCATCTGACGATGGACAACTGGGAATGGCCCACCGGCGTGGCGCTGTACGGCATCTACAAGACCTACCAGCAGAGCGGCGATCGGAGCATATTGGACTACCTGAAGGGGTGGTACGACGACATGCTCCGCCGCCCCGTCCAGCCCCACCGCAACGTCAACACGGTGGCCCCCGCGCTGGCGCTCACCTGCCTGTATGACGAGACGGGCACCCCGGAGTACCGCGCCGCCATCGAGGGCTGGATCGACTGGGTCATGAAGGAAATGCCCCGAACGGAATACGGCGGCATGCAGCACTGCACGGTGTGGAACAAGCATTACCAGCAGCTCTGGTGCGACACGCTGTTCATGGTCTGCCTGTTCCTGGCCAAGGCCGGCGTGGTGCTGGAGCGCCCGGAGCTGGTGGAAGAGGCGGAATACCAGTTCCTGATACACATCCGCTACCTGCAAAACAAGGTGAACGGCCTGTTCTACCACGGCTGGAGCTTTGACCGCCGCCACAATTTCGCAAACGCCTTCTGGGCCAGGGGCAACGCCTGGTTTACCGCAGCCGCCGTGGAGCTCTACGACATCACCGGGCGGAAGAATGCCGCGATGCGCATGATCCATTCCGCCTGGCTGGACCAGGTGCTGGCGCTGTGGAAATACCAGCGGGTGAGCGGCCTGTATACCACGCTGATCGACGTGGAGGAGAGCTACTGCGAGACCAGCGCCACCGCGGCCATCGCCTATGGCATGCTGAAGGGCCTGCGGCTGGGCTGGCTGCCCCAGGAGCCCTATCAGCAGATGGCCATGCTCTCAGCCGAGGCCGTGCTGGGCCAGATCGACGATACCGGCGCGGTGCAGGGGGTTTCCGGCGGCACCGGCATGGGGCACGATTTGCAGCACTACAGGGACATCATCGTCACGCCCACCGCCTACGGACAGGGCCTGACCTTCCTGATGCTCACGGAGCTGATGATCCGGGAATGATCCATTGACAACAGGCAGGGACCCGCGAAGGCGGGTCCCTGCCTGTTACAGTCGCTTTGCGCTAACTCCCGTTCTTCTCTCCCGGGTTCTCCGCCCGCGTCCAGCCGGTAAATTCCAGCAGGGAGGGCCGCCCGGTCCTGCCGGAGCTCCTGCGCCATTCGGAGGGCGTCAGGCCCATGATCTGATGAAAATGACGGTTGAAGCTGCTCAGGGAATCGTAGCCCACCGCCGAGGACACCTCGGAGATCAGCCGCTCCGAGGCGCGCAGCAGGGTGCAGCTGTTCAGTATCCGGGTCTGGTGCAAGAAGGTGAGGGGCGAGGCCCCCACCTGCTCCCTGAACAGGCGGCGGAAGTGGGAGACGCTCAGGTGGCACAGGTCGGCGAGGTGCTTCTGGTCGAAGCCCTGGTTGTACTGCTTGCGGATATAGTCCAGCGCCGGGGAAATGACCGGGGTATTCTCCCGCTGGGCGTTTTCAGCGAACTGCCCGCTGTAGTAGGCGCGCAGCAGGTGGATCAGCAGGACCATGCAATAGCCGCGCATGCTGAATTGATACCCGGCCTCCTGTCGGGTGTGCTCGCTGATGACCGCCCGCGCCAGGCTCTCGCCCCAAGGCACCTCATCCGGTGAGAGCACGATGTGGCTGTTGTTCAGGAAGCTCTGTCCCTGGGAGGGCAGCGCCAGCTGCCGGAACACATCCTGCCCCAGCAAGAGCTCGGGGTCGAGGAAGAGATAGCTCCAAAGGCTGGGGTCGTCCGGCTTCGACCAGGTGGTGTGGGGAATGTTCCTGCCCACGCATGTGATGGAACCGGGGCCGAATTCCACGGGCAGGTGGTTGAACAGCATGGTTCCCGAGCCGGAATGGCAGATGCCGATTTCCAGGCAGTTGTGAAAGTGAAGGCGGCTGCTGGGCGTAGAGCTGATGATCCACTCGTTGCCCGTCAACACGATCAACGGGAATCCCGCGGGAAGCTCATAGCTTCGGTATTCCAATACGGCGCGCTTTGGCCGCGGCATGGCGCATCCCCCCTGTCCCGTGTAATCCTGATCTATTATATAACAACGCGGCGAATTCTTCAATCCCCTTCAGGGCCTCTGTATACGGCGCATCCACGCGCGTTTGTGATCGTTTCTGCACAGTTTCTGACCGTATTTTTATAGCTATTCAGTGTTATTAATGTTATAATCAGATTACCGATTGAAGATGAAACGGACGAAGCGGGGGACGGATGATGACACAGGCACACGATAAGGGCGATTTCACGCTGCCCGGCGAGGCGGGGTATGAGGCGCTGACGCTGGCGCTGGCGGAGAAGTGGGGCGCGGACGTGATCCGCGACAGTGACGGCACGAAGCTGTCGCAGGGGATCGTGGAGGCGGGGTATCGCATCTATTCCACGATCTGCATCATACGGGAGCACAACGCCTTTGCCGAGGCCCACCCGGACGCGCAGCAGCAGACCTTCCTGATTTCCGACGCCGTGCTGGCGGAGGGGGAACGGCTGACCATCGACCTGCTGGCGGGCTACTTTGTCGAACAGTTCCAGTTGAATGACAGCCCTGATTCTCTGGAATACTGGCAGGTTTGGGATCGCACCGCGGGGGAGCTTGTTCCCCGGGAGCGCTGGAACTATGCCGACGGCGTCATCACCGTCGAAGGCTGCGCGCCCTGGCACCGCTACACGGCCTCCTTCCTGTGCTGGCGCATATGGGAGGAGATCAACATGTACAACCACACCACGAACCACTGGACCAGCGCCCACCTGCGGCAGCTGGACCCGCGCCACCCGCTGGCCTGGGCTTATCTGCAAAGGTGGCTGGAGAACTGGTGCGCGGCCAATCCCCGGACCGACGTGGTGCGGCTGACCTCGCTGTTCTACAACTTCGTGTGGATCTTCGGCGAGGATATGCGCCGCCGAAGCCGCTTCGTGGACTGGGCCAGCTATGACTTCACCGTCAGTCCCGCGGCGCTGAAGGCCTTTGAGACGGAGTACGGCTACGCGCTGAGCGCCGAGGACTTTATCAACGGGGGCAGGCTCCAGGCCACCCACCGCCCGCCGACGGCCCACAAGCGCGACTATATGGACTTCATACAGCGCTTCGTGGCCGAGAAGGCAAAGGCGCTGGTGGACATCATCCACCGCCACGGCAAGCAGGCCTATGTCTTCTACGACGACAGCTGGGTGGGCATGGAGCCCTACGGCAGGTATTTCAGCGCCATAGGCTTCGACGGCCTGATCAAGTGCGTCTTCTCCGGATTCGAGTGCCGGCTGTGCGCCGGAGCCGATGTGCCGGTGCACGAGCTGCGGTTTCATCCCTACCTGTTCCCGGTGGGGCTGGGCGGCCTGCCCACCTTCTCCGAGGGCGGGCATCCCGAGAAGGATGCCATGGCCTACTGGCTGCATGTGCGTCGGGCGCTGGCGCGCCAGCCGGTGGATCGGATCGGCCTGGGCGGCTACCTGCACCTGACCCAGGGCTACCCCGACTTCGTGGAGGCCATCGACATGATGGCGCGGCAGTTCCGCAGGCTGAAGGCCCTGCACGCCCAGGGCGCGCCCGCGCTGCTGCCCATTCGGGTGGCGGTGCTGCACACCTGGGGCGAGCTTCGGGCCTGGACGCTGTCGGGCCACTTCCATGAGACCGACGCCAATCCCCTGATCCACGTCAACGAGGCCCTCTCCGGCTTGCCGGTGGAGGTGCGCTTCATCGATTTCGGGCAGGCCCGGAGCGGCGGGCTGGACGGCGTGGATGTGGTCGTCAACGCGGGCTTTGCCGGCGACGCCTGGAGCGGCGGCGACGCCTGGCGCGACCCCGGGCTGATCGCGGCGCTGACCCGCTTTGTCCACGGGGGCGGCGCGTTCGTCGGCGTGGGCGAGCCCTCGGCCTGCCCGGGCGGCGATACCTGCCTGAGGCTGGCCCATGTGCTGGGCGTGGACGTGGACGACGGCTCCTATGCCTGCCATGCGCCCTGGGGCTTTGAGGTGGAGCGGACGCCGCCGTTTGAGGTGCGCCCTGAGGCACTGGGGCGCGTGAAGCGCGCGCGCCTGATCGCGCCTGACGCGAAGGTGCTGGCAGAGGTCGGCGGAATCCCGCAGATGACCCTTCGTCGCTTCGGTCGGGGCAAGGCCGCCTGGCTCAGCGGCTTTGAATACAGCCCGGCGTCGGCCAGGATGCTGTTGGAGCTGCTGCTGTTCCTTACCGACGCGCAGGCCGACGCGGCGGGCATTTGCAGCCATCCGCTGGTGGAAACGGCCTGGTTCCCGGCCTCCGGAACGCTGGTGCTCATGAACAACGGGGAAGAGGCGGCGCAGGCCGAAGCCCGCTGGCCGGGCGGGCGGATTTCCGTTTCGCTTCGGGCCGGTGAGATGAAATTCATAACGGTTTAGCGGCCATTCCCCTGTTTGATCATATCTGCATAGAAATTGCGCGAAAATGACTGGAAATGACTAAAAATTAACGATATAATAATCGTAGTGTGGATTTATGACATTCTGCGAGGGAGGGGTGGGAAGAGAGATGGCCAGGACGACGATGATGTCAAAGAAGGAGCGCAGGCGGGAGCTCGGCGCCTACGTCAAGAGCAACTGGCAGCTGTATGTGATGCTGCTGGTTCCGGTGGCCTTTGTCCTGCTGTTCAAGTATGCCGCGTATCCGGGCCTGCGCATCGCGTTTATGAACTACAAGCCCGCGAAGGGCTACGCGGGCAGCGCCTGGGTGGGCATGGAGAACTTCCAGAAGATCTTCAAGGACAAGGATTTCCTGCGGGCGCTGAAGAATTCGCTGGCGTTCAACTTCCTGGATCTGATACTGGGCTTCCCGGTGCCGATCATACTGGCGCTGCTGCTGAACGAGCTGCGCTTCGTGCGCTTCAAGAAGGTCAGCCAGACGGTGCTGTATCTGCCCCACTTCCTGTCCTGGGTGATCATCGCCAGCGTGGCGCTGTCGCTGTTCAAGCCCGAGACCGGCCTTGTGAACATACTGCTGAGGAACATGGGGGCCATCGACAAGGGCATACCGTTCCTGACGGAGAAGTGGCACTGGGCGGTCACCTACCTGTTGATCGGCGTGTGGCAGAACATGGGCTGGGGCTCCATCATCTACCTGGCGGCCATCACCGGCATCAGCCCGGACCTCTACGAGGCGGCCACCATCGACGGCGCGGGGCGCTGGCGCAAGATATGGAACGTGACGCTGCCGGGCATACGGGGCACGATGGTGACGCTGCTGATCATGAACCTGGGCCGGGTGATGGGCTCCAACTTCGAGCGCCTGGATTCCTTCGGCAACGTGCAGGTGAAGGATTTCCAGTACCAGCTGGCCATCTACATCTACGAGAAGGGTCTGGCGGGCGGCAACTTCAGCCGCGCCACCGCCGTGGGCCTGTTCCAGTCGCTGGTGGGCCTGATACTGGTGCTGGTCGCCGACCGGGTCACCAAGGCCCTGGGCGAAGACGGACTTCTGTAGAGGGGAGGGGTTCGACATGACGCAAAACATCAACAAAAGGGAATCGCTGTTCACCGGCGTCAATCGGGTTCGCTTCAGCGACTTCGCAATCGCCTTTGTGATCCTGCTGCTTTCGCTGACCTGTGTCATACCCTTTATCCACATCGCGGCCAAGAGCATCTCCTCCAACACGGCGGTGCTTTCAAAGAAGGTCTACCTGCTGCCCAAGGGCCTGAACTTCGAGGCCTACAAGTCCGTGTTCCGCGACGGGCAGCTGACCCATTCGATGGTCTACACCATCTGGATGACGCTGCTGTTCACCGTGATCGGCATGATCGTGACCACGCTGGCGGCCTACCCCCTGGCCCGCAGGGAACTGAAGGGGCGCGCCTTCTTCGCCTTCATACTGATGTTCACGATGTATTTCAGCGCCGGCCTGATTCCGGAATACCTGCTTTACAAGGACCTGAGGCTGCTGAATACCATGTGGGTGCTGGTGCTGCCGCTGTCCTTCAGCCCGTACAACATGCTGATCATGCGCTCGTTCATACGCTCCACAATTCCCGACAGCCTGTACGAGGCCTCGGAGCTGGACGGCGCGACCCACTTCCAGATACTGTTCTGGATCGTGTTGCCGCTTTCCAAGCCCATCATCGCCACGCTGTCGCTGTTCTACGCCGTTGGCCGCTGGAACGCCTATGCCGACGCGAAGTACTACATCACCACCAAGGCGCTCCAGCCGCTGCAATACCTGCTGAGCAACATGGTGCTCAACAGCAACGACGCCGCCAGCCTGTCCGAGGCCGCCGCGGTGGAATCCACGCCGGAGGTGCTCCAGGCGGCGGTGGTCATGTTCGCCACGATCCCGATCATGCTGGTCTATCCCTTCGTACAGAAGTATTTCGTGAAGGGTACCATGATCGGCGCGGTGAAGGGCTGATCCCTAAAGGACTAACTTCGTGTCGCGATACGTTATTCAGGGCAAATGCCCCGAAAATAGAGAAGGAGGTAACCCCATGAAGAAATTTGTCTCTCTTCTTCTGACCCTTGCCCTGGTGCTGAGCCTGGGCATTGCCAACGTCGCTTCCGCCGAGGAAGCCGTTGGCATCGCGTCCTGGGAGCCCTTCGCCGAGCGGGTGAAGATCACCGTGCCGGTGTATGACCGCTCCAAGGAAGGCTACCCCGCGGTGGACGACAACTACTGGACCCACTGGGTGCAGGAGAACTTCGGCGACGAGTACAACATCGACGTGCAGTATGTGGCCATTCCCCGCGGCGACGTCATGACCAAGTATTCCCTGCTGATCGCCGCCGACGATACCCCCACCATACTGATGGAGTATGATTATCCGAAGGTGGCCCAGTGGGCCAACGACGGCGCCATGACCACCATTGACCTCGAGGCGTTCGCCCAGGTGGCCCCAACCTTCTACCAGGCCATGGTGGACAACAATCAGTTGGGTTACACCGACATCAACGGCGAGACCTACTTCGTGCTCACCGAGCGCCCCTACTACAACACCACCTTCGCCTATGCCAACTTCGTGCGCATGGACTGGCTGCGCCAGGTGGGCTACGACCACGTGCCCCAGAGCTACGAGGAGCAAAAGGACGCCCTGAACAAGATGGTTGAGGCCGGCCTGTGCGAGTATCCCCTGGGCCTGGGCATTCCTACCGCGGCCTACATCCAGAACTTCGGCTTCCGCGATTTCCCCGTGGACGAGGCCGAGTGGGCGATGCACTCCTCCCTGGGCACCCCTGGCTTCCCCTGGTATCCCACCGAGCGTATGATGAAGCGCTTCAACGACGAATACAACATGGGCTGGTATTCCAGCGAGTTCGACCTGGAGAAGAACAGCCAGGGCGCTTCCACCGACATCCTGCAGACCGACTTCATCAATGGCAAGACCTATCGCTACGGTGGCTACATCGCCAGCAACATGGCCTGGCTGGAGGCCTTCTATGAGAACAACCCCGACGCCGAGCTGGCCATCGAGAGCCCCTTGGCCGGCGTGGAGGAGGGCGTGAACACCGGCTGCATCCGCGCCGACAACCCCTTCGGTATGATCGTGGGCTTCTCCTCCCTGGCCACCGAGGACCAGCTGAAGGCCGCCTGGATGCTGATGGAGTGGATGATCCAGCCCGAGAACCTGTTCGTGCTGGAGAACGGCGTCGAGGGCGAGACCTACGAGCTGGACGAGAACGGCCTGCCCGTGATGCTGGAGTACACAGGCGAGCACATGCTGAACCACAACAACAACATCGACATGACCTGCCTGGTGCACGCCTCCAAGAAGGTCGGCACCATCGAGCAGACCATCGCCCAGATGAGCCCCGTGGGCCTGCCCCAGGACTTCACCGAGGCGCTGATCGAGAACTACTACGCGCTGAAGGCGCTGGCCGACGAGGGCAAGGCGTACTCCGACCCGGTGTTCGCCGTGGCCATCGAGAGCGAGTCCGAATACAGCGCGGCGCTGCTGAGCCTGTGGCAGGAATACTATGCCAAGCTGATCAAGTGCGCGCCCGAGGAGTTCGATGACCTGTTTGCGCAGTACAGCCAGGAGTTCCTGGACGCCGGCTACCAGGAGGTCATCGACGAGCGCCTGGAAGCTTACGAGGCGGGCAACACCACCCACCTGCCGGAGCTGCCGTAATACGCCTCTGAACCAAACCGGCGATCCTGCGGACGTGTCTTTTCCGGACAGGACGAAAACCCGTTCCACAGCCTTCGCCGCTCAATCCGAGCAGTACCACGGACGACAACGGACGAAGCCGAAAGGCTTCGTCCGTTCTTTAGGCGCGATACGATTGTTTGTGACTGGATGGGCGGAGGAAATTGTGATTTGTCGCGCTGCGACAAATCAGAATTTCAGGGGTTAGGGGGTAGGTTTTAGGGGTTAGGGGTGGTGCAAATCCCTTCGGGATTTGTTTGATTCTATGGAAATGACAGGGGTTCCTACGCCTCGCAAGCCTTTGAATATAAAGAAATCCGCAAGGATTTCATTCTTCCCTAACCCCTAAAACCTAAAACCTAACCCCTATCTTCTGATTTGTCGCAGCGCGACAAATCAGAATTACTATCCCCGTTCTCCTCCGTCGTCCAGAAGCCCTCTTCGCCTCTGCCGGGCAGCCACTGGCAGGCCTCCATGCCCGCGGGGAGCTCGGGGGTGCGCCGGGCGGGCAGGGCATGGCGAATGGCGATGATCCGGCCGCCGTCGACCTTCAGCCCCACGAGGCTTTTACAGTAGCCGGAGCCGTCCGGCATGGGGAGGGCGACGTAGGTGAAGCCGTCGTCCGGAGCGTCGGTCGCCTGAACTTGGGTGGCAAACAGGCGGCGCAGGGGTTCGGCGGCCCCGGGCCAGGGCACGGTGATGTCCAGTCCCAGCCGCTTTGCGGCGGTGACAGGCTCGGCTGACGGCTCCGCGGCTTCGATCTTCGTTTCGATCAGGTCGGCTTCAGGCCCGGCCTCGGCGCACTCTGCTTCAGGCGCAGCCTGCGGCGCCGCGGCTTCCTGTGCATCCCTCGCCGGCGCGCCCTGACTCGCCTCGACTCCGTCGTTCCGGCCGGCCAGGCGGCGCAGGCGCGCGCGGGTCATCGTATAGATGCGCACATCGCCGCGCGTCTCTTCGTCGCCGTCCCCTGCCCCATCGTCCGGCGTCGTCCGGGGCGAGGCATCGTCAGGGGAAATCCCGGATGGCAGCTGCGCGTCCGGAAGAACGTCCCCCGGCGCCCGGGAAGGCGCAGGCGCGTTCTCCGGTTCGGGAAGATCGTCGGCAGGCGCGGCGGCGGACGTCTCCGGGGCAAACAGAGCGCAGGCCGCGCGCTCAAGGGCGCGGACGTCCACCGTCCGGGAACCGTCCACGTTGCCGGTCAGCGCCAGCGCGCAGGGGCCGCCCGTGGCGACGACGGCGATCCAGGAATAGGCCTCCAGGGGTCGGCCATCGATGCCGCGAGGATCGAATTGCCAGGCCAGCGCCAGCTGGCCCCGCCGGTCTCGAATCAGCGGTCCGACAGGCGTGGCATAGTAGTCTCCGTTCCTTTGCCCCACCAGGGCCGCGGCCAGCTCTCCCACCCCCTGCGGCGCGGTGATGATGAAGTACATGCTGCCCGTCAGCGTCCGCCGTTCCAGCCGGACGTGGCCGCCGTAGCCCGGCATGACCGCCCGCAGCATGACAAAAGCCCGCCGGTATTCGTTTCGAATCATGGTCATCCCTCCTGTGTCATGGGTATGCGGGAGGGAAGGCCATCATTCCGCTCTATCGCGCCGGGTAGGGTTAATCAGGCGCTTTCTTTCATCACAGCCGCCGCGTCAGGGATACGCACCGGCCCAGCACCTTCACATCCATGACCGTGCCCACCGTGGCGGTAAATTCGTGGTCGAAGGCCTGCAGCTGTACGCGGCCGCCGTCCAGCTTCAGCAGCTTGCGGACCATGCGCTGGCCCTGGTAATCCACCAGCATCAGCTGGCCATCCTCGGCCTTGGAGGCGGGCACCACCAGCAGCAGGTCGCCCGCATGGACGCGAAAGCCCCGCAGCATGTCGTCCGGGCAGCGGTAGTACAGCACCTTGTCCGGCGCGCCGCCCTCGATCTTGCCGTTCACGATGGGCGTGAGCACGTGATCGATCACCAGCCCGTCCGGCGACATCACCGGCACCCGCTTCACCACGCCGCCCAGGGCGTCCAGCCAGGCGTCCGACGATTCCTCCGCCGCCTTCCGGGCGTTCTCGGCTTGCTCCTGGGCCGAGAGCACATAGGCCCGGGGCTTGGGGCGCAGCTTCACCTCCGGCTCCGCGGCCACCTCCAGCTCGGTGGACACCGGGTTGGCCACCCCCAGCACCTTCAGTATGCGCTGGGCCTGCTCGTCGGAGACGATCCTTCGCCCGGATTCCACGTCCCTGATAAAGCTCTCCGCCAGGCCGCACTTCCTGCCCAGCGCCTTCTGCGTCATCTGGGCCTTGATCCTGGCCTTCTGTATGGTATCGCCCAATCGGCTCATTTGATTTTCCTCCAGAACGGTGTTATTTTTTCAGCTTTTCCAGCCAATAGGTGAACCGTGCCTCCGGCTCCGCCTCGAACAGCATCTCCTCCCCGGTGCGAGGATGGACGAAGCCCAGCCGGAAGGCGTGCAGCAGCTGGCCGCCCTCCACCGGGTACGGGGATTTCTTCGGCCCGTACACCGGGTCGCCCAGCACCGGGTGGCCGATGGAGGCCATGTGCACCCGGATCTGGTGGGTGCGCCCGGTGGTCAGCCGCGCCTCGATCAGCGTGGCGCCCCGCAGCGGCTCCAGCGCCGTCCAGTGGGTGGTGGCCTCCCGCCCGCCGGGCACGATGGCCATGCGCTTGCGATCGGTGGGATGCCGGCCGATGGGGCCCTCCACGCTGCCTGCACTCTCCCGAAAGCCACCGATCACGATGGCCCGATAGGCCCGCTTCACCGTGTGTGCCCTGATCTGCTCGGACAGGGAGACGTGGGCAAGGTCGTTCTTGGCGACCAGCAGCAGGCCCGAGGTATCCTTGTCGATGCGGTGGACGATGCCGGGGCGGATCTCGCCGCCGATGCCGGACAGGTTGTCCAGGTGCTTCAGCAGCGCGTTCACCAGCGTGCCCCGTTCGTTGCCCACCGCCGGGTGCACCACCATGCCCGAAGGCTTGAACACCACCGCCAGGTCGTCGTCCTGATAGAGTATGTCCAGGCGGATGTCCTCGGCTTCCACGGCCGCCGGAGCCGCCGGGGGCACCTCCACCCGCACAGCCATGCCCGCCTTCAGCCTGAAGCCGGCCTTGGCTTGGGCCGCGCCGTCCACGAAGACGCCGCCCTGCCTGATCAGCGCCCCGGCCCGGGAGCGGGTGACTCCCGCCAGCTCCGCGGCGAGCACGTCCAGCCGCTCGCCCTCCCGGTCCACTTCGACCAGGGCGGTGTAAACGAGGCTATTTTCCATGCTTCTCACCCCGCAGGGTACCCAGCAGCACCAGCCCCGCGCCCACGCAGATGCACACGTCGGCCACGTTGAACACAGCGAAGCGCACGAAAGCCAGCTCGATGAAGTCGGACACGCTGCCCGTCGTCAGCCGGTCGTACAGATTGCCCAATCCGCCCCCGGCGATCAGCCAGAGGCCGGTCCGCACAAGGGTCGGGGCGGTGGGATGGCTCACCAGCCAGATCACCAGCCCCGCGATCAGCACCGAAGTGAACAGCGCCAGCGCGAGCCCCTGTCCCGAAAGCATCGAAAAGGCGATGCCCCGGTTTTCTACGGGCCTCAGGTTCACCATTCCCGGCACCAACACGCCGCCCTCGGGGCGAAGACGCGCCACCAGCCGCTTTGTCAGCCGGTCGGCCAGCACCGCCGCCAGCGCGATCCACCAACCCCGAATGCCTTGCTTGATTTGCATTGAATTCCTCCGATGATCACAGTTGTCAGAGATTGCCCAACCACGCCTCCGCCAATGCGACGTATTCGTCATTTCCCGCCCTTTCGGCCCGGGCTTTCAGCAACTCGAACTTGCTCACGGCGTTTTGCACATAGGGATGATCGGACGCCGCGTCCTCGGGGATCTTCCCCAGGCTCTCCACCGCCATGTCGGCCAGCAGGTCCGTCAGCTGCTCGGAGATATCGCCCTTCCCGTCCATGCCGATGGACAGGAGCTGGGGCACGAAACCCAGGGTCGACGCGGTGAAGCAGCCGCCCGCGAACTTGTTCAGCTCGCTGGCGCTCAGCACCGGGGAATTGATCTTGTTCGTCAGGTAGACCACCACCAGCTCGCGGCTGGGATCGATCATCACCAGCGTTCCGGTCCAGCCCTGGTGGCCCACTGTGCCCGGCGCAGCCTGGGTGCCGTAGTACCACGGGCGCTGCGCGTCCCCCTGTCGCCACCAGCCCAGGCCCCACTGGCCAAAGTCAAACCCCTTGGGCGCGGTAAAGACGTCGATCACGTTCCGGGAAAACAGCCGGCAATCGCCGTAGCCCCCGGTGAGCATGGCGCTGGGCAGCTTCGCCAGATCCGTGGCGCTGGCAAACAGGCCCGCATGGCCTGAGACGCCCTCCATGCAATACCAGGCCCGCTCGTCGTGCACCTGGCCCTGGAGGGTTTCGGTGCGCACGCCGGGGAAGGATACGTTGTTGTCCCGTGTATTGCCATTCAGCTCGGTGGCTGCGCAATCCCCGGGGGCAAAGCCGTTTTCGAGGGGCAGGTAGCCGATGTGCTCAAGGCCCAGTGGGCCATAGATATTCTGCTCCAGGTATTCGTCCAGCCGCTGTCCGGTGACCTCCTCCACGATGAATCCGGCCAGCATGTAGTCGGCATCGGAATAGAGCGTGCGACTGTGGGGCGGGTACATCAGGGGCGTCCTGAATATCGCCTTCAGCGTATCCTCGCGGCCAACGGCGTAGATCACGTTCGACCCCGGCAGTCCCCGCTGCTGGGTCGCAAAGTCGAAATCCGGATCGTTGTAATTGGGCGCGGCCGGGAAGCCCGCCTCGTGGCACAGCAGGTCCCTCAGGGTCAGGCTGCGCTTCCATGCCTTCTGGGTTTCCAGATCCGGCAGGTCGTCCACCCCGGCGTAAGTCAGGTCCATCGTATCCTCGGCAAAGCCGTCGCCCAGGATCTCCACCACGGGGACATTCAAATCCAGCCGTCCCTCCGTCACCAGCTTCTGGATGGCGTAACCGGCGGCGAACATCTTGGTCACGCTGGCCAGGTCGTACATCGTTTCGGCGGTGACGGGGGCGGCGTCGGCCTTGCTGGAGCCGTCGGGATTGTAGCTGTTCACCCGGCCCCAGGCCTGCTCCGCAACCAGCCTGCCGTTTCTGACCACCGCCAGCTGGGCGCTGGTGAAGCCGTGGGCCACGTCGGACTCAATGATGTCGCCGATCAGCCGCAGCGCCTCAGGGTCTATGCCCTCCTCCGCGGCGTCCCCGGGCAGCACCACGGGATAGGGAATGTAGGCGGTGACCGCCTTTTCGATGCCCCCGGGCCGCAGGTTGGTGATTTGCAGCGTGTTCATGCCGTCCACCGCCGCCGCGGAGATGTCCACCGACCAGAGGCCCGCGCCCACGCCCGCCGTGTCGCATTTCACGCCGTTGACGTACAGGTTGAAGCCGGTCACGCCATCGGCCACGTCCAAATAAATCGACCCCTGGCCGTGGTAGAAGCGAAAGCTGAACATGCTGTTCATGGCGAGGGTATCGTCCAGATAGCCCTTCCAGTCCGGGAATTGGACGGTGTACTGCCAGCCTGCCTCGGGCAGGACATCCAGCGGCACAGGGACCGGCGTGGCAGCAGCGCCGCCTTCCGCATTGGCCAGTCTCGTAAACAGCATCGACAGCACCAGGTAAACGCACAGTATCTTTTTCATAACGATCTCCTTTTTCAAGGATAATTGCGTCCCTGCGGCGCAGGCCGAACCGGGGCGCCAATATAGCTTATCACAATTTTGACTCGCTTGCAAGGGCTGATGATGTGGCGCGAGGAAGCAGGCTTTCTATTGGCACTGCGAAGACAAGCTTTTCATACTTCAATGTCATTATGGAAATATCGCACGATACGGCGCCGCATCTGCCGATGCATTTTCCTAAGCGAAGCCGATCCTTTGGGGCGACACGAATAATCCATTTGCCAGTTGACCACTTTATGATGTGGTATTTCCTATGGTATGTTCCCTATTCCCGAAGTGGTATCGGCAGGGGAAACAAGTCCCCGCACCCATTACCATTCGCCCATAGGGTAAATAATTACGCAAGGGAAAGACGCGCCTGCCGCAACTTTTTTTCTTGCCTGAGCGACAATTATATGTTAATATAATGTCATGTATTTGGAAGCAGGAAGCAGAAATTAGGAACAAGGAATCAGGAATTGGGAGTGGGGAATGTACAATGCCAGGCTTCGTGATGGATGACGACCGATTCAATCCCGACGGGCTGGTCCTGTCTGAGCGCTACGCAGAGACGATGAACGGGATCGTGCTCCCCTGGCTGGCGGCGCGACGCAGGGACGTCACCGTGGCGGGAGAGGATGGAAAGCCCCTGTTTTGCAGCCGGTTTGACGCCGAAAGCCCCGGGGGAACGGTGATGATCGTCCACGGGTTCACCGAGAACGCCGACAAGTACGCGGAGCTGATTCATTCGCTGCTGCGCCACGGCTACAGCGTGGTCGCCTACGACCAGCGGGGCCACGGACGCTCCTGGCGCGACCCGGCGATCGCGGACATATCCCTGACCCATGTGCATCGGTTCGAGGCCTACGTGGCCGACCTGAAGGCCGTGTGCGACGGGGTGCTGAAGGGCATGCCAAAGCCCTGGATGCTGTTTGCCCACAGCATGGGCGGCGCGGTTTCGTCGCTGTTCCTTGAGAGCACCCCCGGCGTGTTCGCCAGGGCAGCGCTGTGCGCGCCGATGATCGCGCCGAACCTGGGCGGGGTACCCCCGTCGGTCATTCGGCTTTTGTGTGACGCGGCGGACCGGATGCGATGGGAAAGGAAGCGGGTGTTCGTATCGAAGCCCTATGCCGGCGCGGAGGATTTCAAAACCTCCTGCGCCACCGGACGGGAGCGCTTTGATTGGTATGACAGCATCCGCGTCAGGACCCCCGCATTCCAGAACAACGGCCCCACCTACGGCTGGACCCGGGAGGCGATACGGGCGTCGAAGGCCGTGCTGGCCCCCGGCGCTGTGGAGCGCATCCACATTCCCTTGCGGCTGTTCACCGCCGAAGACGACGGCTCCGTGACGCCCGGTGCCCAGAAGGCCTTCGCGTCGCGGCTGTCGGACGGGAAGCGGACGCTCGTGCCGGGCTCGAAGCACGAGATCTACCGCTCGCCCGACGCGGTGCTGTTCCCGTGGTGGCGGGGCATATTGGCGTTTTTTGACAGCGAGTCCTGATCTGTCGCTGCTCAATCTGAACCAAATTAAGGAGGTAATCTTATGAAGGCAAATGTGGTCTACCATGGGGATGTGGCTTTGAAGGACCTGGGCGACGGGGTTTCCCGGCGGGTGCTGGCCTACACGCCCCAGCTGATGATCGTCGAGGTCAACTTTGAGAAGGGCGGCGAGGGCGCCGTACACACCCACCCCCACTGCCAGAACACCTATGTGCGCTCCGGCCGCTTTCGCTTCAACGTGGATGGGGAGCCCGTAGAGGTCGGCCCCGGCGATACGCTGGCCTTCCCGCCCGACATCCCCCACGGCACGCTGTGCCTGGAGGCGGGCACGCTGCTGGACATCTTCGCCCCAATGCGGGACGATTTTGTGTAAGGGTATCTGTTCACTCATGGCGGCGTAGACCCCGCCGCTACGAGGAGATATGCCTGCAGCGGCGACAGCCTGCCGCCATGGTTCTCCCGACAGTTATCGGCGGCAGATTGCCGCCGCTGCACGGGCAAAGGCTCATTCGAGGTTAAATGTTTGTAAGCGCCCTTCTTCACTTGAAGAAAGGCGCTTAATCAACTATAATAAAATATGGAATAATAGGGGGAAATAGTTTTTTGTTCTGACTGTAATAAGAAACCGCCGGATGGAGAAGAATCGATGGAATGGATAGCGAGCGCCGCCTTTGGCATGGAGGGCATGACCGGACGGGATCTGAAGCACATGGGCATGGAGAACGTCCGGGTGATGGACGTGGGAGGCGCGTTCTTCGAGGGAAGCTTCGAGGACGCCTTCCGGGCGAACCTGTGGCTGCGCACCTGTGACAGGATCATGCTGGTTATGTCACGTTTCCAGGCCCAAAGCTATGAGGAATTGTTTCAGGGCGTGAAGGCCATCGACTGGCAGAAGCTGCTGCCGGCGGACGCGGCCTTCCCGATCCGCGCCCGGTGCGTCAAATCCAAACTGATGAGCCCGTCGGACGTGCAGAAGATCGCCAAGCGAGCCATGGTGGAAAAGCTGAAGGCCGCCTACGGGGCGGACTGGTTTTCCGAGACCGGTGCCGTGTTCCAGGTGGATATCTCCATTCGAAACGACGCGGTCACCGTGGCAGTGGACGCCTCCGGAGAGCCGCTCTCGAAGCGGGGCTACCGCACCTGGAACGGCGAGGCGCCCCTGCGGGAGACGCTGGCGGCGGCGCTGGTGCTGCAGAGCGGCTGGCACCCCTGGCAGCCGCTGCACGACCCCTGCTGCGGCACGGGCACGATACTGATCGAGGCGGCCTTCATCGCCCTGAACCGCGCCCCCGGCCTGACCCGGAAATTCGCCATGGAGGCCTGGCCCTGCGTGCCCCACGCGGCGCTGGACGCGATTCGCGCCGAAGCCCGGAAAAAGTACGGGGAGGGCAGCCGTCGGCCCCTGGCCGTGTCCGGCAGCGACATCAACCCCGAGGCCCTCGAACTGGCGACCCGTCACCTGAAGCAGGCGGGGCTGGCGGGGCGCATCGCCCTGTGGGTGAAAGACATGCGGGATCTGAATCCCGGCGATGCGCTTCCCCCGGAGCCGGCGGGCGTGTTCGTGGCCAATCCGCCCTACGGCGAGCGGCTGGACAACCAGCGGGCGGCGCACGCCGTCGCCAGTCAGCTGGGCGAGCTGCAAAGGCGCTTCAGGGGCTGGAAGCTGTGCGCCTTCAGCGCCGATACGGGGTTCGAGCAGGCCTATGGCCGCCGGGCCACCCGGCGCAGGCGCTATTATAACGGCAGAATCGAATGTGAATATCGTATCTTCGAATAAATAGAGGTGCAGACATGAAACCCATCTTCAACAGGGCGCCGCTGACGCCGAATACCCTTTCCCCGCTTCCCCTGGGCAGCATCCGCCCCGAAGAGTGGCTGCTTGAGCAGCTGCAAACCCAGCGCGACGGCCTGACCGGCGGGCTGGACGGGCGCTGGGCAGACCTGGGGCCGGAGTCCGGCTGGCTGGGTGGACCGGGCAATTGCGGCGAAAACGCCCCTTATTACCTGGATGGGTTGGTGGCCCTGGCCTGGACGCTGGACGACGAGGCGCTGAAGGCCAAGGCCATGCGCTACATCGAGTGGATCCTGGCCAGCCAACGGGAGGACGGCTGGTTCGGCCCCGAGCGCAACGACGATTACTGGCCGCTGATGATCGCGCTGAAGGCCCTTCGCCAGTACTTCACCGCCACAAATGACCGGCGGGTGCTGGTGCTGATGGACCGTTTCTTCAAGTACCAGGTGGCGCATCTGAGCGACCACCCGCTGAAGGCGTGGGCGGTGGCCCGGGGCGGCGAGAACATGGAGCTGGCGCTGTGGCTGTTCAACATCACCGGCCAAAAGCACCTGCTGGAGCTGTGCAGGAAGCTGCGGGCCCAGACGCTGGACTGGCCAAACTATTTCCACACTTTCGCCAACACCGTGCCCATGAGCCGATCGCTGAAGTGGGAGCGCCTCAAGGAGGCGCTGGAGGAGGAGCGGGAGGAGCCCCTGGAGGGGGAAAAGCGCCCCTATTTCCACACCCAGTTCCACCTGTCCCACGGCGTAAACATCGCCATGGGCCTGAAGACCCCCGGCGTGATCAACCTGTTCAAGTCGGGCTTCAAGGAGGAGGGCGGCTTCCGCTTCGGCTGGAACAAGCTGGTGCGCCACCACGGCGTGGCCAGCGGCATGTTCATCTGCGACAAGCATCTCAACGGCAACAGCCCCACACAGGGCTCCGAGCTCTGCGCCATCGTGGAGCTGATGAGCACGCTGGAGACGCTGCTGGCCCTGGGGGATTTCAACGCCGAATACGCCGACATACTGGAAAAGATCGCCTACAACGCGCTGCCCGCGGCCTTCTCGGCGGA
>JAZTZK010000283.1:0-13088 GCA_045637485.1 Clostridia bacterium
TACATACTTGGCGCGGACGCGCTGAACAAGCTGGATACCTGGAAGGAGTTTCCCCGCATTGCGCGGCTGTGTTCCTTCGCGGCGGTCAGCCGCCCGGGCTGCGACGAGGATCTGGCGCGCCTGCGGGCGAGGGCCATCGGCAGCTGCTACCGGACCCGGGTGGACCTGCTGCCCGTCAGCGGCCCGGCGCTCTCGTCCACGGCAGTGCGCAGGCGGGTGGCGGAGGGCCTGCCCATCGACGATTGCGTGCCGGCGCAGGTGGCAGAATACATCCGTCAAAAGGGACTGTATCTCTGCAAATACAGCGAAGCGCAGATATTGGACCGATTGAAGGGCATGCTGACCAGTCAGCGCTTCACCCATACCCTGGGCGTGGCCAACACGGCCCAGCGACTGGCGCCGGGCTGCGGCGTCGATCCGCTGCGCGCCCGGCTGGCGGGGCTGCTGCACGACTGCGCCAAGTCCATGCCGCTGGACGAGATGCGGGAGCTGGTGATGAAGAACCTGCCCGACATGGACGAGGAGGAGCTGGAGACAAAGGCGATACTGCACGCCCCGGCGGGCATGGTGATGGCCAGGGACGTGTTCGGCGTAAGGGATGCGTCGATACTCAGCGCCATCCGAAAGCACACGGTGGGGGATGGCCAGATGTCCCCGATGGACGCGCTGATCTACGTCTCCGATTTCATCGAACCGGGGCGCGAGCCCTTTCCGGGACTGGATAAGGCGCGGAAGCTTGCGGAGAAGGACATCTATCGCGCCATGGTATGCTGCGCGCAGCTGACCGCGAAGCACCTGAAGTCCCAGGGCAAGCACGTGCATCCCAGGAGCCAGGCACTGCTGGACCATTACGACAAATGACGACGAAATACAAAACAGGAGGTTTGCAACATGATCGATTCCAAGGCATTGGCTGAGAAGATCGCCGGTATTCTGGACAAAAAGGGCGCGACCGACATACAGATACTGGAGGTCGGGCACATGACCTCCATCACCGACTTCTTCGTGGTCGCCAGCGGCCGGAACGTGCAGTCGGTGCACACGCTGGCCGAGGACGTGGAGGAGCACTTGGCCGAGGAGGGTATCGAGCCCCGCCGCAAGGAGGGCAAGAACGGCGCGCGCTGGATCGTGCTGGACTACGCCCACGTGATCGTGCACATCTTCCATCCCGAGGAGCGCCAGTACTACAACATCGAGCGCCTCTGGCAGGACGGCACCAACGAGGAGCACTACGAGGGCAAGGACCAATGACAGGCAACGCAACTTTAACTTGCGGTGAATGTTGTAAAATGATATACTTCGATTAATGCGAAGAGGGAGACAAGTAAGCCGCTTCCAACGCACAAGAGAGCCGCCGGCGGGTGAAAGGCGGTTGCGCGAAACGACTGAATACACTCCGGAGCGCCGCGCTGAAGGGCCGAGTGGCCTGTGTAGGCCGCGGCGGGCGCGCCCGATACAGCGCGGGAACGGCGGGTATGCCGTTTCGTGAGGGCGTTGGCCGCGAGGCCGCGCCAAATAGAGGTGGTACCACGGGTTATTCCCCGTCCTCTGCGCGCGCGGAGGACGGGTATTTTTTATTTGGAGGCCGATTCACATGCCAATTACCGAGATTCTTGAAAAAAACGCCAGGAAGTACGGCTCTGAGATCGCGCTGGTGGAGATCAACCCCGAGGTGCGGGAGGACCGCCGCGTGACCTGGAAGGAGTACGAGCTGATCGAGCGCGGCGCTTCCGAGGAGTTCCGCCGGGAGATCACCTGGAGCGTGTTCGACGAGAAGGCCAACCGCTGCGCCAACCTGCTGCTCAGCCGGGGCATCAAAAAGGGCGACAAGGTCGCCATACTGCTGATGAATTGCCTGGAGTGGCTGCCGCTGTACTTCGGCATACTCAAGACCGGCGCGCTGGTGGTGCCCATGAACTACCGCTATTCCGCTGACGAGATACAGTACTGCGCGGACCTGGCCGACGTGGACGCCATGTTCTTCGGACCGGAGTTCATCGGCCGCGTGGAGGAGAGCATCGACAGCATGCCCAGGGTGAAGCTGCTGTTCTACGTGGGCGACAATTGCCCGACTTTCGCCGAGAACTACCTGCACCTGGCGGCGAACCAGTCCAGCACCGCGCCGAATATCGACCTGGAGGACGAGGACGACGCGGCCATCTACTTCTCCTCGGGCACCACGGGCTTCCCCAAGGCGATACTACACAACCACGAGAGCCTTATGCACGCCTGCAAGACCGAGCAGAAGCACCACGGTCAGACCCACAAGGACGTGTTCCTGTGCATCCCGCCGCTGTACCACACCGGCGCGAAGATGCACTGGTTCGGCTCGTTCCTGGTGGGCGGGCGCGCCGTGCTGCTCAAGGGCGTCAAGCCCCTGACCATCGTCAAGACCGCTGCCGAGGAGCACTGCTCCATCGTGTGGTTACTGGTGCCCTGGGCCCAGGACATACTGGACGCCATCGACCGGGGCGAGATCAACCTGGACGACTACGACCTGTCCGCCTGGCGGCTGATGCACATCGGCGCCCAGCCCGTGCCCCGCAGCCTCATCAAGCGCTGGAAGGAGAAGTTCCCGAACCACCAGTACGACACCAACTATGGCCTGTCCGAGTCCATCGGCCCCGGCTGCGTGCACCTGGGCGTTGACAACATCGACAAGGTGGGCGCCATCGGCATTCCCGGCTACGGCTGGCAGGCCCGCATCATCGACGAGCAGGGCGACGATGTGCCCCAGGGCGAGGTGGGCGAGCTGGCCGTGAAGGGCCCTGGCGTCATGACCTGCTACTACAAGGATCCCAAAGCCACCGCCGAGGTGCTGCACGACGACTGGCTGTGGACCGGCGACATGGCCATGCGCGATGAAGAAGGCTTCATCTACCTGGTGGACCGCAAGAAGGACGTCATCATCACCGGCGGCGAAAACCTGTATCCGGTGCAGATCGAGGACTTCCTACGGGCCCACAACGACATCAAGGACGTGGCCGTCATCGGCCTGCCCCATCCCCGCCTGGGCGAGATCGCCGCGGCCATCATCGAACTGAAGCCCGGCGCGACCACCACCGAGGCGGACATCGAAAGGTTCTGCCAGGCGCTGCCCCGCTACAAGCGCCCCCGCAAAATCATCTTCGCCGACGTGCCCCGCAACCCCACCGGCAAGATCGAAAAGCCGAAGCTGCGAGAGATGTACGGCGCGAAGCAGCTGGTGGCCGAGCAGGTTGGAAGATAAACAATATTTGTATCTATTCAGGCCTGATGTATTTGCAGCTACTTTGGCGGCCTGGAGGCCGCCCTAAAGGACTAACTTCGTGTCGCCGCTACAGGCATATCTCCTCGTAGCGGCGGCGTCTACGCCGCCACGATTGAACAGATACAAATATTTAACAGAACGGTTTTCCAAAAGACAAACATTGCATCTGTTGAAATGGTAGAATATTACCAAAGCGATATGCTTCGAAAGGGTATGATGGAAATGAGCCAGAAAGTCCAAAGGATATACAATCCTGAGATGGAATGCATCAGCCGCGACGAGCTGACGGCCCTGCAGGGCCAACGCCTTGCGGCCACCGTGAAGCGGGAATACGAGAACGTGCCCATGTACAGGGCGCGGATGGACGCCGCGGGTGTCAAGCCCGAGGATATCCGCAGCCTGGAGGACCTGAAGTACCTGCCCTTCATGGAAAAGACCGACCTGCGGGATTACTACCCCTTTGGCCTTCTGGCTTCGCCCAGGAGCGAGATCGTGCGCATACAGGGCTCCTCCGGCACCACCGGCAAGCCCATCGTATCCGGCTATACCCGCAATGACATCGACGTCTGGAGCGAGATGATGGCCCGCACGCTGACCGCCGCCGGCGCTACGAAGGACGACATCGTCCAGGTCACCTACGGCCTCGGCCTGTTCACCGGCGGCTTCGGGGCCTACCAGGGCGCGGACCGCATCGGGGCGATGGTCATTCCCATGTCCAGCGGCAACACCCAGCGCCAGATCCTGATGATGAGGGACCTGGGCACCACGCTGCTGTGCTGCACGCCCTCCTACGCCACCTATCTTGGCGAGACCATCCGGGAGATGGGCATCGATCCCGCCAGGGACCTGAAGCTGAAGGCGGGCTGCTTTGGCGCGGAGCCATGGACCGAGGAGATGCGTCAGCGCATCGAGGAGCTGCTGTGCATCGACGCCTGCGACATCTACGGCCTGACCGAGATCTCCGGTCCCGGCGTGGCCTTTGAGTGCCTGGAGAAGAAGGGCATGCACATCAACGAGGACCAGGTCATTGCCGAGATCATCAATCCCACCACCGGCGAGCAGCTGCCCTACGGCATGCACGGCGAGCTGGTGTTCACCACCATCACCAAGACCGGCCAGCCGATGATCCGCTACCGCACCCACGACATCTGCACGCTGACCGCCGACAGGTGCGCCTGCGGCCGCACGGTGGCCCGCATGGGCCGCATCGTGGGCCGCACCGACGATATGCTGGTCATCCGCGGCGTGAACGTGTTCCCCAGCCAGATCGAATCGGTGCTGGTGGGCGCGGACGGCGTTGCGCCCCACTACATGCTGGTGGTGGACCGGGTGAACTCCTCCGACACGCTGGAGATACAGGTCGAGATGACCGAGGACATGTTCGGCGATACCGTGGCCCACATCGAGAATGCCCGCAAGTACATCACCGATCAGATCAAGTCCGTGGTGGGCATCGCCTCGAAGGTGAAGCTGGTGGCCCCCAAGTCCATCCCGCGCAGCGAGGGCAAGGCCAAGCGCGTGATCGACAAGCGCAATTTGCATTAAGGAGGGTGGAGCGATGTTTATCAAGCAGATTTCCGTATTCCTCGAAAACCACAACGGCGCGCTTCGGGAGATGACCGAGCTGTTGGGCAAGGGCGGCGTCGACCTTCTGGCCCTGTCCGTGGCCGATACCCAGAACTTCGGCATCATACGCATCATCGTCTCGAGCGAGCAGACCGACGCGGCGCTGCTGGCGCTGCGCAACAACGGCTATATCGCCAAGATCAACCACGTCATCTGCGCCGAGGTGCCGGACCGCCCGCTGGGCCTGTGCGAGCTGCTGGGCCTGATCGAAAAGGCAGGGCTGTCCGTCGAGTACATGTATTCGTTCCTGCGCGCCTCCAAGAGCGGCGAAGCCCATATGATCCTTCGGCTCAGCGACGGCAAGAAGGCCGCCGAGCTGTTCCAGATGAACAACGTCAGGACGCTCTCCCAGGAGGATGTGGACGCGTTGTAATCACCGGATGAGGTTGAAATACTCTTAAAAATATGCTATCATGGAACCGTGGTAGAATCGCGGTTCCTTTATCATGCTGCAAAGGCATGGGTGACAGAGATTGCCCTGCCTGCCGAACGTTGAACTGCCGACGCTGTCCATCAGGAGAAATCAGATGAAAAAGGAAAGTACAGCCTACTCCTCGCCATACACACTGGAAGGGCGCATTCCGCTGCGCCAGGCAATTCCCCTTGGGCTTCAGCATGTTCTGGCCATGTTTGTCGGGAATCTGTCGCCGCTGCTGGTCATAATGGCGACATGCGGGATCACCGACGCAGGGGGCTTTGGCGCGCTGCGCGTTACCCTGCTGCAAAACGCGATGATCATCGCGGGATTGGTCACGTTTATCCAGCTGTATCCCGTCGGCCCCATCGGCGGCAGACTGCCTATCGTGATGGGGACATCCTCCGGCTTCATAGGCATCAACAATGCCATCGCAACCAGCATGATCGGCGGGATCGCGGCGGGCACGATAGCCACCGACGTCAGCACGGGGATCTATGCCTATGGCGCGATCATGGGCGCCTGTCTCATCGGTGGCGTGCTTGAAATGGGCCTCGGCTTCATTATCAAGCCGCTGCGCAGGTTTTTCCCTTCGGTCGTCACCGGCACGGTGGTCATGGCCATCGGCCTCAGCCTGATCCCGGTCGGCATCAGCTTCTTTGGCGGCGGCACGAACACCCCGGATTTTGGCAGCATGCCGAACCTGTTGCTGGGCCTGATCACGCTGGCCGCGATACTGGTCTTCAAGCATGCGTTCAAGGGCTTCCCTTCCATCGCGTCGGTACTGCTGGGCATCATCGTCGGCTATGCTGCTTCGTTCGTTATGGGGTTGATCCTGCCGAATACCTTTGAATATGTCGGGGTCGTCGACGGCGTGGAGCAGGCCGTCTCCGCCATCCCCGCGTTTATCACGCAATGGTCAAGGGTGGGCCAGGCATCCTGGTTCGCCCTGCCGAGCATTATGCCGGTCAGTCCGGTATTCCGCCTGGACGCGATCCTGCCAATGTGCATCATGTTCCTCGTCACGGCAGTGGAAACGGTGGGCGATACCTCCGGCGTCACGGAGGGCGGGCTGAACCGCGAACCCACCGACAGGGAGCTGTCCGGCTCCGTGGTCTGCGACGGCTTTGGCTCCGCCATCGCGGCGCTCTTCGGCGTGCTGCCCAATACGACCTTCAGCCAGAACGTCGGGCTCGTCAGCATGACGAAGGTCGTCAATCGCTTCGCGATCGCCATGGGCGCAGGCATACTGGTGATCTCAGGCCTGTTTCCGAAAATCGGCGCGATCATCAACGTCATGCCTCAGCCCGTTCTGGGTGGCGCGGCGGTGGTGATGTTCGCGAACATC
This sequence comes from Clostridia bacterium, assembly GCA_045637485.1. Classification (GTDB taxonomy): domain Bacteria; phylum Bacillota; class Clostridia; order Christensenellales; family Aristaeellaceae; genus UBA2862. Next base: position 6,640 of record JAZTZK010000283.1, read on the forward strand.
GTCATCTCCGGCATCAACCTGATCACGAGAGAACCCCTGACCGGACGCAACGCGACGATCGTGGCCATCGCCCTCGGCCTTGGCTTCGGCATCGGATCATCGACTGCCGTCCAGGGGTTCATGCCCCAGTGGCTCAGGTACATCTTTGGGGGATCGGGAATCGTTCCGGCAGCATTGCTTGCGATCATCCTCAATATCGTCGTTCCGCGGGATGCTGAGAATCCAGGGATATAAGGAATTGCTTTGCACTGAGAAAGGATGCGTTCAGCCATGAGAACAACAGGAAACAGGCGGATTGCCACGATGCTGTGGGGCCTGTTCATGGCGCTGTCTGCGCTTGTCATGCCGGTAAGGGCGCTTGCCGAAGTGAATGAGAGGGAAGCGCTGACGGTGGGCGTGCCCGGCGACCGGTGTCCCATCTTCTATGTGGATCCCGATACGGGCGAGCCCACGGGCATCGGCGTGGATCTGATGCGCTTTGCCGCGGAGGAAGCGGGCTATGACGCGGTATTCCGGTTTATCGAAGAAGGGACGTTAAAGGAAGCCCTCGACAATGCCGAATATGACGTCGTCATGCCCTTTGGCAGCGCGATCACCAGCGCGTCCGGACGATCGACCGTAGTGACGGAAAAACTGTTTCAGACACCTTTCACGTTCGTCACGAAGGGAAACCGGGTGTTGCCTCCGCTGGACCGCCTGCGCGTCGGCATGCTTCGCTCCATGGGCGGCGGCATCGAGACGCTGCATCAGCTCTATCCCGACCTGGAAATCCTCGAATATGAAACCATGCCGGAGAGCGTGCAGGCGCTTCGCGCAGGCGAGGTGGACGCCCTGCTGCACAATTCCTATGTCTGGAGCTATGTGCTGCAGAAGCCCTCGTACAGCGATTTGGCCGTGCAGCCCTCGACGGTGTTTTTCATGGACTTCCGGGTGGGCGCGCCGGATACCCCCGAGGGTCAGGCGGTGATCGAACGGCTGAACAGAGGCATCACCTTGTTGACGGATACCCAGAGGCAGGCGGTGATTCTGGATTATACCTCCCGGCGTCTGTACAGGTATGACCTGTCCGATTATCTCAAACGGTATGGGCAGGTTCTCCTCCTGGCGCTGCTTCTGTTGGCCGCGCTGGCGGTCATCGCGGCGCAGAGAATCCATGCCATCCGCAGGGAGCAGGATGAAAGGATACGTCAGATGCTCGACTACGATGCGCTGACCGGACTGCTCAGCATGAATGGATTCCGCAAGCGGGTGGAGGAGCTGCTGCGCGCCAATCAGGATGCGCCCTATTACCTTTCCTATAACAATATCAGGGATTTCAAGTTTATCAACGACAGCCTCGGCCGGAAGGCTGGAGACGATCTGCTCAGGTTCTGGGCGCGCAAATCAATGGAGAATCTGTCGGATGACGAGGCCATAGGAAGGGTCGCGGCGGATCATTTTGTCGTTCTGCGGCATATTTCGGACGATGAAAGGCTGAATATCGACAAACGGAACGTATTTGAACCGGTCAACAATTATTTCATCAATCAGGGCAAGCAAAACAGGGTGCAGATATGCAGCGGTATATATGTGCTGACGCCGAAGGACTTCCGCGAAATCGACGTAGATCATATGCTTGACCTGGCCAGAGTGGCCGAGAAGAAGGCCAGGGAGAACCGAAAGGGCGATTTTGAGTTTTACAACCGCGGGCAATGGGAGCGGGGAAAGCGCATCGCGGATATCATCAACTACCTGCCCATAGGTATGAAAAACGGGGATATCCGCGTCTGGTATCAGCCCCAGGTCAATTACGAGACGGGCGAAATCACAGGCGCGGAGGCGCTCTGCCGCTGGGATCACAGCAAGCTGGGCTGGCTGCATCCGGCGGGCTTTATCGAGACGCTGGAGGATGCCGGGCTCATCTACGATCTGGATTGCTTCGTTTGGGACAGAGTCTGCCAGGATCTTCAAAGATGGAACGCACAGGGACACCACAGGTCCGTCTCCGTGAATGTTTCCCGGGATGACATCAGCGAGAACCGCGACATATCCGAACATTTTTACAAGCTGATACAGACCTATGACCTGAAGCCGGACCAGCTTCGAATCGAGATCACCGAGACGGCCTATGTGGAAAACCACGACATACTGATCGAGACCACCCAGAGGCTGAGATCCCTTGGCTTCCAGGTGGAAATGGATGATTTCGGAAGCGGGTATTCCTCCCTGCACATGCTCAAGGAGGTGCCCGTGGATCGCATCAAGCTGGACCTTCACTTCCTGACGTCGTCGGGCGACCCGGAGAAGAGCCGCACGATTGTCAGCTGCATGATCAACATGGTGCGTTTGCTTGGAATGCAGATGATCGCCGAGGGCGTGGAAACCATAGAGCAGGCCGAATTCCTGAATAACCAGGGCTGCTCTGAGATGCAGGGCTATTACTTCTATAAGCCCATGTCCGTCGAGGACTTTGAAGTGACAATGCAAAAGGGATACGGCGCATGAGCGCGGCCTCCGCGTACACGAAACAGAGGAGATACCGCACAATTTCAGAACAAAGAAGCATGTTTTTTCCCGTTTACATGCAGCTATGTGCAGAGAAGAATATGATCACACAATCAAGATCAGGAACCATGATGAATGAGGAGTAAGAATCAGCGATGAGTTTGAAATACGATATTGTTGACGGATCGGAAAATATGAACATCGATGAGGTCATCCGACTGCTCAGGATGACGTATTGGGCGGATAAACGTTCAGCCCTGCAAATCGAAAAGTCCATGCGGAATTCATCGTGCTACGGTGTGCGGCTGGATGACGACAAAAAGCTTGTCGGCTTTGCGCGTGTCATCAGTGACTACGCCACAAACTATTATCTGTGTGACGTTATTATTGATACGGCCTATCAGCACATGGGACTGGGGACCGCGCTGGTGTCATATATAGAATCCCTGCCGGAATATGCCGGTCTTCGTGGGATTCTGGTTACAAGGGACGCGCATGATCTGTATCGCAAATTCGGGTACGAGGTATTGAATAACCGGGTCATGGTAAAGTCGCTGAATTGTTGAAGGACAGATTCCGGCTTGTCGACATGTTCCCATGAACGCTCTGGTATCCAAAACAGTTGATATGTTCCTTTGGCACCTTTTGCGAACAGGCAAATTCCGATGGACAAATAACCCCATACCAACGAAGGTATGAGATTGACAAGACGGTAAAATGGCAGCGATTCGGTATGGACTGCCACCCAATTCAGAGCGATTGGACTGCGTTTTCATCTTGACATTCTTGAGCTATTAGTGTAGAATGTCTACTGTAGTAGACAGTATCCTTTTGTTTGGGACGGAGAGGCGCTATGGGAAGGAATCTGGAAAAAGACGCCGTTGAAATGGCGGCCAAGAATCTGAGGATACTGGAGAATGGTTTGCGCATATTTGCCGAGAACGGCATAGAGAAAGTGACGATGAATGACGTGGCCAGGGCGGCCGGTATTGCCGTATCCTCGTTATATCGGTACTACAGCTCAAAGCCAAAGCTGGTCATGACCATCGGCACCTGGGCGTGGACCGCATACGCGGAAGAGAACGAGAAGCGGGAAGAGGCGCTTGACAGACCGGACAGGACGGCGGCGGAGATGTTCGATTTCTATCTGGAGAGCTATCTCGACCTGTACAAAAAGCACAAGGCGCTGCTCCGCTTCAATCAGTTCTTCAATATATATCTGGCAAGCGATGAGATTTCCCCTGAGGATATGCAGCCCTATCTGGACATGATCCGCGGCCTGGAGCTGCGATTCGGAAGGATCTACAGAAAAGCGCTCGAGGACGGTACCCTGCGCACGGAGCTGTCGGAAAAGGAGATGTTTTCCGTCACCCTTCACCTGATGCTGGCCGTCGTCACGCGCTACGCAGTCGGCCTGGTGTACAACAGTAGGACGGACACTGAGGAGCTGCGAATGCAGAAGGAAATGTTGATGCAAAGGTTTATCAGGGAGGATAAGCCTTTATGATATGCTGCCCCAACAAGAAAAGGAGGTTTACCGCCATGAAGAGAGTACTCCCGTTTCTCCTGATCCTGATCCTGTGCTTCACGACCTGTGGAGCCTGGGCCGAGGACCTCTACCAGGCAGGCAAAGACGCCTACGACGCGAAGGACTACGACAAAGCCCTCCAATACTACCAGCAGGCCGCCGATCAGGGCTATGCCGAGGGATTGAGGGGAATCGGCAACCTCTATGCCGAAGGCAACGGCGTGGAGAAGGACGTCAATAAGGCCATGGAATACTGGCAGAGCGCCGCGGATCAGGGCGATACGAAGGCGCTGATCAATCTGGGCCGCCTGTACGCATTCGGTACGGACGAAAGCGTGGCCACCGATATTGACCGGGCGCTTGAATACTATCAGAAGGCCTTCGATCTCGGAGATGCGGAAGGCCTGACTTCCATCGGCACCGTGTATTATTATGGTGGAGAGGGTCTGGAACAGGACTACGACAAGGCGCTGGAATATTGGCAGGCTGCCGCGGAACAGGGAAGCTCGAGGGCCCTGGTCAACATTGCCTATCTGTACGGGCATGGCCAGGGTGTAGAACAGGACTACGACAAGACGATGGCGTATTACCTGCAGGCGGTCGAACTGGGAGATGCGGAAGCAATGAGTGACATTGGCAACATGTATCTCTATGGCGACGGCGTAGAACAGGATTACGCCAAAGCGGCTGAATGGTACCAGAAGGCAATTGAGAAGGATGATGCTCAGGCGCTTGGCAACCTGGGATGGTTGTACCACACTGGCAATGGCGTAGAGCAGGATTCCGGCAAGGCGGTTGAATACTATCAGAAGGCGGCAGACAAGGGAAATGCCTATGCGCTGAACAGTCTGGGCTATCTGTACGAAATGGGCGAAGCCGTAGAGCAGGACTATGGCAAGGCGCTGGAATACTATCAGAAGGCGGCGGATATGGGGAATGGCCTCGCGTTCGTCGGCCTTGGCGATCTGTACCTCGACGGCCACGGCGTGGAGCAGGACATCGAGAAGGCGGCGGAATACTACAGTAAGGCGCTGGAGCTCGGAGTTGAAGCAGCCGGGGAACGGCTGAATAAGCTGGAAGCCGGGTCCGACACTTCGGGGGAGGGACAGCCCGGGAACAAGCCCGCGACGACCTACACCGCCGAAGCCAACCGCGCCTGGTACGACCGTTTGGACTTCTCCGATGAGACTGAGAAGGAGAACGCGCTTCGGGGGCTGATCGAAGCCCCGGAGAGCCTGGTCATTTACCGCGATGACGGCGCTGTCGTCTGGAATCTGGACGACTTCGCCTTCGTCAGGGACACCCAGGCCCCGGACACCGTGAACCCGAGCCTGTGGCGCAATACCCAGCTCAACGCCTACGCGGGCCTGTTTGAGGTGTGCGACGGCATCTACCAGGTGCGTGGCTACGACATGGCCAACGCCACCTTCATTCGGACGGACAACGGCTGGGTGGTGTTCGACGTGCTGATGTGCCAGGAGGACATGGCCGCCGCCAAGGCGCTGATGGAGAAACACTTCGGCCCCATCGATGTCAAGGGCGTGCTGTACAGCCACTCCCACATCGACCACTACGGCGGCATCTACGGGCTGATCTCCCAGGAGGATGCCGCGGATGCCACTCTGCCGCTGGAGGAGCAGCTTGCCTCCGGCAAGACCGTGGTGCTGGCGCCCGAGGGCTTTCTGGAGGACGCCGTCAGCGAGAACCTGTACGCCGGCCCTGCCATGGGCCGCAGGGCGCAATACCAGTACGGCGCGATCATGAAGCCCGGCGAGACGGGGCGCATGGCCATCGGCATCGGGCTCGGCCAGTCCGTGGGCACCATAGGGCTGCTGCCGCCCACCTATGAGCTTTCGACCAATGAGACCATCACCATCGACGGTCTGGAGATACAGTTCCAGTTGACCCCCGGCACCGAGGCTCCCGCCGAGATGAACGCCTGGTTCCCGAAGTACAAGGGCCTGTGGCTGGCGGAGAACTGCACCGGCACGATGCACAACATCTACACGCTGCGCGGCGCGCAGGTGCGCAACGCCGCGGACTGGGCGAAATACATCCTCGAGGCGGAAGCCCTGTTCGGCAACGAGGCCGAGGTGGTGTTCCAGAGCCACAACTGGCCGCACTGGGGCAACGAGACCCTGCGCACCTACATGGAGGATACCGCCGCCGTATACCAGTACATCAACAACCAGACCCTGCACTACATCAACCAGGGCATGACCGCCGCGGAGATCTCGCGGACGCTCACGCTGCCGGAGCGCCTTGATAAGGTGTGCTACTGCCGCCAGTATTACGGCACGCTCTCCCACAACATCAAGGCCGTCTACCAGCGCTACATGGGCTGGTACGACGCCAACCCCGTGAACCTCAACCCCCTCACCCCTGAGGACACCGCGAAGAAGTGGGTGGAATACCTGGGCGACGTGGACGCCGTGCT
>JAZTZK010000284.1:0-2579 GCA_045637485.1 Clostridia bacterium
CGATGGAGTGAAGTACGGCATAAGCTAGCGCCCGCCGGGGGGATGGGTTCCCTCCCGCGGGCGGTTTTTGTGGCCGGGGAGGCGGGACCCCTTCGACGGGCGGTTTTTGTGAGCGGAGGGGTTTCGTATTCTCCCCCTAAATTGACGACATTCCCCTCACAGAGACGGCCATATCCGGCGCACTCTGCGCGGTTCATTTGCGTACGGTCCCCGGGACAGGGAAATATCTCCCGATAAAGCAGCGCGGCCGGCGGCCCTTCCCGTCGGCTGCGCTGCCTTATGCGTCATATTTCTCCTGCTTTTGATTTTCATTTCAATTTCAAATTCTATTCATGTTCACTTCACACTGCGGGTTTATGCTGTAATTTGGATTTGTATGGTTCACAAATTACAATACCAAAGGGCAACATGCCCGGAGACGGTTTATGAAGATAGGATTGGACATCGGATCGACGACGATCAAGGCCGTGGTGTTGGGGGACGCGGGGGAAATCGTTTTCCGTCGCTATGAGCGCCACCGGGCCCAGATCGCCATGCTCTGCGAGGTGCTGCTGCACGCCATCATGGCGAAGTTTCCGGGCGAGCGCTTCCAGCTGGGCATATCCGGTTCGGCGGGCATGGGCCTGGCGGAAGAGCTGGACATCGACTTCCTCCAGGAGGTCTATGCCACCCGCGTGGCCCTCAGGCAGATGGCGCCCCAGGCCGACGTGGCCGTGGAGCTGGGCGGCGAGGACGCGAAGATACTGTTCCTGACCGGGGCCGGCGGGCTCGAGGTGCGCATGAACGGCACCTGCGCCGGCGGCACCGGCGCGTTCATCGATCAGATGGCCACCCTGATGGATGTGCCCGTGGAGCAGCTGGAGACCCTTTCCAGGGACCACGAGCGCAGCTATGCCATCGCCAGCCGCTGCGGCGTGTTCGCCAAGTCGGACATACAGCCCCTGCTGAACCAGGGCGCTCGCAAGGAGGATATCGCCCGCAGCATCTTCGAGGCCGTGGCGGGCCAGACCATCGCCGGGCTGGCCCAGGGCAGGGAGATCGCCGGAAACGTGGTATACCTGGGCGGTCCGCTGACCTTCTTCTCCGAGCTGCGGGATTGCTTTGACAAGGCGCTGGGCATCCGGGGCATCCACCCGGCGGACGCGCTGTATTCGGTGGCCATGGGCGCGGCCCTGCAGGCCGAGCGCGAGGTGGACCTGGAGAATATGATCGCCCGCGTGCGCGCCCGCTCCGGGGAGGCGCGCTATGCTTCCTGCCCGCCGCTGTTTGAAAGCCAGGCGGACTATGAGGCCTTCCGGGAGCGCCACGCCAGGGCGAGGGTGGATACCGTCTCCCGTCCCGGCTACGACGGCAGGGTATACATCGGCATCGACTCCGGCTCCACCACCATCAAGGCGGTGGCCGTGGACGAGGAATTCAACCTGCTCAAGACCGCCTACATGTCCAACAAGGGCAATCCCCTGCCCGCCGTGCGGGATTTCCTGCGCCAGTTCTATGCCGAATACCCCGACGCCACTGTGGCCGGGGCCGGCGCCACCGGCTACGGCGAGGACCTGGTCAGGACCGCCTTCCGGCTGGATTGCGGCGTGGTGGAGACCATGGCCCACCTGATCGCCGCCCGGAAGCTGCAGCCGGGGGTGGATTTCATCATCGACATCGGCGGACAGGACATCAAGTGCTTCAAGATCAAGGACGACGCCATAGACGACATCTTCCTGAACGAGGCCTGCTCGTCGGGCTGCGGGTCGTTCATACAGACCTTCGCCCAGGCGGCGGGGGGCCTGCCCGTGGACGAGTTCGCCCGCCGGGGCCTGCTGGCCAGGCACCCGGTGGACCTGGGCTCCCGCTGCACCGTGTTCATGAATTGCTCGGTGAAGCAGGCCCAGAAGGACGGCGCGACGCTGGAGGACATCTCCGCCGGGCTGTCCATATCCATCGTGAAGAACGCGCTGTACAAGGTCATCCGCACCGCCGACGCCTCCCAGCTGGGCGAGCGCATCGTGGTGCAGGGGGGCACGTTCCTGAACGACGCGGTGCTCCGGGCCTTCGAGCGGGAGATCGGGCGCGACGTGGTGCGGCCCAACATCGCCGGCCTGATGGGGGCCTACGGCGTGGCGCTGTGGAGCGCGACGCATACCCCCGGCGGGCGCAGCGGCATACTCTCCGCCGCGGAGCTGGAGCGCTTCTCCCAGAAGACCACCAATACCCGCTGCCAGGGCTGCCAGAACCACTGCATGCTGACCATCATACGCTTCGAGGGCGGGGACGGCGGCGCGTCCCGGCGCTTCATCTCCGGCAACCGCTGCGAGAAGATGACCGGTGGCGGCAGGACGCCCATGCCGAACCTGTACGCGGAAAAGCGGAAAATGCTGCGGGCATACCCGTCGGGGGAGCGCAAGCGGGGCCGCATCGGCATCCCCATGGGGCTAAACATGTACGAGCTGTTTCCCTTCTGGCACGCGCTGTTCACGAAGCTGGGCTTCCAGGTGATCCAGTCCCCCGAGTCCGACCACGCGCTGTACGCCTCGGGCCAGCGCACCATCCCCTCGGACACTGCCTGCTATCCCGCGAAGCTGATG
>JAZTZK010000285.1:0-10364 GCA_045637485.1 Clostridia bacterium
TCGCCGAAGCGCAGGTGGCTGATGGTGATGCCGCCGGACTTCTTGGAGTCGTAGGCGAAGTAGGCCTGCGCGTACTTGTCGGTGTGGTCGCCGATGATCTTGATGCTGTTCTTGTTGGCGCCGACGGTGCCGTCAGAGCCCAGGCCGTAGAACATGCAGGAGACGGTTCCCTTGGGGGCCACGTCCAGCGTCTTGCCCAGGGGCAGGGACGTCTTGGTGACGTCGTCCACGATGCCCACGGTGAAGTGGTTCTTCGGATTGGCCTTCTTCAGGTTGTCGAACACAGCCTTGACCATGGTCGGGTTGAACTCCTTGGAGCCCAGGCCGTAGCGGCCGCCCACGACCTCGATGTCGCCCATGCCCGCCTCGAGCAGCGCGGAGCAGACGTCCAGGTACAGGGGCTCGCCCAGGGAGCCGGATTCCTTGGTGCGATCCAGCACCGCGATCCTCTCGCAGGTCTCGGGAATCGCATTCAGGAAGTGCTTGATGGAGAAGGGCCGATACAGGTGCACCTTGATAAGGCCGACCTTCTGGCGATGCTTGTTCAGGTAGTTGACGGTCTCCTCGATGGCGTCGCAGCCGGAGCCCATGCAGATGATGACGCGGTCGGCGTCGGGCGCGCCCACGTAGTCGAACAGGTTGTACTTGCGGCCGGTCAGCTTGGCAACCTTCTTCATCACCTTTTCGACGATGGCGGGCGTGGCGTCGTAGTACTTGTTGGCAGCCTCACGGCCCTGGAAGTAGATGTCCGGGTTCTGGGCGGTGCCGCGCTGATGCGGATGCTCGGGGTTCAGGCCGCCCTCGCGGAAGGCCTTCACCTTGTCCCAGTTGACCAGCTTTTTGATCTCGGCATAGCCGTCCTTAGGATCGATGGCGTCGATCTTCTGGATCTCATGGGAGGTGCGGAAGCCGTCGAAGAAGTGCAGGAAGGGCACGGAGGCCTCGATGGCGCTCAGGTGAGCGACCAGGGCCATGTCGGTGGCTTCCTGGACGGAGTTGGAGGCCAGCATCGCGAAGCCGGTCTGGCGGCAGGCCATGACGTCGCTGTGGTCGCCGAAGATGTTCAGGGCATGATACGCCAGCGCGCGGGCGGAGACGTGGAACACGCTCGGCATCAGCTCGCCGGAGATCTTGTACATGTTCGGGATCATCAGCAGCAGGCCCTGGGAGGCGGTGAACGTAGTGGTCATCGCGCCAGCGGCCAGCGAGCCGTGCACGGCGCCCGCAGCGCCCGCCTCGGACTGCATCTCAGCCACGCGGACCTTCTGGCCGAACAGGTTCAGGCGGCCATGGGCGGCCCACTCGTCGGCGACCTCAGCCATGGGGGAAGAGGGCGTAATCGGATAGATTGCGGCCACGTCGCTGAACGCATAGGCGACATGGCTGACGGCGGTATTGCCGTCAACGGTAAGTTTGATGCTCAACGGAATTTACCTCCTTTTAGATATCTGTTGAGTATGGACCTAAACCATCGTTCTTATTATAAATAATTGAGGTTACAAAGTCAAGGGATTTGGAAATACTGATTTATCTTTGTAGATGACATTGCGTTACAGCTCAGCGTCCTGATTATTCAGAACCCCTCCGCCTCGCTTCGCTCAGCACCTCCCCTTTCAGGGGAGGCTTTTGGAGGTTGCCTCCCCTGAAAGTCCTAAAGGACTATCTTCGCGTCGGGGAGGTGGCCCCGCCACAGGCGGGGTCGGAGGGGTTCCACCGTGTCGACCCTGAGCTGTAACGACATTGCCGTTACCATTCACCCTTCAAGCCGATTGGCACATATCCGTAGCGGCGACCATTGCTCGCCATACATGCCTGTGGCGAGCAATGCTCGCCGCAAGGGTGAATGGTAACACATTGCCCGCTTTGGGGCTTGACAATGGTGGCTGATTGCCGGTAAAATGATAAAGGAATGTTAAACTCCGTCGATCGGAGCATGATACTGGAGGACGCATTATGAAAATACTGAACTTTGGATCGCTGAACGTGGACTATGTGTATTCCGTGGACTATTTCGTGCGCGCGGGGGAAACCCTGAAGGCCAATTCCCGCGAGGTGATACCGGGGGGCAAGGGGCTGAACCAGTCGGTTGCGCTGGCACGGGCCGGAGCGGAGGTTTACCACGCCGGCTGCATCGGCGCGGACGGCGCATTCCTGCGGGCGCTGCTGAATGAAAACGGCGTGAATACCGATCACCTTCGCACCATCGACGGCATGCAGGGCCACACCATCATACAGGTGGACAGGAAGGGCGAGAACTGCATACTGCTCTACGGCGGCACCAACCGCTGCATCGGGGACAGCCAGATCGACGAGACGCTGGCCCACTTCGGTCCGGGCGACTGGCTGGTGCTGCAAAACGAGGTCAACAGCCTGCCCCGCATCGTGGACACGGCCTTCGCCCGGGGCATGAAGATCGTGCTGAACCCCTCGCCCTACGAGGAGAGCCTGAAGGCCGTGGACTTCGGCAAGCTGTCCTGGCTGCTGGTGAACGAGGTGGAGGCCTGCCAGTGCTCCGGCAGCGACGAGCCCGAGCGCGCCTGGGACGTACTGCACGCGCGCTACCCCGGCCTGTCGGTGCTGATCACCCTGGGCGGCGCGGGCAGCATTGCCCACGCCGTGACGCCGGAGGGCGTCCAAACCGTGCGCCAGCAGGCCTTCCGGGTCGAGGCGACGGACACCACGGCGGCGGGCGACACCTTCACCGGCTACTTCATCGGCGGCCTGGCCGAGGGGCGTCCCCTGGCCGAGTGCATGCGCCGGGCGAGCATGGCCTCCGCCATCAGCGTCACCCGCATGGGCGCGGCGGTATCCATACCGAAGAAGGAAGATGTGGAGTCACAGCTGGCGGAGCGGTGACACAGGGATCCTTTGTATATTCAGCACAGCAGGGGCGCCGTTTCGGCGCCCCTGCATCCCATAAAACCCATTTCTGTCTATTCCAGCAAAAAGCAGCTGGTGTACGCGATGGACTGGGGGCCGTAGTAATACCCCAGGCCATTGGCCTTGCAGGTGTCCATCACCACCAGGCCGCAGGCCTCCATCGACGAGACGCGCTTGTCCGGGAAGCGGCAGGGCGCGTCGGGGTAGGTGCATTCCTTGCAGCGGGTACAGGTGCCCGCGCCCAGGGCCAGCAGCCCGGGCCACTGCTCCAGCAGCTTTTCATGCAGCGCGTTGAAGTGCGCCTTGTGGGTGGCCTCGGCCTCCATCATGCCCTCGAAATCCATGGAATCCTCCACCTCGCCCACGGTCTGCACCAGTATGCCCCGGCTGTACTGCGCGAATCGCTGCCTCAAGTCCTCCAGCTCCCCGCAGGCGGGGGGACAGCTCCAGTTTTTGCCATAGGCGCGACAGGTGTTCGCGCTGCACATGGCCCGCACCTCGTCCTTCAATTCCAAAGTCGCCACGTCCAGCGGCGCGCTGTGGGTGAACCCCGCCTCCGCGGCCATCGCCGCCAGCTCTTCCATATTCAGCATGACAAGACCTCCCCGTTCAATCCTCGTCCTCAAAGTTCAGCTGCTCCACAAACTCGTCCTGGAATTCGGGCAGCGTTGCCAGCTCCAGGAATTCGGTGGTCCGGGCCAGCGTCTCGGCCTCGGCCCAGGCCCCGGCGTCCGTCAGCGCCAGCTTCGCCCCCGCACCGGCTGCATTGCCCATCGGCAGGATCTTCCGCCGCAGCCCGACGGGAATCAGCCCGATGGCGCAGGCGCTGTCCGGGTCGATGTAGTTGCCGAAGGCCCCGGCGATGTTCACCTCTTCGACGTCCTCCAGCGTCACGCCCATGCGTTCGGCCATCAGCCGCAGCCCCGCGGCCATGGCCGCCTTCGCCAGCTGCACCTCCCGCACGTCCTTCTGGGTCAGGTAGATGCCGGTATCCCCGATGTCGCAGCGGTCCCCCGCCGCCAGTCGGCCGGTGCCGTCCATTTCGCCGGATTCCAGCAGCGCCGCCACCAGGTCCACCAGGCCGGAGCCGCAGATGCCCTTCGCCGGGCCCTCGCCGATGACGTGCCAGCGCAGCGCGCCGTCCTCCAGCCATGCGTGATCAATGGCTCCGTCCGCGCCTCGCATGCCGCAGGTGATCTTCGCGCCCTCAAAGGCCGGGCCGGCGGCGGTGGAGCAGGCGACGCGGCGGCGCCGGTTGCCCAGCACCAGCTCGCCGTTGGTGCCGATGTCGATCATCAGGGTCAGCTTCTCCCGGCGCAGCCAGTCGCCGCTGAGCAGGCAGGCCACGGTATCCGCGCCCACGAAGCCGCCGATCACCGGCAGCATGAACAGCAGCGCCTCCGGGTTCGCCCCGATGCCCCACTCCGACGCGCGCAGCGTCAGCGGCTGGCTCAGGGTGGGGTTGTAGGGGGCCTTCACCAGCGAATCCGGCCCGATGCCCAGGAACAGGTGGTGCATGGCGGTGTTTCCCGCAATGGAAATGGCGTACACCCGCCGCCGGGGCACGCCCGCCCTCTGGCACATCTTTCCCAGCATGGCGTCGATAGCAGACCTGGCGCAGGCGGACAGGGCCTCAACGCCGTTTTGCAGCGCGTAGTCGGCCCGGGAGATCACGTCGCCGCCGTACTGGGCCTGGGGGTTGCGCGCGCCGACGGCCAAGGCCACACTCCGGTCGTTGACGTGGATCAGGTACCCGGCGATGGACGTGGTGCCCAGGTCGAAGGCCGCCATGTACAGCTGGGGCTCATAATCACAGATCTCCAGTACCCGGCCTTCGGCGACGACGACCCACACCTCGCCCTTCCGCGCCCTCAGCAGGCTGCCCAGCGACGCGCACAGCCGGGGGTTGGGCTCGGTGACAGGAATGCCCACGCCCTTCAGCGCGTTCACCAGCCGCGTCCAGTCGGCGGAGCTCTCGCCCCTGGGGCAGGGCGGCACGGTCACGCCCACGACCTTCACGATGGGATTCCATTTGCCTGAGATCGCCTCGGCCTCGGTCAGCACCCGCAGCGCGCCGCGCTTGCCCGAGGCCCGGACCTCCATGTCGCCGTTCACCGGCACCTGGCACATCAGCGCCTTCCGCCACTCGGCCTCCCCCGCGCCCCGGACCTCGCAGCGGCACTTGCCGCAGATGCCCCGGCCCCCGCAGGGCGCGTCCGCCTCCAGCCGGGCCGCGATCCGCGCCTGAAGCAGCGTCGCCCCCGCCGCCACGCGCGCCTCGCGCTCTTCGTCGATGAATCGAACCGTGTATTCCATACCGGCCTCCCGTGAAATCAATTTAAAACTAAATACTTTTCATAATCCTATTTTAACCGATTTTTGAGCGGGACGCAACAGGGAAATGCGGCAAAAGCGAAGGAAAGCCTCCCTCGCGCCGTTTTTTCGGCGTGGGGAGGCCTTCGGGTTGCTTCATTCGTTCACTCTGCCAGCATCACAAGACTGTCGTCCTCCGGTAGCTTGATGATTGCATCCGGAAGGAGGCTTAAGCTTATTAAGCCTCACGCCACCCTGGAATAGTCCGTCACAGACAACTCCTGCATCCGGCTCTTGGCCTCACTGGTGATCTGCTCCAGTTTTTCCATGACGCTGTCCGAATAATACTTTGCCCCGCACTGTTCACATTCTTCACAGGGTACGTTTTTCACGATCAGAATACATCCCTTGTAGTTTGCCAGAAAAGTATCCATGCTCGGCTTAACGGTTTTGCATTTACAGAACATGCACATATCATTTCCTCCTCGTCCTCAGGTCGGCTTCAAATTTCAAAGTATTCGGAATATACACAGTCACGATATACAGCTTTTCCCCGTCGCTTCCGACGACTGTATGAATCGTCCGGTCATCCATGGCATATCCGAATACGAGGCTGCACGGGTATGGAAAGGCATCAGAATAATCTTCAATGATTTCTCCTTCTTCGATACAGCGAAGCACGTCCGCCCTGCTGATATCGCGTTCAATCATCTGTTTGGCGCAATGATTTGTCCATTGTATCTTGTGCGCTGCTGCCAGTTTTCTGATTTCATCCATCGCCATCAAACAGCCTTTCCTGTTGTGTGCATCTTTTCATTTCCATTATATGCAGATATGCCGGAAATAGCAAGGGTAAATTTATGCAGGAACAGCAAGGCAGCTGTTGCCATAGCTTTATTTTCCCATTCCCCCCTTGAATTTCCCCGCCAAACGATGTATTATATAGTAAGAGATAATATGCCCTGCGGCTTGCCCGCGGGGCGTGAAAGGAAGTAATAACCATGAGCATCGTGAAGAAGAGCTTTGGTAAACTGCCCGACGGGCGCGAGGCCGATTTGTATGTTCTGACCAACCGTTCCGGCGCTTCGGTGGAGATCACCAACTACGGCGGCATCATCCGGGCCATCAACGTGCCGGACAAGGCCGGGAAGATCGGCAATGTGGTGCTGGGCTACAACGACGTGGCGGGCTACTGCCCCACCAAGGGCTACCTGGGCGCGCTGATCGGCCGCGTGGGCAATCGTATCGCCAACGGCGAGTGCGAGCTGAACGGCGTCAAGCTGACCCTGGCGAAGAACGAGAAGGGCATCACCCACCTGCACGGCGGCAACGAGGGCTTCAACGTGAAGCTGTGGGACGTGACCCCCATTGAGGGCATCTGCGAGGATTTGCTGATCCTGAAGTACGTCAGTCCCGACGGCGAGGAGGGCTATCCCGGCGAGCTGAAGGTCATGGTCACCTACACCTTCACCGACGAGAACGAGCTGCTGATCCGCTACGAGGCCGTCAGCGACAAGGACACGCTGTGCAACCTGACCAACCACACCTATTTCAACCTGAACGGCGAGGCCGGCGGCAGGAGCATCGAAGACCACATCTTCGAGATGAACTGCGATACCTTCACCGTGGTGGACGAGCGCTGCATCCCCACCGGCGAACAGCGCGACGTGACCGGCACGCCCTTCGACCTGCGCCAGCCCACGCGGGTGGGCGACAGCCTGGCCCTGACCGACAGCGACGAGCAGCTGGGCTTCGGCGGCGGCATCGACCACAACTTCAACATCAACGACTACGAGGCCGGTCTGCGCTTCGCCGCCGAGGTCACCGACCCCGAGTCCGGCCGCGTGATGGACGTGTTCACCGACATGCCCGCCGTGCAACTGTACTGCGCAAACTCCCTGAAGGGCGTCAACCCCGGCGCCTCAGGCCGCGTGTACGGCAAGCGGGAGGGCTTCTGCCTGGAGACCCAGTTCGCCCCGGATTCCATCAACCACCCCGAGTTCATCGACAGCGTGCTCCACGCCGGTGAGAAGTATGACTTCACCACCATCTTCACCTTCGATATCGCCGAGGAATAAGCCATGAAGCATTACAGATTATTGACCCTGGCGCTGGCGACCCTCATGGCCCTGACCGCGACGGTCTGGGCCGAGGGGGCCGCCTGTCCGCCGGTGGAGACCGGCATTGGGAATATCTCGAAGCACGGCAACCTGCCGCTGAACATCTCCGGCAGGGCGCTGACAGACCTGGGCTATGCGTACGGGGACATGGTGTCCGTGGATGTGGCGGGCCATGTGCTGACGGTGCCCATTTGCGCGGATATGAGCGAGGTGGACATCGGCGCGGCTGTGCTGCGCATCGTGCCGGCAGATGAGGAATTTCCCGATGGCCGGGTGAGCCTCGGCATCAACGGGGACAATCTGGCGACCAAGCTGGGCCTGGGCGAGAGGATTGACATCGACGAAGCCCCCGGCTACCGCTGGGCGTTGGCCGACGGTCTGCAATTTGACCTTCCTGTGAAGATCGCGCTTGAGGAAAAGGGCGGCTATTTAGATCAGATCGAGGCGCATCACCTTGAGATGACGGACGACCGAGCGGACTATCCCGGCCTGACGGACGAGCAGTTCGCCAACTTCCGCGCCGTCGATACCACCGGCATGGGCGCGCATGTACTATACCGCGCCTCCTCGCCGGTGAACCCGATGCTCAACCGCAACCGCGAGGCCGACGCCGCCGTGAACGCGGCGGGTATCCGCACCGTGATGAACATGTCCGACAGCGAGAGCGCCATGAAGGCCTATGAGGACTACCCCTACACCTATTACTCCAGCCTGGACATCATTGCGCTGAACATGATGGTGGACTATTCCTCCGGAAAATTCCAGGCCGGTCTGGCCGATGGGTTCCGCTTCCTCGCCGCCCATGAGGCGCCTTTCCTGATCCACTGCGTGGCGGGCAAGGACCGCACCGGCTTCGCCTGCGCCGTGTTGGAGAGCCTGATGGGCGCCTCCGCCGACGAGGTGGTGGCGGATTATATGGAGACCTTCTACAACTTCTACGGCGTTGAGCCCGGCACCAAGGCTTATCGGATCATCGCTGACGGCAACATCCGCAGCATACTCGCCGAGGCCTTCGAGGTGGAGAGCATCGACGACGCCGACCTCGCTGCCTGCGCAGAGGCGTATCTCTTGAATATCGGCATGACCGGAGAGGAGATCGCCCAACTCCGGGAGAAGCTGGGATCGGATATTAAATAGGCGCGGGGAAGGACGGACCACAGCCGTCACGGCTGCGCCGTGCCACCATTCCAGGGCCTGCCGGCCCGTTCTCGCCGCAACGCCCGAATGGCGTTCAGTGAAGCGTCCATGCGGCGCGCTACGCTGTTTTCCGGGCGCTCGAACTCGCTAAAGGAGAAGATTATACCCCTGCGCCAAAAATAACAAGGAGAATCGACCGAAAATGGAAGTACGCACGCGCTTTGCGCCGAGCCCCACGGGTTATATGCATCTTGGCAACCTGCGGACGGCGTTGTACACCTACCTGTATGCCCGCAGCAAGGGCGGCAAGTTCATACTGCGCATCGAGGACACCGACCAGGAGCGGGAGGTTCCCGGCGCGGTGGATGTGATTTACAACTCCATGCGCACCGCCGGCCTGAGCCACGACGAGGGCCCGGATGTGGGCGGCCCCTGCGGCCCATATGTGCAGTCCCAGCGCAAGGACACCTACATGCCCTACGCCAAACAGCTGGTGGAATCCGGCCATGCCTACTATTGCTTCTGCACCAGGGAGCGGCTGGAGGAGGCCCGCAGGGCCGCCGAGGCCAGGGGCGAGAGCTTCAAGTACGACAAGCACTGCCTGCGCCTGAGCAGGGAAGAGATCCAGGCGAAACTGGACGCCGGCGAGGAATACGTCATTCGCCAGAACATCCCCGCCGAGGGCAAGGCGGGCTTTGACGACGTGATCTACGGCCATGTGGAGGTGGACTGCGACACATTGGACGACAACGTGCTGATCAAGGCCGACGGCCTGCCCACCTACAACTTCGCCAATGTGATCGCCGACCATCTGATGGGCATCACCCATGTGATGCGGGGCAACGAATACCTGTCCAGCGCCCCCAAGTACAACCTGCTTTACGAGGCCCTGGGCTGGACGCCGCCCACCTACGTGCACCTGACCCCCGTGATGGTGGAGGGCACCTATCGCAACAAGAAGACCGGCGAATACCAGATGGCCGTGGACGCCGACGGCAACCCGGTGCTGGACGAGAACGGCAATCCCGTGAAGGCCATCGTAAAGCGCAAGATGTCCAAGAGCCAGGGCGACCCCTCCTTCGAGGACCTGCTGGCCGAGGGCTACCTGGTGGAGGCCGTCATCAACTACCTGGTGCTGCTGGGCTGGAGCCCCAAGGGCGAGCGGGAGTTCTTCACCCTGAAGGAGCTGGAGGAGGTCTTCGACCTGGAGGGGCTGAGCAAGTCCCCCTCGGTGTTCGACTTGCAGAAGCTGAATTGGTTCAACGCCGAATACATCCGCAAGCTGAGCCCGGAGAGGTACCTGGAGCTGGCCACACCGTGGCTTGAGAAGGCGCTTGACCCGGCGAGGTTCGATTTCAGGCGACTTGCAGAGCTGCTTCAGGGCCGAACCGAGGTGTTCAACCAGCTGCCCGGCATGGTTCGCTTCCTGTCAGAGCAGCCGGAATTTGCGAACGACTTCTACGTCAACAAAAAGCAGAAATCCACGCTGGAGAGCGCGAAAGCGGCGCTGGAGGCGGCGCTGCCGCTGCTGGAGGGCATCGACGACTGGACCGAGACCGAGCTGCACGACCGGGTGATGGCGTTCATTCCCACCCTGGGCATGAAAAACGGCCAGTTCCTCTGGCCCCTGCGCATCGCCATCTCCGGACAGATGTCCACCCCCGGCGGCGCGTTTGAGATCGCGTATCTGCTGGGAAAGGACGAGACGCTAAGGCGGCTGAAAGCCAGCCTTGACCGGCTGTAATCCACATGGGAGGGGTCGTTAAAAACGACCCCTCCCATGTGCAAGCAGAGGAACGCCATGCCAAACATCATCGAAATCACAGATATCGCCGCCCCTCAGCTGGACCCCTATGTCCGGCTGACGGAGGCGCAGCTGAAAAACCGGCTCCACCCGGAGGACGGTTTGTTCAT
>JAZTZK010000286.1:0-6981 GCA_045637485.1 Clostridia bacterium
GTCGAGGGCGAAGAACGCGAGCGCCTCAACACCATTCGCAAGCTCATGAAATCCCTGAGTATGACCGCGCAGCAAGCCATGACCGTATTGGAGATTCCCTCCTCCGAGCAGGGCAAATACCTGAACAGGCTCCAGTGACCCTGGGACGGTTCCAACGGCATTAACTTAAGGGGAACGAGAGTGCTGCAGGGAGCGGTACAGAAATGCTGACCCTGCAAAAACGGTGCGGGTATTGTATTACGCAAAAAAACCGTATTTGCTCTCGCTATCCCGGGTAAAAAACTTTGAGTTTATGCCGTTGAGACTGTTCTCTTGACAGGCCCCCCTTTTCCCTGATATACTGTCATTCAGGGGAAAGGGGGCTTTATAATGCCGCGTATGGCGCGTCAAAAAGGCGAGGGCGGACAGTATCACATCGCCTGGTGCCCGGCGCATGAAAGCGTGACAGCAGAGCTGTGTCCCCCATGCTACTTCTTACAAATCCTTTAAATCCGATGATTTGTAAGGACAGGACAAACAAATCATGATATAATATAAAGAGTGGAAAAAGCTGACAATGCATGATGGGAGGTACGACGCGTGTCTGACTATATACTCATGACCGACTCTTCCTGTGACCTTCCCGCCGAGCTGGCGGAAAAAATGGAGCTTTCCGTCCTTCCCCTCTATGTGGATGTGGACGGTCAGAAATATGTCAACTACCTGGACGAGCGGGAGATCTCTTTCAGGGAAATCTATGAGAAGCTGCGCACCAAATGCCCGGCAAAGACATCCGCTGTCAACTTCAACGACTTCATGGGGGCCATGGAATCGTTGCTGCGCCAGGGCAAGGACATACTCTACATCGGCTTCTCCTCCGGCCTGAGCAGCACGTATGACGCAGGAGCTACAGCCGCCCGGGAGCTGGCCGAGCGCTATCCCGAGCGCAAGATCTACGCGGTAGATTCCCTGTGCGCCTCCCTGGGACAGGGGCTTTTGATCTACCTGGCCTGGAAGCAGAAGCAACAGGGGCGCACCATAGAGGAGGTTCGGGATTACGTTGAAGGCAATAAGCTGCGCCTCTGCCACTGGTTCACCATCGACGACCTGATGTTCCTCAAGCGGGGCGGTCGCATCTCCGGGGCGACTGCCGTGGTGGGCAGCGTGCTGAGCATCAAGCCCGTCATGCACGTGGACAACGAGGGCCACCTGATCAATGTAACCACCGTCAGGGGACGAAAGGCTTCCCTGAAGGCGCTGGCCGACCAGGCCGAAAGGCTGGGCGAGGATCTCGACACGCAGACCGTGTTCATCTCCCACGGAGATTGCCTGGCGGACGCGAATTACCTGGCGGACATCATGCGAACCCGCTTTGGCGTGAAGGACATCGTCATCAACTATGTGGGACCGGTTATCGGCGCCCATTCCGGCCCGGGCACCGTAGCCCTGTTCTTCCTGGGCAGGGAGCGCTAAAGGTCGTGCAACCGCTGAAAACCATCGCCACCATCCACACCGATTTCCCGTCGAAGTTTGGCATCCCCCGCCAGGGCGGCCTGGTGGACGCGCTAAAGGCCACCATCACCTTTGAACCGGAATATCGGGACGCCACCGCCCTGCGCGGGCTGGAGGGCTACAGTCACCTTTGGCTGATCTGGCTGTTTTCGGAATCGGTGATGGACGGCTGGTCACCCACGGTCAAGCCGCCACGGCTGGGCGGCAACAAGCGCATGGGCGTCTTTGCCACCCGCTCCCCCTTCCGGCCCAACCCACTGGGACTGACCTGCGTGAAGCTGGAGTCGATAGACCTTTCCGGCCCCCAGGCGCCTTTGCTCCGCGTAGCCGGGGCGGACCTGATGGATGGCACGCCCATCTTCGACATCAAGCCCTACATTCCCTATGCCGACTGCCGCCCGGAGGCCACCGGCGGCTTTACCGACAGGATTCGCTACGAACGCCTGAAGGTGGATTTCCCCGAAGCCCTGCTTCGCACCATTCCACCGGACAAGCGACAGGCGCTGATCGAGGTGCTGGCCCAGGACCCACGTCCCGGCTACCGCCACGGCGAAGCCGCCCGGCGCTACGGCGTCGCCTTCGCCGGTTTTGATGTACGGTTTACCGTCGAAGGAAGCGCGCTCACGGTGGTCGAGGTCGAGAAGCTGTAGAAAATGCCTTCGTCCCACCCGGAATGACATTTGCCGCAAGGCGGTCATCCTGGGCGGGGCGAAGGCGTTTTTATGGAAAATGATGTCATGCGATCTCCAACGCGATCTCCATCATATTGGTGAAGGTGGTCTGCCGGTCCTCGGCGGACAACGCCTCGCCGGTCACCAGGCTGTCGGAGATGGTCAACAGTGCCAGCGCGTTCTTCCCCGCCGCCGCGGCGTTCAGGTACAGCGCGTAGGCCTCCATCTCCACGCACAGCACGCCCAGCTTTTGCAGGGTCGGCAAGGCGCTGTACTCGCCCTGGCTGTAGAAGCCGTCGTGGGACGCGATGGGACCGGGTACCAGCGGATAGCCCAGCCTGTCCGCCGCGTCCGCTGCCTGACGGAGCAAATTGTAGGAGCAGCATGGCGCCAGTGTACCCTGGTAGCCAAACTGGGCACCGTAGTTGGAATCGGTGTAGACGCTCATGGCCGCGACCACATCCCGCAGCTTCAGCTTGTCGGTCATCGCGCCGGCAGTTCCGATGCGGATGATGTTGTCCACGCCGTAAAAGTTGAACAACTCGTAGGAATAGATGCCCATGGACGGCATACCCATGCCCGAGGCCATCACAGAGACGCGCTTGCCCTTGTACTGGCCCGTATAGCCCTGCACGCCGCGCACATTGTTCACCAGCTCCGCGTCCTCAAATAAGTGCTCCGCAATGTATTTCGCCCGCAGCGGATCGCCGGGCATCAGTACCGTGCGCGCAAAGGCGCCTTCCGGGGCGTTGATGTGTGGGGTTGGTATACTCATGTCTATTCTCCTCCATTGTTTATGATCTATTAATCCAGCAACACCTGTATCCCGTTGTCGGCGAACACCCGCAGCAGCCCCAGGGCGTAGTCCTCGCAGCCCTCCAACAGCGCGTCGGCGTGCTCGACGACAATCAAATCCCGCTCCCGGCGCTCGCCGAGGCAGTCGTTGAGGGCGTCCAGGTTGTTTCCGTAGTAATCCGGTAGCGACAGCTTTCGCTTCAGCTCCGCGTGCAGCCCGGCGCGGTCATCCATACGCCTTCCATCCAATACGATCATCGCTCATTCCTCCGGATACATCTGGGTAAATGTCTCGTAGTGGTCCTTTGTGTAGTAATAGAGCCCGTCCGAGCTGAATATCACCCGCTCGGCTCCGCGCTTTTTGCCGCGGTAATTGGCGTCGCACTCGTACCAGATTCGTCCCTTTTTCGATGGCAGCTTGCGATCAAAGTTGCCGAAGCGGTCACCCCCGATGCTCTTGCCCGGGGCGACCTCGCCCACGTAGTTGTACCAGCTGTCCCAGCCCAGCGCCTGGGCCTCCTTCTTGGTGATGAAGTTCTCCGGAAGCTTGCCGTACTTTCCCAGGTAATTGACGATTTGCTGGGGATCCGTGACCGGCAGCTCAAACGCATCCTTGACTCCTTTTGTCGGTTCCGGCTGCGGGGCATCCTGCGCATCATCTGTCAGTCCGTAGAGCTTTCTCAGCTGAGTGCGCCAGTCGTCCTCCGCCCCTGCGAGGGACATTCCGCCCAGTGCCAACAGCAGCGCAAGAACCGCGGCAAGCAGTCGCCTGAGCCCCTTTTCCATATTGCTCTCCCCCTTCCTTCGGTGCGGCCGGTCGGCCGCGCCACCATAGTGCGTCACTTTTCCGAGTTCTTCGCCGAGTGAATGTCGTACAACGCCGCTTCCGCCTCGTCCTGGGCGTCGCCGACCGGCAGGGCCGGCATCAGTCCGGTGCATTCCGTGGCGGACGCGACGACCGGCCCTTCGTTTGCCGCGTCGTTCGCACGCCTTCGCTTTGCCTTCATGACATCACCTCCACGGGCTAAGTATGCCACTGAGGCACGGCTATAATACTATTTTAACCGATTACGGACCCACCGTCAACCCATCAAATTGCGTTTTGGGAAACACATGCGCGGTTTTGATACATGCAGTGTGCGTTTTTTGGACCTGCGCACTTGAACGTACTTTCCAACTATGGTATAATCTTCAGTAGCGAGGTGTAAAGACATGTCAAAGAAGCGCTACGGCAATATCATGATTCCCGAGGATCCGCCGGCCACGCCCTCGCTGCTGGCCATCGGCATCCTCCTGATTATCGTGCCCCCGATCTCTACCATGGTCGGGCTCTATTTGGGCTACAAGCGCATACGCAATGAAATCAGCCGCAAGCGCTTCAAGCTGTTCCGTCGCTATGCCAACGCCATCGGCGACCGAACGGAGATCAGCATCCGGGGCCTGGCCGCCAGCATGGGTCTGCCCATCAACAACGTGGTCAGCGACCTGCAGGAGATGATCGACCAGGGCTTCATGGGCAGGGATGCCTATATCGACCACAGCCACATGATACTGTATCTGAATCCCGGCGTGGTGGAAACCCAGTTCGTACAGCGCGTATCCGAGCCGGTGGTCAACGTATACATCACACCGGAGGATCGGGCCGCTACGGTAGCCGCCGCTAAGGCAGCCCAGGCCCGGACCGGCGCGACGCCGAAGGCCAGCGCAAAGTCCGCCGAACCGCAGCCGAAGGCGCGCAACGTCGCCGAACCCGCGAAATCCTCCTCTGATCCCGACAATTTCGAGGCCAAGCTGCGCGAGATCCGCGCGCTGAACGAGGCCATCAAGGACCCCGGCGTCTCCGAACGCATCGATCGCATCGGCGAGCTGACCGCCAGTATATTCCGCGTGGTGCAGGAAAAGCCCGAGCACGCCGAAGAGGTGCGCAAATTCATGAACTACTATCTGCCCACCACGCTGAAGCTACTCAAATCCTACAGCCTGATGGAGCAGCAGAGCTACCAGGGAGAGAACATACAAAACAGCCGCAAGCGCATCGAGGACGTGCTGGACACGCTTGTTCGCGGCTTCGAACAGCAGCAGGATCGCCTGTTCCGCACCGAAGCCATCGACGTGGAGGCCGATATCAGCGTGCTGGAGACCATGATGGCCAGCGACGGCCTGGTGGAACCCCGGGGCGGTCTGCGCGCCGGGGGCGGTCGGGGCTGAACGTTCCGACTTAATCGCAATAATATTGGGGCGTGTTTTCCAAGTGCCTGAAGTGCCTTTGGAAAACACGCCTTATTTTGTTATTTCAGGCCGTCCACCCAGTCGCGCAGCGCGCTCTCGGAGATGCTGCCGCTGTGGCGCGCGCCATCCAGCCACTTGCCCGTTCCGGCCAGCTTCGCAAGATCGCCGCCGCTGGTGCCGATGCCGCTGCTGCCGCTGGTGCAGAATGGGATCACGGTGATGCCCGTGAAGTCGTAGCTCTCCACAAAGGTGCACAGTATCCGCGGCTCCATGCCCCACCAGATGGGATAGCCGAGGTAGACAGTGCCATAGCCCTTCAGGCTGAGGGGCTCGCCGCCGATCTTCGGACGAATATCGGGATGGTCCTGTTCGTAGGTGGCGCGGTTGCTTCTGTCGCCGTAGTCCAGGTCTTCGGCGGTATAGGGCTCGGCCGGAACGATCTCATACAGGTCCGCGCCGGTCACGCTGGCCAGCTTCTTTGCCACGCCCTCGGTCGTGCCCGTACAGGAGAAGTAGGCCACCAGCGTCTTGGCCTTTGCGGCCTTTCTGACCTTCACCTTCACACTGGCGCTCTTGGCGCCGCTCTTGGCGGTGATCTTCGCCGTACCTTTGCCCCGTGCGGTCACGACGCCCTTGTTGTTGACCCTCGCAACCTTTTTGTCGCTGCTGGACCACTTCACGGGCTGTGTACTGTCCTCAGGCTCCACCGTTGCCCCGACGGCCTTCTTGTCGCCAACCTTGAGATAGATGGTCTTGGATGGCGACAGGGTGATCTTCGTCGTTTTGACCGTCTTGGGGATCACCTTGACCTTGACCCTGGCTTTCTTGCTGCCGGACTTGGCCGTTATGATCGCCGTGCCCTTGCCCTTGGCCTTTACGACGCCCTTCCGGACGATCGCTACCGCCTTGTCACTGCTGGACCATTTCACCGGCTGGGTGCTGTTCCAGGGCTCCAGGGTGGCCTTGATGGTCGTCTTATCGCCGACTGTCAGCTTGATGGTCCCGGAAGGCGACAAGGTTATGCCCGTCGTACTGACCGGCTTAGGGGCCACCTTGACCTCCACCGCGGCTTCCCTGTCGCCGGATATTGCGGTTATCATCGCTGTGCCCTCGCCCTTGGGGGTAACGACGCCATCCATGACGGTCGCCACCGTCCTGTCGCTGGAAGACCACTTTACAGGCTGGGTGCTGTCCCGGGGGACCAATGCGGCCTCCACGGCAGCATTCTCTCCGACCGTCAGTTCGATGGTCCCGGAAGGCGACAGCACGATGTCCGTGGTCGTGATGGGCCTGGAGATTGCCCAGGCAGGTATGACAACGAGCAGCAATGCGACGATCAGCGCGACAATAAAGCCCTTCCTCCCATTTCTGCGCATGGTTATACCTCCTGTTCCCGTTCGTTCCAGATTTCTTTCGCCAGGCGGAACACCGCCCAGCCCTTGGGCCAGCCCACATACATCGTGGCATGGGTGATGATGGCTGCGATCTCTTCCTTCGTCACGCCGTGCGCCCTGGCATTCTGCAGATGGTAGCTCAGCGAGGAATCGGTGATGCCCGAGGCCATCAGGGAAACCACGGTGACGATGCACTTCGTCTTGACGTCGATGGCGTCCTCGTTCCAAACCTCCCCGAAGAGCACGTCGTCATTAAGATACGCGAACATCGGCGCAAACTCGCCCAGCTGTTGCCGACCGGCAGTCTGTGTGATCCTCTCCTTCATGTTGAATACTCCTTGCGTATCATATCAATAGATCGACCATTTTTGTGGGCATCGCTCAACTGATCATTCTGTAAA